>JABUFB010000001.1:0-300000 GCA_013314775.1 Armatimonadota bacterium | reverse complement strand
TGGCGAACACCGGGAACAGGATAGCGGCCAGAATGGCGATAATGGCGATGACCACAAGCAACTCGATGAGGGTGAAACCGCGGCGGTGTACTCTGACCGACATTCACATTCCCTCCTGCGGCGGTATCGGGTGATTCACGGCGCGCTCTTGACAAAGAGCGTGGTGGCCGATTTGGCGGGCAGACTCACCCTTCTAGAATAACATCCCGCGGCCGCATGGGTTCCAAGAAATCTGCGGACCGCGGGAGGTGTTCGCTCTCGTGCGGTTCTCTTGTCCGCAGGCTTGTTGCTTTGACAGGTTACCCGCCAGAAAGTTCAACTATGCGTCCTAGTAGGGCATCTGGGAGACGGACTTACTGATCATCGCGATGGCCACCGTGCCCATGCCCACGAGCCCCATCCCGCACGAGTACCCGGCCATGAGAACCGTCGCATACTGCTTCCAGCGGCGCGCGCCGTAGCGCGGCACGAAGTAGTACTGGCTGATCAGCGCCCCGACCATCTCCGGGAACACGAAGTGTGGAAGGGTCCCCAAGCCACGAACCATGCCGAAGACCAGCATAGTGGGCAGTTTGAAGGCCGCCAGTATGTAGTAGAAGAGGGTCCCGAAGACAAACCCACCGATTGCGATATTCTTGTTCCAGGCGCGGTAGAAAACGCTGCGCTCGGGGTTCACCGTTGACGTGAGCCACAGGCCGCGTTCCAGCGCCGAAAGGTGCCACATTTTCTGGGCGTAGGGGTAGTAGACGGACGGGATCGGCGCAAGGCGCCACACAAACTGCCAGAAGAGCAGGCTGCAGAAGATAGTGATGGGCCAGATGACCAGCTCGGCTTTGATCATACTGGTGATCTTCGTGCCCGTCAGCTCGATGACCCGGAAATGCTGGGCCATGCCGCCGAAGTCAGACAATGGAATGGGCGCGAACCAGATATCGACGCCCTTATAGCCGCTGAAGATGATGGTCGCTTCGCGCACCATCGGGACGCCCACGTACTGGCCGGTCATGCCGATCATCGTCGCATCAATGATCGACTGAATCGGCGTGACCACGAACCCGAACAGGATTACGTAGAACAGCGGGAAACGTGGCACCAGGAGCCAGCACAGGTAGATGTAGGCAATGGTCGAGACGGCGAACAGGGTCAGTGACAACCACGTGGGAATGTCGCCCCGTCCCGGTGGTGGCGTCCAGCTCCCCTTGGTGCCCTGCCCGCCCTCCTCTCTCTGCTTCCGCAGGTTCTCCCGGAAGATGGCGACGATAAGGTACATGCTGACTACAAAGACGGCGAACGCGATACCGATTCCGAAGGAGAAGTAGAAGTCGATACGGTTGGCAAACTGGGTCTCAATGGTGCCCATACCTGCCTGCCAGCTGCTGAGGACACCGATCTTGTGCATGTACGGGTTGAAGACAAGGGTCAGGAGCGCCGAAAGGAACCCGCCTACGACTGCCCAGAAAGGCACGACGAACCCGGACCCGATGGAACCGAGGTCGGTCACAAAGCCTGTGGGCATGGCCGGCAGTATCTGCTCGGTGTTTCGGGTGAGATCTACCCACGGGATCGGCAGAAGCTGCAGCGGCTTGCTCATGATGGCGCCGGTGAAGGTAGGGATACCCACGTAGAACGCGCCGAAGACCAGTCCGATCATTGCGCCGATGGAGAAGGTGCGCCAGCGCCAGGTCTCCTCCTTGCTCGAGGCTTCCGCGAGAGCGGTGGAGCCCTGCGCAGAAATGGCCGCGAAGGGGAAGGGCAGCTTCTGATAGTCCGAGGTCAGGCGGAACAGGAAGTAACCCAGGCCCCAGCTGTTGAAGCGGCCGAGGACGGTGCCAAGCAGCAGGAGCAGGCTCGGTATGAGCCAGTCAGGGTGGAGAAACGTTCGCTGCAGAATGGCTTCGGAATCGGGCCCAGGCACGACCCAGGACGGAATCTCGTTGGCAATTCCCATTCCTTTGGCCGCGGGAGATCGGACGAAGTACTGGTCCCACATCTTTCCCGCGAAAGCGCCGCCTGCAAGCTGCAGGCCGCCGTGTCCCGTACTGGCCAGGGCCGACGCGATGTAGAAGAGGATATAGACCTCCTGGCGCTTGAGGGTGACGAAGGACCGCCTGGCAACCTCTGTGAAGAGGATGACGGTGGTCCACTCCGCCGCGGGACCCAGTGACCGGCCGGCCACGAGCCCGAGGTAGATGGCGCCGGGCATCATGACGAAGCCGACGAAGAGGGCGCCGACGACGGCTTTGATGTCGAAACCCTCCTCGAACTTCTCCGGCTGATCCATCAGCCCTCGATAAAGTTCAAGTTCCGGATCGTGTTGTACCACTTGGCACCTCCGGCGCTGACGCCGCGTGCTGATTGTCCTGCCCGTCCCCGGGAGCGGGGGATGCTTCTGCCCGAGCAGGCCAGCCGGGCTGCTTCCACTGCTAGTTTGATCGATTCCCCGGGGCCGGCTTGGCGGCCCCTCGTCTGCTTCTCTGCGCTCCTATTCCTCTTCTTCCAGTTCGCCGGCCAGGAGCCTCATACCCCGCTGTCCGTACTCGCCCTTGAGACCCGCGGGGAAGGTGCGCCACAACAGGTACTGCTTGCGCAGCATGTTGATGAAGTTGCGCGTCACACGGATCCAGGAGGACTCATCACCGCTCTCGCGGATGATCACGGCCCGGATCTGATAAACCTCGGCGTCTTCGGTGGGCACCGTCTGCAGCAAGAGCCGCTCCGAAACGCCCAGGTCGTAAGGCGCCAGCCAGACCATGACGCTCAACTGATAGCCCTCGCCGAGTTCCGCCTGAATCGTGCCAAGGTCGATGTCAGCGGTGGAGAAGTGCCCCAGTGAGTAGTCGGCGTGGGCGGCGAGGTACTCGCGCAAGAACATGTTGACACCCAGAGCCTGGTCGCCCGTGACGGTGAAAGGCAGGCCCATTGCGATCTGGTCGTTCTCAGGCTCGGGCAGGGTCCAACGGCGCTCAATGCCGGGCATCGCGATCTGCGACGCCCGTTTCGCGGGGTAGATAACGGATAGCAGCACCGTGAACATGATGATGGCCGTGGAGGCCACCGCCGACAGTGACGAGTAGTTCAGGTTCAGACCGGTGAGCAGGTTGAAGGTGAGCAGGAACTTGGCCATCGCCTGACCCACGAGGTACCCGGCGATAGCGCCCAGGATCGCGTACACGCTGGCCTCCGCGATGAAGAGGGCCGCGATGTGGGTAGGCGCCAGCCCCAGGGAGCTGTAGATGTAGATCTCACGGACGCGTTCGTAGACGGACCCAAGCATAGTGTTGAGAACGATGGCAGCGGCGATGAGAATCGGGATCGCGAGGTCCGAGGCGCCTTTGAAGCTGGTAGCACCGACCGCACTGCACAGGAAGGTCTCGCCATCCATTCCCGCATACAGGTTGAGCTCGACGCGCTGCATGAGGTCGTCGAGGTGCTTGCGCACGTCATCTGCCTTGTCCATCTTCAACGCCACGGAACGCAGGGTGCCGCCGGCATTGATCACGAACTCGTATGGGACGAACAGGACACTGTCGGGCGCGAGATGGATGTACTCGCGCAGTTCGTCCTCGCTCATCTTGTCTCCGCGCTGCTGCTGTTGCTGCTGTGCCTGCTGCTCCTGCATGAGCAGGTAGTCAACCGGCGTGATCGATTCGCCGTCGAGGTCGATGGCGTGGTTCTTGAACTTATTGGAGCGCACAATTCCGATGACCCGCAGGCTGGTTCCGAACACGGATACAGAGGCCGTTCCCACCTGGGATGGCGAGATATTCAGCTTGTCGGCCATGCCTTCGGGAATGATGCAGACCAGGGTGTCGTCGGGCCGGAACCACCGTCCGCCCTTCTTCAGGTGCTGTGCCGGGTCCACGGTGATCTCGGCTTCCTGGGGTGTCAGACCCACCATCGCCGTGGCGGCGTAGGTATCAAGGCCGCGGCTGACGGTGACGAAGGACTGGTCTCCGACTTTACTCGAGAAGTACCAGGCGCGCGGGGCAACCGGGTAGCGGTCGCCGAACTCGTTGTTCATGACGCGCTGGGTCGGTTCGCCGATGGGCGCCCAGGTCTTGTCGCGGATCAGGATGCCGTTGTAAGGCGCTTCCTTGGGAAGGCGAATCCGGTTGTTGCGCACGCCCTCGACGACGGACGTGCAGGACAGAACAGTGAAGGTGAGGAGGATCAGTGTCAGACAGGTGAGCATTGTGCGGACCTTGCGGCGGCGCAGGTTCGCGATGCCGAGGTTGAATGCCGCGCCGGACGCGCTAAGACGGCCCACGTCCGCGGTGCGGATACCTGTCTGCTCGTAACGGACCTCTTTCATCTGGTCCTCGAACTTCTGGACGATGATGGAGATAACGATCATCGTCAGGGCCAGGATGATGAAGGCCAACAGGATAATGGCCGGCGTGAACGTGATGGCGAAGGCCGGGTGCACCAGGGCGATCAGGAAGAAGATCAGCATGAAAATGCCAAAGAATCCCACGATCTGCCAGCGCACGTCGGGGGCGGCAATGAACAGGCGCTCGCTGAAGAAGGCGAAAGGCAAGAGGAGCGCAAGATAGAAAAGGATGCCCTTGATGACGTCGTTCGCCGTGCGGCGCACGTCGGGATATGCCCGGGACTCGAAGCTCCACGCCGAGCGGGCAGCGGTGAAGAACTTGTCATACTGCCGCCGCTCAAGATACTTCCTGGCTTCCTCAAGGTGCGTGCGGGCGGTGACGTGAGCTTTATCCACGCGGCTGTTTTCGATGCCGTGCTCGCGCAGACGGGTCATGCGCTCCTCGTCGAGCTGCCACATGTCCATCGCCACTCGGAACGGCGTTGCGTACATGGAGGGGTACTTGTCGATGAGATACCCTTCGCCCTCATGGTCCTCTTCGGTGGGGTTCACAAGAACGAACCGCAGACCGAGGACGCTGGCACCCATGGTGACCTTCACCTTGGTGCCACCGGGTGCGAATACAACCGCGCAGGGCTCGTAGGCGGAGGTGAACTGCTCCGGCGGAAGCGGCAGACAGTAGCCATACTCGTAGGGTGCCGCGTCCGTGGTGGCGTCGTAGACGTTGATCTCGCGCAGCAGCTCGAAGAACCGCTGGTCAACCATGTCGAAGATCGCCATGGACTTGCAGGCGAACAGGACGCTGGTGACCGGCTTGACTTCCTGATCCATAGTGAGCGCGGTGGGGTAGGCCTCGTTGCCGTTGACGCCGCGGTCGGGGGCCATGCAGACACGTCCGTCCTCGGCGTGCAGGTCGTAGCCCTCAATGGGGACCTGGCCGCCGCGGGCACGCACGTTGGGAAGGCCGATGAGCGAGGTCAGGCGTCCGCCCTTGTCCTTCCACTCCTGGTGCGCTTTGGGGTCTCGCTTGCGGTCCGGTTCCTTGTCCCTCTCCAGGTTCGTCGGGATGTCGAAGAGCTCGCAACGCACCCCCATCGCTGTCTTGCCGCCGGTGCGGGCAACCACGACGCACGTATTGCCGGCGCGGGTGCCTTCCACGGGCTTGCCCTCAATAGGCTCATCCGGGAATGTGGTGGTCTCCGGATCGAACTCAACAACCCGGCCCTTGACCTCGACGAAGTTATCGTCAAGCTGCAGGTCGTAGAGGTCCTTGCTGCGAGGGTCGGAGATATTGATCAGGTCGCACATGAGACAGGCAAGGAACTGTGTCTGGGTGACGACGTTGTCCATGTCCACCCGTTCAGGGACGTCCATGGGGGTGTCCACGTAGGGGCGCGAATCGTTGATGGTGGCAAATCCGAGGCCGGGAATGCCTCCAATCGTGGCGACTTCATTGGCGAGGGCCAGCTTGCCGGCCATGTAGGTCTGCCAGCTCTTGCCCTGGATCGCGTTGATCCCGTCCGCGAACCGGGTAGTCGGATCGACACCCAGCGCCTGCCCGATCAGTTCGCTATATTCGCGGGCCTTCTTGCCGATGTCCGAGAACTTCCACTGGATATTCTCGGCGTAGTTGTAGAAGTAGCCCTTGTAGAAGATCCCGAAGGCGTCATTGTGACTGGACAGGTCCAGCGAGAACCAAAGGGAGATGCCCTCGTGAGAGAAGTCGAGGGCGTCGGTGGCGGCCTGGATGGACTCTTGGACTTTCGCCAGGATATCCTGCTTCGTGGCCGTGTCGGCGTGGCGTCCCTGGGCGCGGCCATTGTCCACCACATCGAGGCAAGCTTCCAGCGCCTGTCTCATTTCGGGCAGCGCCTGATCAAACTCATTGATCAGCCGTTCGCGTTCTTTGAGCTCCTCCTCGGTGAGCTTCTTCTCCTCAAGCTTTCCGCGGTTCGGGTCTTCTTTGCGGGCCTTGCGGATGGTCTTTTCGAGCCCGCGCATCTTTTTCAGAGCGATCTTGAGGGACTTGCGGATGCGGCTGAGCGCGCGGATGCGCTCGTCGGTAATCTCTTCTTCGGTCTTCTCAACGCGAGTGCTGCGGTCCTCTTCCCAGACTCGATCCGCGGCTTCCTCGATTTCGCGCCGCGCGGTATCGACCAGGTTGAACATCTGCCTGACCCGCTTCTCGCTGCGGCCGCCGCGAATCCGCTCGCGAACGAACCACTTGCTTCCGCTGAGCGCCTGGAAGTGGCCAGACGTTGCGAGGAAGGTGATGCTGCGCTTGGGCTTCTGGTCGAGAATCGCCTTGATAACCTGATACATGGCGGAAAGGCTGCAGGCATTCTCCGCCCCGGGTGCGGCGGTGGGAGCGACGGAGATGGAATCGTAGTATGCCTGCACGACCACCTGCTGCTTGCTGAGCCTGGGGTCGGTGCCTTTCACACGGGCGACGACGTTCTTGCCGGTGACCTCCTGCCACTCCATGTCGCACTTGAGGGTCACGTCGACGCGCTCCCGGGACTGGAGCATGGCCATGAGGTAGTCCGATGCGGCCTTGGGCACCCAGAAGCGGGGGATGTTGATGGGGATCGACAGGAACTTCTGCTCAGCGTCGCCGCGCAGGGTCTGTTCAGGCTCGATGAAGAGCACGGCCTTTGCCCCCAGGAGCGGGGCGTTGAACCAGTCGGCGCCGCAGTTGAAGTCCAGGAGCACGATGGAGTTGGAGATGTCTTTGCCGTTGAAGGCCCGAAGGTTGCCGGTGCCGCCGTAGATGAGCCGGCCGGAGATGCCTTCAGGCGGAGTCTTGGGGGTGCGAACCAGGTTGGGCCAAAGGGGCAGGATCTCCAGGTCTTCGCCGCCGGAGACCTCGATCGACGCGGCGCGCCCTTTCTCATCAGGCTTGACCATGGGGACGACCACCGGGAACTCCTCGATGGTGATGTCCTTGAGACCAAGCTCCTTGAACTTGTCGACCACCATATCGACGGCCTTCTCGCAACCGGGGTAACCGGTGACACGGGAGCCGAGCGCGGCCATGTCTTCCACGACTCGCTTCATCTCGGCGCCGTCGACGAGAGTGACGACCCGCTGGTAGTCGGTCTCAGACTTGAGGACAATGTCCTCTTCGTCTTCGGCCCGCTGCGCGAGGGCCACGCCGGCGCTGAAGAGCAAGACAAGCACCAGCAGAACACTCGTCAGCCCCACAAACCGCCCTGAGCTAACCTGCATCAAGACTGACTCACCGCCTTGGGTCTACAACTGCGCTGCCGGCGCGCCAATGCCCGCCGGGCCACCGGCGAGGACCCGGGTTTGCTTGTTCCTGATTTTGAGTGCCCACCCATATTCCGCAGCGTTGAGGGCTGCGGAAGGCAATGGGCGAATCGGTGGGACCGTAAGGCGAACACGGCGCGCGACAGTGCCTGCCGCGCGCTCCGTGCCCTCACTGATGCACAATGGGACCTGCCTTCCCGGCAGGGACCGGACGTATCGGTTGCACTACTCGCCGCCGAGGGTCCCGACTTCAAGTTCAATGTCCTCGCGGCGCTCGATGCGCTCCACATCTCCGTCGCGAATATGCACAATGCGGTCGGAGACGTCGATCATCTTCAGGTCGTGGGTGGCGGAGATGATGGTGACTCCGCTTTCCTCATTCAGCTCTTTGAGGAGGTCGATGATTTCCTTACCGGTCTGCAGGTCGAGGTTACCGGTGGGCTCGTCGGCGAGAATAATAGCCGGGCTGTTTGCAAGGGAGCGTGCGACCGCCACGCGCTGCTGCTGGCCACCGGAAAGCTCGAAGGGTTTGTGGTGGATGCGCTCACCCAAGCCCACGAGTTCCAGGAGGGTGCGGCCGCGCTCCATCATCTCGTCGGTGCTCATGCCCGCGAAGATCATTGGCAGAGTGACGTTCTCCAAGGCCGTCATGACGGGGATCAGGTTGAAGCTCTGGAAGATGTACCCGATCTTGCGGCACCGGAGCCACGCCAGCTCGAAGGCGTCAAGCTGAGCCATGTCGACTTCCTCGATGAAGCAGGTGCCGGAGGTGGGCTTGTCCAGTCCCCCCACCATGTTGAAGAGGGTGGATTTGCCGGACCCCGAGGGGCCCATGATCGACAGATACTCGCCGCGCCGGATGTCCAGGTTCACACCTCGCAGGGCGCGCACGGTCTGGTCGCCCATGGTGTATTCCTTGGTCAGCCCCTTGGTGCGGACGATGAACTCGTGGGTTGTCACCGAGTCGTCGCGCACAAGCCCCCCGCGGCTTTTCTTTTCGATCTTGCCCACTTCGTGCATGACCTGCGTCAGGTCAGCCTTGCATTTCGGGCAGACCGTGACCAGCCCGGTAGTATCTTCCTCGTAGTCGCACTTGGGGCATTTGATGAGCGCCATGGGTGGCCTCCTGCAAGTGTGCACCGGCTGCTTGGCCGTGCTGTAAGGCCCCGCACCTTTCGCCCGTGGGCGGGGCGACCTTTGCTATATTTCGGTCTGGAGCGCGGCGGCCGGGGGCATGCGCGCAGCACGCACCGCGGGCGGGATCGCCGCGAGGAACGAAAGGAAGGTGCCTATCGCCAGAGCGATGAGCACGTACACGATCATTTCGCCCCAGTCCATTTTCGCCGCAACGGAATGGTCCTTGATGGTGTAGACGACGAGCATGGTCAGGTGGCCGATAATCACACCGACCACGGAACCCAGGAAGCCGAGAAAGGCCGTTTCGATGAGGAAAAGGCGGACGATGAAAATGTCCAGCGCGCCGAGGCATTTCATGGTCCCGATTTCCCGGAACCGTTCCGTAACGGACATGAGCATGGAGTTGGTGATGCCAACAGTGCAGACGAGGAGCGACATGACGACCAGCCAGTTCTGCCGGGCATTGCGCCTGTTCTTCTCTGCAAGCGCTT
This sequence comes from Armatimonadota bacterium, assembly GCA_013314775.1. Classification (NCBI taxonomy): domain Bacteria; kingdom Bacillati; phylum Armatimonadota; species Armatimonadota bacterium. The sequence continues at coordinate 290,772 of JABUFB010000001.1, read as the reverse complement.
CCTCGGCCCCGGGACCGATGAGGTTGCCCTCTTCATCCACTGCGGACACTGCTCGGGCGCTTTGCTGCTCAAAGCGCTCGATGCCCTCGATAGCGACCCGGCTGGTCCAGACGGACATGAGGAACGCGATACCGAGAACGACACCGGAGGCCGTGATCGCCGCGCGACCAAGCCTCAGGGTGACGTTCCGCATGCTGATCTTGAAGGCGTTGCTCCAGGGCAGAGTGATCTGACGACCGATGGTCATGTCCGTATCGGTCTGCCGCGATAGCTCCGCCAGCTTCTTGATATCAATCATGGCGTAGTCGGCTCCACTGTTGAGAAAGCAACGTCGGAGGTCCCTATGATGGGTAGATTTATATCGTATCACGGCCCATAGGCACCGTCAAGGTCAGCCACCCTCTGCCCCGGGACTGATCCAGCGCCGCCTTCATGGTGTGCCACCGCGATTGCCGCGGCCCGGCACGGCGAGGCGTTCTCGCTTGCGCCCATAGGCTATTCCCCACCCCGCGATGTTCTCCTTCATGCTCGCGAAAAAAGTTGCGGGAGGTCTATCAAATTCCCCGCCGCACCTGCGCCACCGCCTGCCGCCATCCCGCGCGCATGCGAGCCCGTTCGGTTTCATCCAGCCGCGGGACGAAGTGAACGATGTCCTGGCTCCGCAACGACCAAGGGTGGTCCCAGAGGCCGACAGAGATCCCGGCGAGGTACGCCGCGCCGAGCGCGGTCATTTCCCGCTGTGCCGGGCGAACCACAGTCACGCCCGCGAGATCAGCCTGCATCTGCATGAGCAGGTCGTTGGCACACGCCCCACCATCCACGTCCAGTTCGCCTATGTCAGCCCCGTCGGTACGCATGGCGTCGATCACATCCGCGCTCTGGTGGGCGATGGATTCCAGGGCCGCCCGGGCGATGTGAGCCCGCCCTGCGCCACGTGTGAGGCCGAGAATTGCCCCTCGGGCGGCGGAATCCCAGTAGGGCGCTCCGAGCCCCACGAATGCCGGCACGAAATGCACCCCGGCGGTGTCGGGAACGCTCGCCGCCAGGGCCTCGATCTCCGAAGAGTCGCGGATGATCTGAAGCTCATCCCTGAGCCACTGGACAACCGCTCCCGCGATGAACACGCTGCCTTCGAGGGCGTAACAGACATTGCCAGATGCGTCGCATGCCAGTGTGGTGAGCAGGCCGGCGCTGGAGTCAGCCCTGTCGACACCGGTGTTCGCCAACAGGAAGCAGCCCGTACCGTAGGTGTTTTTCGCCTGTCCGGCGCGCACGCACCCTTGGCCGAAGAGCGCGGACTGCTGGTCACCCATGACCGCCCGCACCGGGATGCCGGAGGGGAAGCCATCCATGCCCGAGGTGAACCCGAAATCGCCACCCGAAGGGACGACTTCCGGGAGCACCTGCCGGGGCACGCGCATCAGGTCCAGCAGCTCCTCGCTCCAGGATCGGGCGTCGATGTCGAACAGCATGGTGCGCGAGGCATTGGTGGGGTCGGTAGCGTGGCGGCCGGTGAGACGCCACACCAGCCAGGTGTCGATCGTCCCGGCGGCGATCCGGTGGGCGTCCTGATTGGGCGGGTTCTCCAACAGCCAATGCAGTTTTGGCCCTGAGAAATAAGGGTCCACGGTGAGTCCAGTGATTTGCCGGATGCGCTCGCCCGCCCGGGTTCGGAGGTCGTCGCACACCCGCGCGGTGCGCCGACACTGCCAGACGATGGCCGGAGCAAGGGGCCTTCCGCTCTCGCGATCCCATATGCCCACGGTCTCGCGCTGGTTGGTGATGCCGATGGCCGCGATCCGGCTCCAGCCCCCCGCAAGGCCTGTGATAGCGCCGCTTACGGACATCACGACGCTGCGCCAGATCTCGTCCAGATCGTGCTCCACCCAGCCCGGGCGGGGGTAATGCTGAGGGAACTCGCAGCTCTGCTGGGCCAAGATATCCCCTGACGGGCCCACCACCAGCGCGCGGCTGGAAGTGGTACCCTGGTCAATGGCGAGAATACAGTCGCGGGGCATGCGATCACCTGTGTTCACTTGCCGGATGTGCGCAGCAGATTCTTCCCCTAGTCGGTCGCCCGGCTCACCGCAATCACGCTCTCTACTGCGAACTGCACCGGGCCGACGCTCTCGCCCTGCGGGAAGGAGACGAACCGAGTCTTTTCGTCCTGGAAAACGAACCCGGGGTCGCCGTCAAGCCAGACGCGGCTGCCGGCCCCTGAATCCTCCACGGAAGCGATGAGATGCCCGTGGGTGCGGCCGTCCTGGTGGATCAGCAGGATCATCTGGCCGGTCAGCGCAGTGCCTGCGGGCAAGCGCGTGGATACATCCAGGCCGTACCTGCCGCCTTGAGCGTCGAGCAGTCCCGCGCGGAGCAGTTGGCCCTTCATTGGCCCGTGGCAGCGCAGGGAGACATCCCCGTGCTCCAGCACCGTGCCCCCGACCAGCGACGCGGAGATCAGTCTGCCCCCACCGTCGCGGCGGATCAGGGCGAAGCGGGCATCAGTGACCACGCTGTCTCCGGCCCGGATCGGATCGCCGCTCTCGGCGCATGAGAGCAGGACGTCTGTTCCGGCGGCGTGACGCACCTCCAGCGCGAGCGCTCTCGGCGGAGCCTCCACCCCGTCCAGGCGGGTCACGGACTGCACCGGGTCCACTGAATCCCAGCCGCGGTGGATGGCGGCGAACACGCTGGACAGCGGGGCCTCAGCGGACCTGCGCAGGACGGCCACGGGCATGCGGTCGCGGTCAACAAGCTTGTCGTCTTCCTTCGCGCGGCGGATGGAGGGCGCATCGCCCAGGGCAATTCGTGTCCCGGCCTCGCACAGGAAGCTGCCGGTGTACCGGGCCCCGGCGCCTTCCGGCTCGAAGGTGATATTCAGCAACTGCCCGGCGGGGCCTTCGCGCAGGTTTTGGATGAAGCCGTAGGCTGGGTTGCGGCCGGCCGGGGCCTTGCCACTGTCTGATTCGCCAAGAGTGGGCAACCGGAACTCCACGCCAGGCCCCAGCAGGCTTCCGTCTATGGACTGGAGCGGGGCATTACAGCGCGCCGTCTGCTCCACGTCGGCGCTTCCGTGGAGGAAGTAGTCGTGCTGCGCGCCGCCGGTCACGCGAAAAACATCCAGGACGTATGCGTCGGCGTCGCCCACGGGAACCAGCGCCAGCATGCGTCGGAAGTCTTCGGCTTTTTCGGGGTAGCTTGCCCGGGATTCTGCCTCGACCACCTGGGCAATCCCGGCTTCTGGCGCCCAGAGGGTGAGATTGCAGACATGGCCCCGGGATGCCTGCTCCTGTTCGTCGATAGCCACCGTGTTGTGGGCGGGGGTACAGACGGTCCAGGCCCGGTAGCGCGTGTGGGTGTAGCCAAGATCGGGCAGCAGTTCATGCCCGGCGGCGTGGAGGCTCAGGTGCAGGTTGTCCCGGTGCTCGTGGCCATACCCGCCGCTGAAATGCAAGTGGGCCTGTACCTGTCCCTGCCCTTTGCCGAACCCGAGGATAGCCTGCCCCATTCCCGGCAGTATCCACGGCTCAGACTGCTCCGGCGCGCGCACGGAACTGTATGGCCATGCATCATGGGTGGGGATGATCCTGCCGTCAGGGTAGACATAACGCTGCCGCATGTTCAGCGCGGTCTTCGCCAGCGGGAACTGGGCCATCAAGTCCAGGTTGTCATAGCGCTGCCCGGTGGTTTCGTCCGCGTACCCGGTGGGGTCGGAGTAGCCCTTGACCATGTCGGCGACCCGGTTCATCCAGAAGATGGTCTGGTCGTGGTACGAGATCGACCCCTCGCGCCAGAAGCCATCATGGAAGAACTGGCGCTGGAGGAGGCCTTTGAAACGTTCGACGCCGTCATGCACATATGAGGGGTCGCCCAGCACCCGCCCGGCGATGATGAGCCCCTCATAGATACCGGGGGACATGTTGCTGTACTCTTCCTTATAGGTGCGCACGAACCAGACGCTGAAGCGGAAGAAGTCCTCCTCGATCTGCTTGCGCACATCCCTGCCAAGCTCGGCCGAAAGCTCCTCGAGCGCGCCGGAACCGGCGATGAGGTCGTAGGCAAGGAGCGGCTCCTTCGGCACATCTACGTAGAACCAACGGTTCCACATACCGCCAGTGGTGGGGAAAGGCGGCTTGGGCGGCACGGGCCCTTTGGGGCGGAAAGGCCAGTCATTGTGGGCGCACCAGCCCCTGTACGCTTCGGCTAGAGCGTGCAGGAGAACCGCCGCCTTGTGCGCTACCTTGGGGTCTTTCGTGGCCGCATAAAGCCTCGCGAGATCCAGCAGGCGATCGGACAGCCAGAGCTTCTTGTCATAACTGATTCTTCCGGAGAAGAAATACTCGTTTCCCTCGGCATCCTGATAGTACCGGTAGGTGACGGTCTGGCCACGGAAGTTGGTACCGGTCTTGGTGCGGTTCTCGGGGTACTTGTCGCTGGGGTATTCGAACCCGCAGAAGCGGCACTGGGCCTTGTCCGGGTCAGCCATGCCTTTCCACTTGATCTGGCCCTCCTGAGTGCCCATATCACAATTGGGGCAGCCACAGAAGAGGAAGCCGTTGACCTTCGGAACAAAGTCGCGCAGCTCCTGGTCGGACATGGCAAGAAGATCTTTCACCGCCGCCTGAAGGCTCGGAACGCCGGCTGCCGTGACGTTTGAGGGATACACGGGATGGGCGACCTCCTGTGCGCTGCAGGGAGTGGAGAGCACGAGAGCGATCAGCGCAAGTAGGGGCATAGTGGACCTCTTTATGGGGCGTTGGGCCCGAGGATTGGCGTAGTCGCTAGTTTCCCCCTGCTCGGCCAAAGGGCCTTCACGAAGGGACGAAGGTGTCGGCCTTGCCGGTGGGGAAAAACGAAGGACTGGCCCACGGTGTTCCATCGATCACTCTCGTCCCCGCCACAAAGTATGAACAAATGGGCCCCGTGGCGCGTTATCGAAGGCAGGTCCGGGGCATAATGGGGCCAAACGCATGAAAGGCGGACTGTCGATGCGACGAACACCGTTCTCGGGGTTTACCCTGATCGAGCTTCTGGTGGTCATCGCCATTATCTCGATCCTGGCCTCGATCCTCTTCCCGGTATTTGCCAGGGCGCGCGCTAAGGGGCGTCAGGCCGCGTGCATTTCCAATGTCTACCAGATTACGCTGGCCGTCGTCATGTACGCCCAGGACTATGACGAGACCGTGGTGCGTGGGGATGCGGACCTGAATGCCGCCACCACCGATGACCAGTGGTATAACGGCGTGTTCGCCTACACCCGCAACCGCCAGATTCTCTTCTGCCCTGACCGGAAGGACAGCGGCCCCGGCTACGGCCTGAACATAGGCGCGAGCGGACAGTCGCTGGGCAATTTCTGGGATCCGTCCACGAAGATCGCGGTCGCTGACGTCCCGCCCGAATGCGTGCAAGGCGATGGGAAGATCTCAACCAGCGGGCGCTGGTGGGCCAATGATGCGAACAATGACATCTGCGGAGCGCCGGCCGACAACTCCTTCATCGGGAACCGCTACCCTCAGCGGCACAATGACGGCATCGTGTTCGGGTACATCGACGGACACGCCAAGTGGGGTCGCGAGGAGCAATTGGACCAGGCGGTTTTCTGGAACCCCTACACCCCGACCGAGTAGCTCTTCGATCACGAACCGCAATGCGAGCGGCGAGCCCAGGATGGGCTCGCCGTTGTTGCTTGCTTCTGCGGCTTGGCCCGGCTATTCGGCCTCAGGCGGCGCACTGTCTTGCGACGCCAACTTGCGGGCAATCTCCGCCACAGTGTCGGGCAGGAACACGAAGTGGTTTCCGTAGCCGTGCTGGGCGGCCTGCTGGAGGATGTCCAGCTGCCGGTTGGCCATGACCGCCGGGTTCTCGGTGTAGATCTTCGCTGCATTGGCCTCGGCCCGGGCAGTGGCCACCTTGTGGCGGGCTTCGATGAGCGCCGCCTGCCCGCGCTGATCGGCGGCAAGCTTGGCCTGGTACGCGGCGCGAAGATCGGAATCGAGCACCGCATCCTTCACCGCCACCAGAGTCACGTCCACGCCGAATTGGGCCGCTGCGGCCGCAACGGTTTTCGTGAGCCTTTCGCCGAGAGTCATGCGCTGGGCAAGGAACTGCTCGAGATCCATGGACACGACGACGTCGCGGGCGGCAAGCTGAGTGGCCTGGTACAAGGCGTCGCTGAACGAGGTCACCTCGTGGATCGCCGCGGCCGGGTCCACCACCCGGTAGCGCACCAGGAGGTTCAGACGCACGGGCACGTTGTCGGCGGTGAGCACTTCCTGCCCGGTGACCTGGAGCGCAGTCTCGCGCATATCCACATTCAGGATGGCGCGGCCCTGGAAAGCCCAGAGGCGGTACTGGCCGGGCTCAAGCACTCCAGCGAAACGCCCCTTGCGGTAGTCGAGCCCCCGTTCGTACTGCCGGATCGTCACGGTGGTGAACACCCTCGTTCGCACCTCCTCGTGCGCGGAATTGCGTCCTGGCCGGGCCTCCGCCCCGCCTTTCGCCGACCAGGGGGAACGTGGTTGAGCCGGAGCAGGTGTCCGGCGGTATCCCCCGCTCGCATACCCGGTCACCGATGCAGGCCGAAGCCTGCGCGGCGGGGCTGGAGGGTGTCGGCTGATAGAGCCCTTTTGCGAGGGCGCAATGGAGGCCTTGCGGGCCTCCGGTCCTCACAACCGCAGCCAATGGGAATACCCTCCGGGCAAGGGATCGCCGCCCGCGGGATGCTTAAGCTGCGGGTGAGCCATATGCGTGCGATCGCCGTCTGCGGCAGTCCTCAGTCGGCTTTGTGGTGGCGCGACATCTTCACCTTCCACGGTTCGTGGAAGTCCCAGATCCGACGGTGCAGTTCATGCACCAGTTCCGGGTTGTCATCAGCAATGTTGTGCTGCTCCGCGGGGTCGGCCACCATGTCGAACAGTTCGTTGCTTTTCTCGCCCCGGTTGTCAATGAACTTGTGGGTCGCGGTCCGCACGCCGGTTCGGTAGTTATAGGCCCCCAAGTAGAGGTTCTCGCGCACGGACGCCTTCTCACCTCGGGCAAGCTGCATGATGTCGTGTCCCGGCAGAGCTATGTCGATTTCGATGCCGGCCATGGCAAGAAGTGTGGGCAGGAAATCAACATTTGAGACCAGCGCCGACGACCGCGCGCCTTCAACTCCCGCACCGGGGACCCGCATTATCCATACGATTCGCGCCAGTTCATCGTACACCGGGTAGCCGAACTTCCGCACCAGTCCGTGTTCACCCAGGGGCATGCCATGGTCGGACAGGATCATCACGACGGTATCCTCGGCGAGGCCGCACTGGTCGATGGTACCGAGAACTCTCCCCACGTACTCGTCAGTTTCCGTGGCCGAAGCTTTGTACAGCGCGCGCACATGCTCGATGTCCCCGGGCATCATCCACTTGTCGGAATCCGGCGCCATGGGCATGGGCAGGTATCGCCCGTCATAGCCGAACCGGGGTTCATACATGCTGCGATACGGCTCCCCTGCATCCCAGGGTTCGTGGGGCTGGAAGCTGTCTACCCACAGGAAGAAAGGCGCCGAGTGGTCCTGACGCAACCATCTGCACACTTCATCGAAGAAATACTCGCCCGGGGTCATGCCGTACTTCTCCAGGCACAGTGCCCGGTTGGTCATGGTCTTGGCGTAGTAGAGGACTTCCTTCTCGGGATACCCCGGCGGGAAGAAAGCTTCGGAAAAATCCACCAGGTCCCGGCCATCGGCAGGCGGCAGGCACTTGCCCGTGGGGAAATGCCGAAACTCCGCGAACCCACGGTCCATGCGCGCACCGTTATTGAAGGGCGTGTCGGACAGGGCCGCCGTGTGGTACCCCGCATCGCGCAGTATCTCGGCGACATGCAGGTCATCAGGCTCCAGCGCCTGCCACGGCCTGCAGGGGAAGGTGTACATCCCGGACACGAAGGCCGTGCGGGCCGGGATTGTGTTCGGGAACTCCGCGTAAGCGGTCTCGAACACGGCAGATTGCGCCGCAAAACGATCGATGTGCGGGGTCTTGACGTCGGGGCTTCCCAGACAGCCCAGGTGATCGGGCCGCAGGGAATCGAGCATGATGATTATGAAGTTCATGGCTTACCGTCACTCCAACAGACGCCGTGCATTGGTGAGTGCGGGGCTCCCGGGCCCGGCCTCACTATCGTCATGTGCTTGACGCAGGAAAGCTTTGCTTCAACACCGCCAACCGGGCGACCTTCGCGGCCGGGCGGCTCCCGTGTCACTTCGCGAGGCCCAGAAGGCCTGATCCCAGCACCGCGCACACCATGGCGAGGGCGATTGTTGCGCGGTGTCGCGCTGCGTCGATTTCCCGGAAAATGAGAATCCCGGCACCGACGGTCACGATGGTATTCAGGTTCGTCACGGGCCAGGTTATGGATAGCCCGATGAGCCGGATCGCTTCGGACATGCTGATGGTCGCCAGAGCCCAGATGCATCCGGCGAGGGCCGCGAAAAGGTGGTCTCGCAGCCGCTCCCTCAACCAGCGCCTGCGGTTGCGGCTGAACACCAGAAACAGCACCAGCCCGCCCAGGAGCGTGCCCAGGCCCATCCAGGCCATGATAGTGGTGCTGTCCAGGCCCGACTTCTGTGCCAGTTTCAGGGGCACCGTGTACGCGGCGAAAAACACCGCCGCGAGGAGGGCGAAGACTGTGCCCAACGGATTGATGCAACTGCGCTCGCAAGTGCGGTCCGAAGCGCGAGAGAGGATCACCGCGCAGGCTACCACCAGCACGCTGCCTATCAGCGCCAGCGCCGCGTTGGTGTCACGCCACTCGGCGAACACCAGCAGGCCCAGGAGCGTACCGAGGACAGCGGTGGTATTCTTGATGGGTGTTGCCAGGGTCAGGCCCATCTGTGACACGGAGAGCGTGTAAAAGAGAATCCCGAGGGTCCAGATGGGGCCGCAGGCGAAGGACAATGCGAGGCCCACGGTGCTGGTATCCCCGACCGAAGGACCGTTCACCACAAGCCGCGCGATCTGGGTCGTGATGACGGCGCCGATGCACATAGACAGCACAAAGTCATAGTCCCGCAGACTGCTCAGCTTCCGCGGGACCATATACAGGCCAAACAGGAACATGGACAGCAATGCGACAGAGAAACCAAGGATGTTCAACGTGCGAAAACCCTCTCGATGCAAGGCGCGCTTCGGTGTCGGGCTCATCCGCCGACCGGGACGGTCGGCCTACGCGGCATCGTTCATCATGTCGCAGCGAGAGGTTGACCTCTCGCCGCGTTGGGCGGGTGTCTCGCCCGCCAGCCGTCCGCCGTCCGTCCATGCCCCGGGTTGAAACCCGGGTCTAGGGGCCTTCGGCCAATCGTCCTGCCGGACGCAAAGGCCGGGCACTTCGCAGGCGTCCCGATCCAGTGTTGGAGCGGGCCAAAGCGACCGCCTGCGGTCGCACCGCGACGCCGTCTGCCTTTAGCCGCGTGGGGCGGGCGTCTCGCCCGCCGGCAGTCCGCCATCCGTCCATGCTGAAAGGGCAGTGGCCGGGCCGGATGCGGCCCTTTCGAACGGCGCTATGTCAGCCCCTGCGGGCACGGGCTGAGGCCATCAGCTCAGAAATCAGGCCTGAACTCCCGGTAGTCGCGGGTGTCCACCCAGGGCGTCTCGCGGGCCCACTCGATGCCCATGTCCGAATAGGTCTTGCGCTCCTCATATCCGCGCCGGATGATGGCCTCAATATCGTTGATGGCGGTGAACACGTCACCATCTTCCTCTTCGTACCGGGTCACATACTCCGCCGGGATTGCCGTTGGCGCACCGTTGGACTGGAACCCGGCATTCACCGCCACTGTGTAGGGCCGGGTCATGGCCGCCGGGCAGTTGAGCTCCGGGGTCAGCCCGCGGATGTACAGGATGGCGTTGCGGAACACCTCGTCGTGCTCGCGCTGGCGGTCCCACTCAATGACCTGCTCGGGCCGGCCCTCGACGCGCAGGATCGTGGGGCCGTTCATGGACCACTCCGCCATGCCTTTCGTTCCATAGACCTTACTGAGCGGGCCGATGTTCTCCCACCCCGCGAGTGTCACGAGATAAGTGATGTCGACGCCACCCGCCGTCTCGGCCTTGATCGCGCCCAGATCGGAACCTGTGATGGGGTGCGCGTGGTACATTTCGCCCCGCACGCGCACCGGGTCATCGGCGTGAAGCCACTTCGGGCTGGCCCAGTAGAGGGCATTGAAGAGATAGTGCGCCAAGGCGTTCTGAGTGGGCCCATCCAGGCAGTACTTGCCCTGCCAGATAAGCTTGCCCGCCCAGTCATTGCGGTGGTAGTACGAATCCTTGCGCACCCAGGTCGCCATGACCTCGATGTGCTCGATGTCCCCAAGCTTCCCGTCGCACACCGCCTGCTTCAGGGCGCGGACCGTGTTCTTGGACTGATTCTGGAACCCGATACAGCAGACTTTGCCGGTGCGATTGGAAGTCTCGATCATGGCATCCAGTTGCTCGATGGTGGCGGCAGGGGGCTTCTCGCACAGCACGTGGTAGCCGGCCTCCATGGCCATGACTGAGGTCTCGCCGTGGTCGGGAATTGCCACCGGAAGCGCAACCAGTTCGGTGTTGCCTTTCTCGGCTTCGAGCATCTCCGGGTACGAGGTGTAGACCTTCACGCCCCGGCTCTTGTAGTTCGTCACGGCGTCGGCGTACTTATCCGGGCTGCGCACCACAGCGCAAGACAGGATGGCGAGTCCTTCGTCCACCATGCGCTGGATGGACCCGGCATGGCTCTGGGCGAAATTGGACACGCCCACCAGGCAGATGCGAACCGGATCGGAAATCGGGCCAGGCATTGTCTCACTTCCCTAGAAAAGCGGACCAGCACACTTCGCAGGAATGAGCCGCGGCATGTTCGTGCAGGAAGCCGTGGCTCCGGCAGAGAAAGGATACCCCTCCGCGAGGGATACTGCAAGGGCGCAGGAGGGCTTTTCGGTGGCATACGACGGTTACCCCGAGGGGTACGCGGCCAACCTTCGACGGGAGCTTGAGGCAGCCGAACCGGTGCTGTGGGAGGGGCGTCCGGTTCGGCGCGGGTTCCGCTTCAGACTCGGGCCCAGCAGTTGCATGGGCGTGCCCTTCCTGGCCTTCTCTCTCTTCTGGACAGGCATGGCTTTTTACATGACCAGCCAGGTTCCTGCCGGAGACGACCTCGGGGGCGCCATGCGCTACATCTTTCCGCTTTTCGGCGTGCCCTTCATAGTGGTGGGCTTTGGCCTGTGCTTCGGTCCGTCCATCGTCGCCACCGCAGGCCTCAGGAATGCGGAGTACCTGGTCACCGACAAGCGGGTGCTGGTGCGTGGCGGCGCGAGTAAGATCACCATCACCCAGGCCCCGCTTACGGATGTGACAAGCGTGACTTCCAGCGGCGGCGCGGTGGGTTCGTTGACGCTGTACTTTGCATCGCCCCCAGCCAGCCGCATGGCCGACGGCACGCCCGCCACCAACACCGAGAACACGCTGGTTTTTGAGAGCATCCCGAACCCATCACAGGTGAGGGTGCTAGTGGAGGATGCGGTGAGGAGGGCGAAGGAGAGTAAGGCGAAGTGAGGGCTGGAGGGCAGCGCGGAAGGGGTCCGTCGCCTATTGTTAGCGGTCCTGCGGCCGCATACCCTCTCGCGTACATAATCATCTGCCAACCGCAAGTCAGGAAGTGATCCACAATGCAGTTGCGTCGGCTGGGACACACAGAGATCCTGGTATCCGCCGTGGGTATGGGCTGCTGGGCAATCGTCGGGGATTCCACCTGGGGCAGCCAGGATGACTCGGACACTTTCGCTGCCATTCGCGCCGCCATGGACTCCGGCATCAACTTCTTCGACACCGCCGAAGCCTATGGGGACGGCTACTCCGAGGAGCTTCTCGCGAAGGCCTTCAAAGGCATCCGGGACAGGGTGGTGATCGCCTCGAAGGCCTCGCCCAATCACCACGCCCCGGCGGACCTGAAGAAGGCCTGCGAGGGCAGCCTGCGCCGGCTGAGCACCGATTACATTGACCTGTACCAGCTTCACTGGCCCTCGCGCGCGGTGGGGTTCGACGAGACCTGGGCGATGATGGAGCAGCTCATCCGCGAAGGCAAGGTGCGCGTTGCGGGGGTCTCCAACTTCGGCGCCGAGGACCTGTCGGCGCTGCTTGAGACCGGCAAGCCCGCCTCGAACCAGCTCTGCTACAACCTGCTGTTCCGGGCCATCGAGTTCGAGATCCAGCCCCTGTGCCTGGAAAAGGAGATCAGCATCATCTGCTACAGCCCCATCATGCAGGGACTGCTCACCGGCAAATTCGCCTCGCCGGATGATGTGCCCGAGGGCCGGGCACGCACAAGACATTTCTCCAAGGACCGGCCCCAGGCGCGACATTCCGAAGACGGCGCCGAGGAGGAAACCTTTGCGGCCCTGGACCGCATCCGGGAGATCAGCCGCAACATCGGGGCGGAGATGGTGGATGTGGCGCTGGCGTGGCTGCTGTATCGCCCCGGGGTGGCGAGTGTGATTTCTGGAATCCGCAATGCGAAACAGGCTGCCGAGAACGCCCGGGCCGCGGCGCTGGAACTGGACCCGGGGACCGTGGAGGAGTTGGCCCGCGCCACCGACGGACTCAAGGAGAAGCTGGGCGCGAACGCGGACATGTGGCAGACGGAGTCGCGGATCCGATAAGTGCGATGCTTCCCCGGCCGGGGGACCCGACGCGATCCCTTCGCGCTGGCCTCCTTAGGAAGGTGCGCATTGATGCCTGGGGGAGGCGTACGCGATGCGTGTTGGTCTTTGTGCAGTTCTCATCGGTCTCATGTTGGTGTCAGTGTCGTTGCTCGGCTGCCGAGTGCGGGGGAGTTCACGAGACCGCCCGGACCGCGACGGCAAGGTGTCCTGGAGGTCGTCGGGGTCTGAGCGCAAGCCCCCGGAGAAGCTGCCTAGGGGGGCACGTACGCTCTTCGAGCGTAATGGCTTTGTTGTTCTTGGCCGCCAGGAATCTCGGAGCATCAAGGATGGATACTTCACCGTCCTCGGCCGGAACTTCATCACCTCGGATGCCGTCTTGTATGTTTTCCACTGTCTCTTCCGCGGGGGGCTCTCTCGGTATGAGAAGGACCGCCTCACGCCGCTCCTGGAGGGTCTTACGGGCAAGTGCCTGGCGCATGCCCGCGAGGAACGTGACAGGCTGCGCGCGGACCCGCTTCTGTCTGAGCCGGCCCGGCGGAACGTGGTCCTGTTCGCCGTCGCTTCCGAGCTTCTGACCGGGCAAGCTGTCCCGGATGAGCGGTCTGATGTAGCCGCGTTGGTCACCGACATCCTCGCCGCAGACAAGCCCGGCTACTACCCCGCCGAGGACTTCACTGTTTACAAGCCCCGGGGCGCCTACGCGTCAGACCCGAGGCTGGCATCCTACTTCCGGGCGACGAAATGGTTGGGCCGGCATATAATGCCCATCATACCCGGAGCGCTGGACACTGAGCCCGAAGCGAGCATCCGGCTGCGACAGGCCCATCTCCTCGGGAAGATGCTTCAGGACCCCGAACTCGCCGGCCTGTGGCGCAAGCTCGAAGGGGAACTCAGCTTCCTCATCACGTACCCCGACAGTATCACGCCCTTGCAGTTCGCTGCTGCCACTGCAGGCATCCCCGGTCCTTGCGATGGCGCCTGGGTGGCGGCCGTCCGACGCGAGTTCGCCTTGGCGAAGTACCCCGACTCAGCGGTAGTCCCCATACCACAAGCCCATCCGGGCGATGCCCCTGCCAAGTATGTGCAATTCCTCGGGGAGCGGTACACGCCAGACGCCCAGATCCACCAGGAAGCCACCTCTCCCCATATCGCGGCAAGAGCCCTCCCGCGCGCCCTGGATATCGGCTATGCGTTGTTTGGGAGCGAGAGGTGCAGGGAGCATCTCGCACCCGAGTTCGAGGCCTATCCCGGACTTGCGGACCAGCTCGACATTCTCCAGAAGCGCTTCGGTGGCTGGGGCGCCGGCAAGACGCCCGGAAGTGTGTATGCAGGTTGGGTCGGCGCCATCCGCGAGGTAATCTCCCCGCCTTCCTCACCGAAGCTGCCGCCCTTCCTGGCAACGGAGGCCTGGAAAGACAAGTCCCTCACCACGGCTCTGGCATCGTGGACGCAGATGCGCCATGATTTCGTACTCTACGCCAAGGAGCCCGTCACCCCTGCGGCCGCAGGCATCGAATGGTTCGTCGAGCCGGTCCCGGAAGCCTAGGAGCGGCTCTCCGTACTCGCCGACGGCCTGGACAAGCGAGGTTTCCAGGGCATGGCGGACTTCGGCAAGCTCTGTAAGGCGCTGAAGATCGCTTCCGAGGCGGAACTGGCGGGAGCAGACCTTCGGGCCGACGAGACCATGAGCAAGGCCTTCCAGGGCATTCCCGGGGACGAGGAATGGCATTTCTACATCGGGGCCTTCGGTCAGTGGCTGCTGGAAAACTTCAGCCCGGTAGTGGCCGAGGAGCATCCCTGCTTGGTCGTGGACGTGGCGGCCGACTCCAACCCGCCCAACCGTGTCCTTCACGAAGCCACCGGCCCGTTCCAACTCGTCGTGATCCCGGGGCGGAAGCGTGACTACCTGTACGGTTGGGTCCTGAGCCATTACGAGTTCAGCGAAGACAACTTCACTCGACTCACCGATTCCGACTGGGAGAAGAGGGTAGACAAGGGACGTCACCGTGAGCTTCGGCCCGAATGGACCAACAGCTATGTGTATCCCGGCTGATTGCAGACGGCAAGAAAACCCTTGCCCACTGCTGGTCGCCGTGTTTCAATAGCCGCCGTTGCCGTGCCAGTACACTCAACCGAAAGCTGAGGCTACCCATGTCTGACAAAGTGCGTCTTGCCATCGTTGGAACCGGCGGTATCGCCAAAGCCCACCTGGGCGGGTACAAGACCCTCCTGGATGCCGGGTACGACCAGTTCGAGATCGCCGGCCTGTGCGACACCAATGAGGGTCGCCGCAGCGAATATGCCGCCCTCGTGAAGGAGAACTTCGGCCTGGAGCCCGCCCAGTACTCCAGCGTCGAAGAGATGTGCGAGAAGGCCGATGACATCCAGGCCGCCGACATCTGCACGCCCCACGCTTTCCACCACACTGCGGCGATCCCGTGTCTGGAAGCGGGCATCGATGTCATGGTGGAGAAGCCCTGCGGAATCACGATCAAGGCCAGCGACAGGATCATTGAAGCGGCGAGGAAGAAGGACCGCATCGTTGCCGTGGCCGAACAGGTGCGCCGCGGCCTGAAAGCGCGCTGCATGGCCTGGGCGGTCAATGAGCAGAAGATGATCGGCGACCTGCGGTTCCTGTCGGTCATCGGCTTTTCGTATCGCGACTGGTCCAAGGAAGCCGCGACCTACGCTATGGGCTGGCGGATGCTGAAGCTCCTCACCGGCGGCGGCATGATCTTCGACGCCGGCGCGCATTTCGCGGACATGATGTACTTCCTGTTCGGCCGTGCCGACACCGTCTCGGCGTGGATCGGCACCTTCCAGGATGTCACCGTGCCCTCCCCCGAGTTGGGCGAGCAGAAGATGGACACCGAGGACACCTGGATGTCGACCATCACTTTCGAGAGCGGCCTGGTCTGCAACTGGTCCTGGTCCTTCTCGGCTGCGGGTGAAGGTTCCGCTGCCCAGATTCTGTACGGTTCTGAAGGCAGCGCTCGGGACCGTGGCGGTTGGATGCACACTTTCCAGAACGGCGCGGACATCACCATGCTGGACGGCTCGAAGAAAAGCTACGAGGAGATCGAGCAGGAGTACCGGGCCCAATTGTGCTGCGAGACCAGGGAGAAGTTGTTCCCGTACGGCGTGGAGAACGACATGGCACTGGAGTGCTGGGACTTCGTGGACGCCGTGCAGAAGCGACGCAAGCCGGAAATCGACGCGGAGACCACCAAGTGGACCAAGGCCCTGTGCCTGGCGCTGTATGAATCGGCCACGGCCGGCAATACGGTGAAGGTCCAGGACGTGTTCGACGGCAAGATCAGCGCCTACCAGGACCCGATCAACGAGTACTGGAAGATCTGAGAGAAGAGGTTTGGCGAGAATAACCCGACCCCGGTGGCGACTGCTGCCGGGGTCGTTTCGTCAGCGCCGGCGATTGTGCGGACCCCCTCCGAGAGCTACAATCGGTGTATGCGCAGGGGCTTCACGCTCTTCGAGATGTGCTGCTGCAGCGCCCTGTTCGCTCTGGGCGCGGCGGTTGCGGTTGCGGTGGGTGGTGTCTGGGGAACGTGGGCAGGCCTGGCGGCTTTCCCCCTCAGCATCGCCGCCGCGGTGCTGCTTTTCATGGGCTTCGCGTACTTCTGGATGTGGCTCACCCTGGACTGGCTGCCGTTCTGCCATAATGAGAAATGCAGTGGTGACCTGCGGGATCCGAACCGTGACTACGACTGGCAGCGTGAGGGCGCCGACTTCCTCGCGGTCTGCAAGTGCGGCCATCGGTATCGCCGCATCGGGCCCAGGTTCCTGCGGGTGAAGGAGGATGGCTCGCTGGAGCCTTACCTGCGCCGGGGACGGCTGCGGGGTTGGGTGAAGGATACGCAGCCGCCGCCCGACGGATGACTGAATCTTCGCGCGCCCATCAGGGGGCCCCGGTCAAATGCTCCAAGTCGGCCAAGTCCTTCAGCCGGCCGCTGGCGGCCTTGTTCGCTCTGAGGTGCTCCAGGCTGATGAGGTTGACCGCCACACCGTCGACGGTATCAGCGATCCGCCGGGCATAGCAATCCTCGAAGGTTACACCAGACACCTTGGTGAGTATCTCAATTCGTATCGGCGGCTCACCGAGGCGGACGATGTTCCCCGGCTCAGTGAAGAGGTCGGGCGTCAGGCCGGGTACGTCGAATCCGAATTCCCGAAGAATCGCGACCAGTTTGGCGGCATTGCTCTCACTCGCCGCGACCCATATATCCATGTCAGCCGTGGCCCGGACATATCCATAGTAGGCCACGGCATAGCCGCCCACGAGCAGGTACTCAACGCTCCTCGAGGCGAGCAACTGTAAGAACTCTCTGAAGTCGGGCGGAAGTTCTTCGATGGCCATACAGGACCTGCCTCAAAGTCTCCACGGCGGCGATGCGTTCGCGGGGCGTCCGGGTCAGCCAGTAGGCCACGTCATCGTCGGCATCGTCCATCCTGGCGACAGAGAAAGCGCGCTTGTTCAGGGTAACGTCACGCCGTGGTTCCATGCCGGTATTGTACATCACAGCAGGTGTGAGCAGAAGCCCCCGAGAGGTCGGAGCCCGTCGAATCCGCCAAGCCCTCACTCCCCCATCTCCACATTGCACACGCCCTCTTCGCCCGGGTGGAAGACGTTGCCCTGGAAATGCACCCCGCGGGGATACACGGGCGCGTGGCCTTCCGTCGCCGGGGCCGGTTCCAGGTACACGGCGTAGCGGTATCTCGGCGGCTCGACGCGCACCTCGCCGTCCACGATGATCCCGTCCCGGTTCTCGTCGTACACCATGTTGCCCTGGATCAGCACGTCGGAGAGCACCGGGTTCGAGGGCAGTTGGGGCCGCAGCAGGGCGATAGCGAAGCTGGAGCCAAGATCGCCGGGTCTGCGCCCCAGATTCCAGTAGTCGTTCCCGCGCCCATAGTCGGTGATGATGTTGCCGCTGATGACGATCCCGGCGTCCACGTTGGCCGCTCGGGCCGGGCGGTCACCTTCGGCCGGCTCCGCAGCGTGGGATGCCGCGCCGGGGTTGATCAGGATGCCCCACAGGTCCACGTGGGTAATGATGTTTTCGGCGACCACAATATTGCGGCACCCGTGGGTCATCTTGATGCCGATCAGACAGTGGTCGATCACATTGCCGCTGACCACCGCCTGATCGCAGTGCAGGTCGATGCCCTGGGCCGCATTGACGATGTGGTTCCCGGTGATGGAGTTATGGCTGGTGGTCTCCGGGCCGGTCATGAGGATCGCCGAGCCCTGGTGCCAGTTGCTGGTGTAGCCCGCCGCGACTACTCCACCCTCAAGCGCTCCTCCTGCCACCGTGGGATAGCGGCCTTCGGTGAGGCTTCCCAGCTTGTACTCGGCTTTGAGTTCGGGGGTGGGGAACAGCCGGCGCTCGATGATGTGGTTGTCGGACACCCGGCAGTTGCAGCAGCCGTTCACCAGAATACCCGTGCCGTCGATGGCCCAGAAAGCATAGCCATAGTTGCCCGGTGTGGCCGACGTGCGATCATCCACGGCGATGCGCTTGTAGTTGAGCACCCGGCAGTCGCGCACCGTGCAGCCCGTGGATTCGCGAACCTCAATGGCGGCGCTGCGGGAGCGGCTGTCGATGACCTGCACGCCGTCGATGACCACATCGTGGCTGTCCCAACAGAAGAGTCCCGGTGCGGTGGCATCCTGCGCGCCTTCGGCCCGAGTGAGGGTGATGTCCTGGATGCGCACCCCCCGGGCGTGCTCGATCTCCAGGATGGTGTCGGCGGGGTTGGTCTGCACGATGCGGCCGAATCCCCACAGGCCCGTGTCGTGGCTGGCGATGCGCAGTTTCTGCGAGATGGGGTAGTCACCCGGGGGCAGGAAGATCATCTTCCCCGGGTTGGCATCCACGGCGGCCTGGAGGGATTCATAGTCCGCCGCGGAGATGGCGCCTGTGGGCGCCTGGGCGAAGATGGGCCCCGCGAGGGCGAGACAGAGGGTCACCAGCAGACGCAACGGCAACATGTTGGGTCTCCGTGATTGTCCTCGGGGTGGTGGGGAGTGACAGAACCTGTCCGTACCTCGGGCTATGGAGCAGGCTTCAACATGTAATCCGGGAAGTACGTTTCCCACGTCTCGGGCGTCACCACGACGCAATCGCATATGTACTTGCGCTTCCACGGCTCGTCGGCTTCCTGTAGCAGGCGTCGGAGAAGGCGATCCTTGAAGTTCACGAGCAGCGCCCTCTCTATCCCCAAAGCGCTTGGGTCATCGAGGAAGACAAACACAAGGTGCCTCGTGTCCTCTTCCATCAGGTGCAGGTACGTGTAGCTGTGGCGCGCTTTGGGAACGAGCTCGTTGTTGATGAGGCCGTCCCCGCGGCGTTTCGTTTCCTCTTCTTCGGCCACCTTTGCGACATGCTGTGCGGGTATGGCGGGGTTAGACGGGTTCTTGATCTCGAGCAGCAAGGTTTTACCGCCCTCGCACACCACAAAATCCACAGCCTTCATGTCGGACGGTCTGCTGCGTTTGTCCAACTCGCAGACTGACACTCCCGGCAGGAAGGCGAACTCAAATCCGCTTTCCAAGAGGGTAGGACTCATCGCGCTTCACCGCCCAGTGCCCGGCGAACGTCCTCGTCGTACAAGTCTGCGAAGGTGTCGGAGATTGCATTGGGCGCGATGAGCGCGTACTTATCGGTGCTGCTCACCATAACTGAATCAGTGTTCGGATCGCGGTACAGTGCATGGTACCGCACCGGGTTCTCCGCTTCCGACCGAAGGTCGAACTGCTTCAGCAGCACGTAGTCATGGGTCGCGAGGTGCACCTGCACACCCATTTCTTGCAAACGCAGCAGGATATCAACCACAGTGCCCATCATGCTCGGGTTGAGGTTGGCCTCGGGCTCGTCCCAGAAGAGCACAGACCCGTTGGTCAGCGTACCGTTCTGGATGAGGCGATAGAGCAATCCGAGCTTGCGGAATCCCTCCGCCAGGAGTGTAAACTCCAGCTTGCCTTCAGGCCCATCCAGGAAGAACACCTCATCCTCGGTCGTGACCCGGCCCTTGACCCTGTCTTGGATGAGGTCCAGTAGGACGGCGCGCTGGGCGTCCGGCTTGCCGCGCAGCGGGTTGCGAAAGGCTCTGTCAATGATGTCCGCGTAGACCTCCTCGAAATGCACTTCCCGAAGCGCGTAGTGAGAGCGGAATCCCGGTGCGTTGGCCAGCATCTCCTTGACGGGGACATAGACGCACTCGATGGGGTCTTTCATCCAAGCGGCTGCGTTCGTGACCTCGGCGGAATCCGCCTTGTCGTGGGTGGCAAACGAGATGCGAACGTGGGTCTTTCGGCTGTGCACCTCAATATGAGCGCGTGCGCGGCCCGGCTGCCGATGCACAAGTCGTCCGAGTTCACCGTGAGGAAGGAACACTCTGTACAGCTTCTCTGCGAATGCAGACTTGGTCTTCGTCACATCGCAGGCGGCGTACATCACCTTGAGCAGGTGGGTCTTGCCGGTGGAGTTGGCACCGATGAACACATTGATGCCTGGACTGAGCTCTAGATTAAGGTGCTCAAATGCAGTGAATCTCGTAAGCTTGACACGAGTGAGCGGCATAACCCTACCCTCCTGTGCTGCCAGAGCAGGCTCCGGCTGTCGGCGGAGCGAGTTCAGCCATCATTCTTGGTCCCCGTCCTCGCTTTCGGGCGTGATCCCTGCGGCTTCCTCGCACTCCCGGGCCTCGCGCTCCAGTTCGGCGCGTTCAAGGCCGATGTCCTGCCAGATGTAGATGCCCATCACCAGCGCGAACCCGAAGAGCACCTTGACGGCGGACGCGGGGCCGAAGACGCTCCACACGCCGCCGACTCCCAGCGTCAACAGGGCGATGCCGATGATCCGGAACGTCCGGGGTTCCCAGTCCTGCCAGTAGGCGAACCTGCGCGCGAAGAAGATCGCCGCCCAACCGAGGGCGAACAGCGTGTAGATGCCGCGGACTTCTCGGTCGGTCACGCCATCACTCCCCCTGTCAGTCGGCTACCCCCGGTCTACCCTCACCACCGCGCGCAGCATGCCGGGCTCGCGGGCGTCGGCGGCCGCGAAGGCTTCCGGGGTCTGGTCGATGGTGAACTCCTTCACCGGGAAGGCGGTCAGGTCGACCTTGCCGGTCTCCACAAGCTCCACGCACTCTTCCAGTGTGTCTCGCGAGCGCCGGGAGAAGAAGACGGTCAGCTCCTTGCGGCGGGGGACGGTGGAGTCGATGACCAATTCATCCGGGTGCGGGATGCCGACCACGACCACTTTGCCGCCGGGGCGCACCAGTTCCATGGCCTGCTGCACCGCGGCATTGTCGCCGGAACATTCGAACACCACGTCGGGGCCGTCCACCGGGTCGGGCAAGGAAGCGATGAGCCCCTTGTAATCCGGGGTGACAAGACGCGCGCCGGCTTTGGCCGCGAACTCCCGGCGGTCATCCTGGGGTTCGGCGCAGATGATGTCGTCGAAGCCCTTGGCGCGAGCGACCACGAACACGCACATGCCGATGGCTCCGCAGCCGAGAATCGCGATGCGGTCGCCGGGGCTCATATCCGCGAGGCGCACCGCATGGACGCCCACGCCAAGGGGTTCCATGAGCGCGCGGGTGACCGGGTCGATGCTGGGGGAAGTTGCCTGCACGGCGAACGGCGGCACATTGATGAACTCTCGCAGCGCCCCGTCCTCCTGGGGGAAGCTTGGGAATACCACGTTGCGGCAGATGTTGGTCAGCCCCATCCGGCAAAGGCGGCACTGGCCGCAATGCCAGCTGGGCTCGACGATCAGCGGGGTACCCACCGGCGGGCCATCCACACCCTCGCCCAGTTCCGCCACGCTCCCGGAGAACTCGTGGCCCTGGATGAAGGGGTGGTCGGGGACGATGCCGCTTGCATGGCCGTCTTCATAGATGCGCAGGTCCGAGGCGCAGATGGCGACAGCCTCGACCTTGACGAGTATCTTGCCGGGCTGCACTTCCGTCTTCGGTTCATCAAGGACCCGGACGTCACCGGGGCCGAAAAGACGCGCGACTTTCATGGTCGGAAGCTCCTTGTGGTTGTGTGCGCGTGTTGTCCTCAGTACGCCTTTGCGAAGACCACGCGCTTGCGGGCTGTGCCGCCGCACGCCACGCACTTGCCCTCCCCGTGTTCCTCCGCGTCGAAGGGGATGCAGCGCAGGCTCACGGACAATTCATCGTTCGCCCGTGCCTCGCAGGCATCAGATTCGCACCAGTACGACAGCGCGAAGCCCCCGTGAATCTCGGGCTTGTCCGGGTTCTGCGGGGTGAAAAAGGCCGCGAAGTCGTCCCAGTTGTCGAAGATCCGGGTATTCTCGTCTCGGTATGCCTTTGCCCGGTCGTACAGGCCCTGCTGCATTTCGGCGAGCATGTCGGGGATGGCCGCTACGAACTCCGCGCGGGGCATGTTGAAGCGCTCCTTGCGGCCCTTGTCTCGGCGTCCGACGAACACTGCGCCGGAGGCGATATCCCGTGGCCCGATCTCGAGGACCACCGGGATGCCTTTCTTGACCCACTCCCAGCTCTTTTCACCGGCGTTCATGTCGCGGGTGTCAAGGACGACGCCCACGGGCCTGCCATCGTACTGCTGCGCGCGCAGTTCCGCCGCGAGGGACTCGCAGTAGGGCAGCACCGTCTCGCGCTCCTCGTCTTTGCGGATGATGGGCAGGATCGCCACATGCTGTGGTGCGAGGCGCGGTGGAATGATGAGGCCGTTGTCGTCGGAATGAGACATGACGAGACCGCCCACGAGACGGGTGGACACGCCCCAGGAAGTTGTCCAGGCGAACTCCTCTGAGCCTTCGCGGGACTGGAACTTGATCTCGGCGGCTTTGGCGAAGTTCTGCCCCAGGAAGTGGCTGGTGCCGGCCTGGAGCGCCTTTCGGTCCTGCATCATGGCCTCTATGCAGTAGGTGCTCACGGCGCCGGGGAAACGCTCGCCGGGGCTTTTCTCGCCGGTGAGAACCGGCATGGCCATGTAGTCTTCGGCGAAGGCCCGGTAGACCTCGAGCATCTTGAGGGTCTCATCCAATGCTTCTTCCCGGGTCTCGTGGGCGGTGTGCCCCTCCTGCCAGAGGAACTCGGTTGTGCGCAGGAACAGGCGAGTGCGCATCTCCCAGCGGACCACGTTGGCCCACTGGTTGATGAGAATCGGCAGGTCGCGCCAGCTCTGCACCCATTTAGCGTACATGGCGCCGATGATGGTCTCGGAGGTGGGCCGCACAACCAGCGGCATCTCCAGTTCGCCATCGGGAACGAGCTTGCCGTCCACCGCCTTGAGGCGGTGGTGGGTGACCACGGCGCACTCTTTCGCGAAACCTTCCACGTGCTCGGCTTCCTTTTCCAGATAGCTGATGGGGATGAAGAGCGGGAAGTAGGCGTTTACGTGGCCGGTTTCGCGGAACATCGCGTCCAGCTGGCGCTGCATGTTCTCCCACAGGGCATAGCCCCAGGGCTTGATGACCATGCAGCCGCGCACCGGACTGTTTTCGGCGAGATCAGCCGCGCGAACCACGGCCTGGTACCATTCGGGATAGTCTTCGAAGCGGGTGGGCGTAATCGCTGTCTGGGCCATGGCAACTCCGTGATGCAAGGGTATCGTGTCGGCGAGACACTCGGCCGACGGGGCATAGTATCCCACGAGAGGGGCGGGTTTGTCCACCTGGGAGAGAACGCAATCGGCGCCGGTCTCGCAGGTCGCGGGAAGCCGGCGCCGGATCGTCTCAGGAGGGAGGGGCTCAGTCCAGACCGCGCAGGAACTGGACCGCGCGGCCCACATCGCCCATGGCGTCCTCGCCGCACTCGCGCTCGATGGCGTAGTAACCCTGGTAGCCGTGCTCGGTGAAGATCTTGTGCAGCTCCGGCCAGTTGGTCATCCCGGTTCCCAGAGGGACCTCTTCGGCTGACCCGTCGGGGCGCAGCACTGAATCTTTGGCGTGTGAGTGGGCCACGTACGGGACGAGAAGCCGCAGGCCGGCGACTGGATCGAAGTCGGCCATGGCGGCGTCAAAGTCGAAGGGCACGCCGTGGGCCTTGGCGATAATCGGCGGCCAGAGCAAGAGGTTCGCGGGGTCGAAATTGACCCGGAGCGAGGGGCTGTTGATGGAGTCCATGAGCTGCTTCACCACGCGCGGCGGCTCGGGGCCGGTCTCCAGCGCCAGGACAGCTCCGATGCTCTCGCCGTGGGCCGCGATCTCCGCCAGGGAGTCATGGAAGCGCGCGAACTGCGGGTCGTCCTCGTCTTCGGGCGCGATTCCTGCGTGGGCCATCCACAGGCCGCCCGCCATGTCCACTGCGGTCTCGTTCAGGCGCTTGCCCCAGGCGATGTTCTCGGCAAGGTTCTCCTCTTTGCCCAGGTCTACCTGACCTCCCCAGCCGATGAGGGCCGAGACTTCCAGTCCGTATGAGTGGATCTTCGCCAGGATTTCCTTGCGCTCGGCTGAGGTGCGGTTTTCCAGGTCCCAGGCGCCGCCATACGCTCCAATATGGACGCCCTCGACGCCGAGCTCCACGGCCATCTCCAGCCCGCGGTTGGGGTCGGCACCGCCAGTGGTGGGGATGATTGCGATCTTCATGACCATGCACTTCCTTCCCGGTGTTTACGTGCGCCGGCCGCCTGGTTCTTTTCTGGGTGAGGGCGGGCGGCTTTGCTCGCCCGGTTTTCGCCACGGGCTTGCCGGAGACCTGCGTGCATCAGAGGCGATTGCGCGCAGGTCTCTCCCTGAGAGAGGGTGAATCTGGCGACATTCAGAGGTTTACCCGGAGGCGAACCATGAACCGCCTGCTGACGGCTGTAGTGCTTCTTGCCTGCTCCATTCACCCGTGCACCGCCGAAAGTGGGCTGCGCGAAGAGCGGATCGTGTCCACCGTGGTGGGTGAGCCCATCATCTGGCATGCCTTCGAAACCGGCGAGCCGCCTGAATTCGTGGCCGTCGCGGAGGAAATCGGGGGCATGCCGGTCTATCCCGACGGGCATCCCGCCGACTACTGGGGCGTGCGCCACCCGGGCTGGACGCCCACGCTGCTGAACGCGAAAGGCAACCCGCCGGACATCACTTTCGACCCCGGCCGGGAGGAGATCTGCGATATCTACCTGGGCCTGCGATCCGTGGATCCGGTGATGACCTTCGCCATCAGGCTGTCCAGCGAAAAGGAATTCACCACCATCACCGCGCCTGCGGCCACACGCACCCACCACTTTGATTTCGAGTTCCACTGGAAAGCCGAAGTCCCGATGAAGGGCGAGAAGATCGTGGTGCGCACGCTGGGCAAGCCGGTGTATATCCAGTACTTCAAGTTCGTCCCGCGAGTAACCCGGGCGTTCACATCGCTGGTTCCAGAAGAGCATTTCACCGTGATGCGCGAGGAGGGACGGCATTTCGCCTTCCCCGGAGTTGCCCAGGTGGCGAACGGGGAGCTGCTGGCGGTGGCCCGCGAAGGCGACGCGCATGTCTGCCCGAAGGGCCGCATCGTCCTGTCGCGCTCCAGCGACCTTGGGAGGAGTTGGTCGCCGAGAGAAGTCATTTACGAGACGCCTTCGGACGAGCGTGACCCGGCGATCATCACTCTGCGCGACGGAACAGTGGTCTGCAGTTTCAACACCTGGGACAGCTGGCGTGGGAGTTCGGCGCTGCGGAGCAGGTACGCGGCAGAAACCGCGCACATGGAGGAAGCAGGCTGGGGCAAGTACTCGGGAAGCTGGACCATGTTCTCGAAAGATCAGGGGAAGACGTGGTCCGAGCGCCATCTCGCGCCGGTGTTCAGCCCCCACGGTCCGGTGCAGGGCCCAGATGACGCCCTGTACTGGGTGGGAATGCAGGGTCGAGACGGCGCCGAAGTCACGGTCATCTGGCGCAGTGCGGACCTCGGGCTGACCTGGGAGAGGTTTTCGGAGGTCTGCTACGGTCCGGGGCAGGCGCATTCGGCAAGCACGATAGTGTGGGATGAGCCGAACCTCATCTTCCTGCCAGACAACCGCGCGTTGTGCACTTTTAGAGTGGACTACGCGGGCAATGTGTACCAGGCGGCATCATCCAACGGCGGGAGGACGTGGGGATGGCCGCGCAAGCTGAATGTCTGGGGTTATCCGCAGCAGCTCTGCGGCTTGTTGGACGGCCGGCTGCTCATGTCCTACGGGTACAGGCGCGAACCGATGGGCATCCGGGCCTGTCTGAGCGCTGACCAGGGGCAGACGTGGGACACGGATCGGGAGATCATCTTCCGGCATGAGGGTGGCAGTGCGGACCTGGGCTACCCGTATTCGATCGAGCTTGCGGACGGAAGCGTGTACACGGTCTACTATTACAACCAGCGGGGGAGTGACTGCTACATCGAGGGCGTGAGATACAGGCCGTAGGCGGCGGGTGGGGCGACACTCCAATCGCGTGGGGAAACGTACGCGCGAGGCGGGCGTCTTGCCCGCCCGCCCATCCGCCGTACCCGAGACAATTCATTGTTCACCATTGCCCATTCACTACCTGCCGTTCCCTGCCGTCAACTCACACAGTATGGAGGAACGACTGTGAAAGTACTGATCACCGGCGGATGCGGGTTCATCGCCCGCAGACTCATTCAGGAACTGGGTGATGCCCATGAGGTGCGGCTGTTCGATCGCGTAAGACCCGAAGAAGCCTCATTTTTCGGGGGGCCCGGCGGCCGCACGCCGATGCCCTTCGAGACAGACCTGCCCTTTTTCCAGGGCTCGATCACTGAGCCCGAGACGGTGCGTCCCGCAGTGGAGGGGATGGATGCGGTCATACACCTCGCCGCCGATCCCACCGGTCTTGCCGAAAACGGTGTAAGCATCTTCCGAGACAATGCGCTGGGAACGTACGTGATGCTGGATGAAGCGCGCCTGGCCGGTGTAAAACGGTTTCTGTGCGCTTCGAGCATCAATGCTTTCGGCACTTTCTTCTGGCGCATCAGCGGGCGGCCGGTGGACTGGGGCAGCCTGCCGCTTACCGAGGAGTTCAAAGTCGTGCCCGAGGACCCCTACAGCCTGAGCAAGTGGGTGAATGAGGAAACCTGCGCCGCATTCCACCGCGCGTACGGCATTACCACTGCGGCATTCAGGTTCGCAGGGGTTCTGCGGGATGAGGCTTACGAACAGGTCAAAGCCTCGCGCGGTCCGGCAAAGGAATGGTCGCCCACACTCTGGCAGTGGGTGCACGTGGCGGACATCGCCCGTGGCATCCGACAGGCGTTGGAGTGCGAAACATTGCCGGGTCACGGGGTCTATACGCTTGCTGCCGCCGATACGACCGCTCTGGAGCCGAGTATGGAACTTCTGGAGCGCTTTCGGCCCGACCTGCTGGCGAAGCTATGGCGCCCACTGGAAGGCCGGGAATCCTTCCTGTGCACCCGCAAGGCGCGCGAGGCCTTTGGCTACTCGCCGTTCATGCGGATGGATCCTTGAGGTTGGCACCAAGATCTGACACCGGCGCGTTAGCCGCTCCCCCGAGGCAGGAAGATGCAAACGGTCCAGGCGGCAGAGGTGTTCAGCCAGACCATCCGTTCGGGCTGGTTAGAGCACACCACGGGCCTGGAGGGTATCTGGGCGCGTCGCGACGGTGATCTTGCCGCGGTAGCGGGTCTGGTCGCGCAAGAGGAGGACCTCCACAATTGCCTCCGGTTTGGTTTTCTGGATCGCGGCGGATAGATCGGAGGGGCTCTTGAGGTCGGTGTCGCCCCATTTGAGGAGGACATCCCCCGGGCGCAGGCCGGCCATATGAGCGGGGCCGCGGCGGATGACATTGGAGATCAGCACGCCGACCGGATTTTCGAGGCCAAGGGAGCGGCAGATGGCGCGGTCGATCTTGCGAACAATGATGCCGACCCAAGGGCGCGGGATGGAACCGTCGCGGATGAGGGCGTCCATGACGGGCCAGACTACGGAGCTGGGCGTGGCGAAGCAGATGCCGTCGTAGCCGCCACCTTCGCTGGCGATGGCGGCGTTGATACCGACGACTTCGCCGGCGAGGTTGACCAGCGCGCCGCCGCTGTTGCCGGGGTTGATGGCGGCATCGGTCTGGATAAAGTCTTCGTAGCCCTGGATACCCAGGTCCTTGCGACCAACTGCGCTGATGATGCCGGCGGTGACGGTCTGGGGCAATCCGAGAGGTGAGCCGATGGCGATGACCCATTCGCCGACCTGGAGTCTGGTGGCGTCTCCAAACCGGGCGCAGGGAAGGTCGGCGGCGTTGATATGAACCACGGCGAGGTCGGTAAATGTGTCCTGGCCGACCAGCGTTGCCTCGAACTCGCGATCATCCGAGAGGGTGACAGTGATCTGCTGGGCACCCTGGACCACGTGGGCATTGGTGACGATGTATCCGTCGGGACGGACGATGACGCCAGAGCCGAGGCTGGTGACCTGACGTTCGGGCTCGACGAGAAGGTCTTCCAGTTCCGGGAAGAACCCACGGAAAAGGGGCGAAAGCGAGGGAGTTTGGGCGCGTTCGACACGGGTCGATGAGATGTTGACCACAGCCGGGCGGACGTGAGCCGCGACTTCGGCAAAGGCCTGACTGAGGCCCCTCGCGAGCTCAAGAGCGGGGGAGGATGGCATGGGGTCGGGAGCGGCGGGAGCAGTGTCGCAAGCCGCGGGCAAGGCAATGAGCACACACAAAAACAGGATGACCCCGAGGGGAACGGACGCAAGGAGCTTCACGATACGTCACCACCTGGTTCGGATGCTGTGGACAGGGCCCGGAGAGCGCAGTGCGGCACGGGTTCTCAGACGAAAGGTTGCAGACGTGAGTTCGGGCGAAACAATCGCGATTGCTTTTCACGCGAGGAGTCTGTCACCAGAAGGCAGGATGTGTCAACCGAATGGCAAAGTACGAGCGGAAGCTGGGCGTCAGTACGTCGCTGTTGATGAACAAGCTGGGCGCAGACTGGCCGGAGACGTCGCTGGAGGCGCTGGCGGCGACGCCGATCCGGACCATTGAATACCTGTGCGTCGAGAATCGTTTCCGCGATGATCGGCACATTGGGAGAGTGAAGGAGGCGGCGGAAGCGTGCGGGGTCTGGGTGCGAAGCGTGCATGCGCCTTTTGGGGAGACGGACATTTCGGCGGAGGATGAAGGGGCACGACGGGAGTCAATGGACAGTGTGGTGCGTGCGATGGACGTTTCAGAAGCCCTGGGGGCGAAGATTCTGGTGTTGCACGGCAGCCGGGAGCCGATTGGTGATGATGAGCGGCAGAAACGGCTGAAGCAATGCGTGCGGAGTCTCAATG
Organism: Armatimonadota bacterium; assembly: GCA_013314775.1. Taxonomy (NCBI): domain Bacteria; kingdom Bacillati; phylum Armatimonadota; species Armatimonadota bacterium. Next base: position 261,835 of record JABUFB010000001.1, on the reverse strand, counting down.
AGCTGTGCAAGCGAGCCTCGCAGCGTGGGCTGACACTCGCCCTGGAGGCGCTGCCTCGGACATGCCTGGGCAACACAGTGGAAGAAGTACTGTGGCTGACAGGCATCGTGGACGGAGACCTGAAGGTGTGCTACGACGTGAACCACGTGACATTGCGCGCGGATGTGAGGGATTCTCTGGGCGCTCTGGGGGACCGGATAGCAACGGTGCATATCTCCGACCACGATGGCGTGGATGAGCGGCACTGGATACCGGGGAGGGGCGTAACGGACTGGGCGGGATTTGTGGAGGGGTTGGACAGCATCGGGTATGAGGGCTGCTTGCTGCATGAGGCGATGGATGCGGATCTGGGGCTGGCGGAGAACCTTGAGGCGATTGTGTCGGCGGCGAGAGCTCATCTGGGGTGGGACGGCGGCTCTGCGCCGGAACGTCAGTTGTAGGGATTCCGAGTCCACGAGCTCCGGCTAACGGCAGAGGGCTGGCGCCCGCTGCGGGGCTGAATGGCAAGGGCACGGCGCGGTACGGGCCCGCGCCCGCCAGACGGCAAGGCGAAGGGCGGTCAATTCTGGTCCGATGCGCCGGATCTCGGAGGTGTCGAAGGTCGTGCGACTCCGGCGGGTTTGGAGGATGTCGCCGGCTTCGCGGATGTGCCTGGTCTGGCGGATGTGGAAGGCGCTGTGGATGTGCCGGGCTTGCCTGATGGTGACGGTTGAGCGGGCTTGCCAGGCTGGGCAGTGCCGGGCTGGCCTGGTGCAGCGGCGTCCGTTGCTTCGCCATCGGTGGCACTCTCAGCGGATTCTTCCTTGGGCTTGGTGCCGACCCGCACCACCTCGGCCTGAGGTGAGTAGGTGTCGGTGTGTAAGCGTTCGGTGGCGACGATCTTTCCGTTCTTGCGGACGATCCGGGTAACGGTGACGCGTTTTCCGTTGCGGCCGGGCTTTTCAACCTCGCGTTTTCCCTCTTCGAGTTCGGGATCTTTGATCTCATTGGTGGTGTACGAGATGGTGCTCTCGCCGCTGCGCTGGATCTCCACGTCGTACTTGTCGGAACGTGCGCCGAGCACTTTGATCGTGAGGGAGCTGTCACCGATGGAGCCGATGATGAGGACCGGGTGGCGAAGCTGGTTGCGGATTCGCAGGTCATACTGGCCCCAGTAGACGGTGGCATCGCGTCCGGGGGGAGCGTAATCGACCGGGCGAGAGTGGTGATGGCGTTCGACAGTGTCGAGGTTGGCAAGGAGGGCGGCGTTATAGACCGTTGTGGCGACCTGGCAGATGCCGCCGCCTGTCGAGGGTTCGACTTCTCCATCGACGAAAATCGGTGCCGCGCGCCAGCCTTGTTCGGAAAGGCGTGGGCCAATGCGTTCGTTGAAGGAGAAGGTATCGCCGGGCATGATGACCGCGCGGGCAAGGTTGTTGATGGCGAGGCGCAGATTGTGGGTGCGGTCCTTCTGCCAGGATCGGAAGCGCGTGGTGTAGGAGGCGAGCACGATCTCGAGGTGTTTCAGGTCGGCTGCGCGGATCGCGGGCTGCTGCACGCGGGTGATGAGTTTGAAGGATTCGAGGGACGGATCCTTGAGTGCCGTGACGAGAGCGGCGGTGCTCTTGTCTACGTCGAGTTCGAGACCGGTGCGGCCGGGGATGACATTGACGACGTCGCCGTCTACGCTGATATCGGCGTTGCGGGGTTCGCGATTGATCTCGGGCAAGAGGTCGATGAGACAAGCTTCGACGACACTCTCGTCGACTTCGACGCGAACGGGAATGTCAACGCCAGCGCGCAACAGGCGCAGGCGGGTCATGATCTGGTTGGTGAACCCGCCTTCACGGCCGATGCGCATTGCGCGGGAGACAGCGGTTTTGATGCGAAGGCGGGCCCCGAGTTGCTCGGGAGACTTGCGGACCTTGCCACCCGGCCAGGTGAGAGCGATCTGGTTGGGGAGTCTGGCTGCCCACCGCTGGGAAACCGCTGCCGCTGCTTCTGCCGCGGTGAGGTTGCTGACGTCAACGCCCTGAATGGAGACGTTATCAGCGATCCGGTCGCTCTCTCTGAACTGCTTCGCGGCCAGGGCGGCTGCGGAGATTGCGGCGACGATGGCGGCGACGATCAGCATAAGAGTGATCGCGAGCCATTTGAGGGAGCGTTTGTGCGAGGCTTGCTTCATTGATTTGCGTTCGGTTGCCATCGCTGGTCAATGCCGGGGCTATTCACACATCCGCGCCGAGGTTATTCGAGCTTCGTGTGACGCGCCCTCATCTCCTCTTCGGTAGTCCCCAGTTTTTCCATGAGCCTCATTACCATACCCTCGCAGTGGATGAGCAAACATTGCTCGAAGAGGGACCCCGGCGGCTGGCAGGATGCGCGATCCGGGTGTGTGCTCGTGATGGGCGAGTGAACTTCGAGGACGAGGTCCGCGACGAGGGCGATTGGCGAGCCGGGATGGGCAGTGATCACGGCTGCGCGCGCGCCACGGCTCCTCGCGGCTTCGACCATGGCGAGGGTGGTGCGGGTCTGGCCAGACCCTGATGCGACGATGAGCAGGTCGCCGGGTTCGATGGCGGGAGTGATGGTCTCGCCGACGACGTGAGAAATCAGGCCGAGGTGCATGAGGCGCATGGCGAAGGTGCGGATCATGAGCAGGCTGCGGCCGGCACCGCCCACGAAGATGCGATTGGCGTCGAGTATCGCCTGGACGAGGGCGCGGATCTGCTCCTCGTCTGTTTCGGCGAGGGTTGCGCGTATCTCGTCAACGACGCAGAGTTCGTATCGCTGTAAGGACGACATGGCGGTGCTCCCTGGCGAGGCCACCGGCTCACGCTGGTGGGAAGGAACTATCGCCCCTGCGGGGCTGTGAAAGGCGGCGGCCGGGTCGGATGGGTGCCAATCGCCCCGGTCTATTGTGTTTCGGCAGGCCGGGTGACGGAGATCACACAACGGGTCAAGTCCATGTATTTGCGCGCGGCGGCCTGGACCTGTTCAGCGGTTACCGCTTCGATGTCCTCCGGGTAGGTCGCGTCTTCGTCGAACCCGAGCCCGTACAGCTCGTTGAGCGCCTCCTGCTGGGCCCTGTCAGAAAGGGTGCCTATGCGCACCTGGTGTGCGGCAATGCACATCTGCTTCGCACGTCTGAGTTCCTCGTCACCCAGGGGTACATCCTGGATGGCGCGGACTAACTCCTTGATGATTGTCTCGACAGTCTCCAGCTTATCCGGTTCCGTTCCGGCGAAGATCATGTTGACGCCCGGGTCGAGCCCCGGCGAGGGCACCATGTGGGTGAAGTAGACGAGACCCTCTCCGCGCAAGCGCCCGTGGAGCCTGCCACCGGGATAGTAGACACCGGAGAAGGCGGCGTCAAGCACGTCCAGGGCGAAGCGGTCTTCGGAATCCAGACGAGGCCCGCGGAAGCCGAGGTAGACAATGCCCTGCTGCTGGGGGCGCTCCAGGGAAACACGGGTTTCGCCCGCAGGCAGCTCGGGCATGTCGAGTTCGAGCGCAGGTTGGGCAGGCAGGCTCCAATCGGAGAAGAGGCGACCGGCCAATGCGAGGGCGGCATCAGCAGTGATGTCGCCGTAGATGGCCAGGACCATACGCTGGGGGGTGCAGATGCGGCGGTAGTGGGCGATGAGATCATCGCGAGTGATGGCCTGAACGGACTGAGCAGTACCGGCGGGATCGAGCGCGTACGGATGTGAGCCGAAAAGCTTCTCCATCATCGCGCGCATAGTGACATGTTCGGGATCGTCTTCCTGTGCCTTGATGCCCGCGAGGGCGAGTTGTCGGACGCGCTCCAGTTCGTCTTCGGGGAAGGCGGGTTCGCGCAGGCAGTCGGCGAGAAGAGCCATAACGGTGTCAGTGTCTGCTGAGAGAGCGATTGCGGACGCGTTGAGGCTATTGCGGCCCGATGAGAAGCTGAGACTGGCACCGCGGGAGTCAAGGGTTTCGGCGATCTGGGTGCGGGAGCGCGTGGATGTGCCGCGCCGGAGCATGGCGGCGAGCAGCTGGCCGATACCGGCATTTGCAGGGGTCTCGTAGCGGAGGCCGCCGATGAAAGACGCTTGTATGGTAACCATAGGGACCTTGTGGTCCGGGCGGAGGAGTACGGTGATGCCGTTGGGCAGAGTGTGGCGGGTGGTTTCGGGCGCTGGAGCGGCGGTGACAGCTTCCTGGGAGCCGGTGTCAACAGAGCCGGGCCGGCGGATGGCGATGGTGCGGTTCTCGGGAGTGAAGTATTGTCGGGCAACGCGCTGGATATCTTCGGGCGTGACGCGCTTGATGCCCTCGACATAGCGGCGGCTGAAATCAACGTCACCGGTGCTGATGTAGTCAGTCCCCAGTGTTTCGGCCCAGTTTTCGACTTCTGAACGGGCGTATACGAGTTCTGCTTCCTTCTGCTTCTTCGCTCGATCGAGTTCAGTCTGCGAGACCGGTCGGGAGGCGAGGTCTTCGAGATGGTCGAGTATGGCCTTCTCGGTGGCGGGGAGATTGGCTTCATCCAGGGTAGCAGAAACGACGAAACGGCCGGCTCCGTAGGCCGGGGTGTAGGAGTAGCTTGAGATGGTATCGACGAGACCGCGGGCATCGCGCAAGTCGGAGACGAGGCGAGAACTCGCACCCTGGGTGAGCAAGTAGGCGAGAACGTCGAGTGGATAGAGGTCAGGATCAAGGAGCCCGACGGTGTGGTACCCCATGGCGAAGTAGGCACGGGAAAGCTCGGGTGCAATCTGGTCGACGCGGCGCGGTGCGATCTGCGGCGGTTCGGCGGGAATGGGAGGAATCGCGCGCCCTGCGCGGGGGAGGTCTGCGAAAGCAGCACGCAGTGACTTGAGGACGTCGGCCGCGCTGAAGTCGCCGACTGCGACTACCGCCGTGTTGTCGGGAATGTAGGTGCGTTTGTAGTAGGTCTGGATGTCTTCGCGGGAGACCTCTTTGAAAGACTGCGGGTAGCCGAGGATGCGGTAGCGGTCGGGATGGACGCGAAACATGGTGCTGGTGAGGAGTTCGTAGATGCGGTCGCCGGGGTCGTCCTCACTCATGGCCATTTCGCGCAGGATGATGGAGCGCTGTTCCTCGACGTCGTCGGAGTGCAGGGGAGCAGTGAAGACATAGTCTGCCAGGAGATCGATCATCTGGTGGACGTTCCGCGCCGCGCTGGTGATGTGATAGCAGGTGTGGTCGGTGGTGGTGTAGGCGTTGGTCTGGTTGCCGAGCTCTTCCTGGAGGGCTTCGATTTCGTCAGCGGAGCGTTTTGCAGATCCTCTGCCGACAAGGTGTTCGAGGAAGTGCGAGATTCCGGCCCCTGTGAACTCCTGCTCATAAATCGCGCCGGTTCGGATGTAGACGCGGACGGCGGCGAGAGGTGCGGTATGCATCTCATCGACGATGAGCGTGAGCCCATTGGGCAGGGTTTCGACGATGGGATCGGCGGCGACTGCCCAGGTGGAGCCCGCGAGTGCGACAAAGGCGAGGAGCATAAACGCGAAAGGCCGCGGCAGGGATTTCATGGGAGTACTCCCGAGGTGAGTGGATGACGGTGAATGCACAACGAGGTTAAACAACGTTACGGCAGAGAGGGTTTCCGGTGTGGGGACCGGTCGCGGACGGCGGCTCGCTCCTCTGTCCCCAATTCCTTGCCCCGCTTTACTCGGTCAGGATGGGAGGCGAAAGGCGGATGAAATGGCGCTGGGATGAAACTCCGGCCTCCAGGCGATCGAGGAGGACCGGGCGCATCTGCCGCCCCCTTCGGGGGCTCTTATAGTTTCGAAGGGGGCCTGAATCCACCAGCTTACGCTGGTGGCAAGAGACTGACGCCCCTTCGGGGCTGAACGGCAGACGGCGCCGATCGGGACGGTCAGGCTGCGCGGTTTTGAGGCGAACGGCAGCCGACCGGGACGGTGCGGCTGCGCGGTTTTGAGGCGAACAGCAGCCGATCGGGACGGTCGGCCTGCGCGGGGAAGCAAGGGGAAGTGATGGAGGAGATGAAAGCTGGGTTCAGAGTATGATGATAAGTGTATAAGAAAATCATATCGGTTGGATAATGATGAGACACGATCCTTCGAAATATCGGGAGATTCGAGGTTTTGATGGGCATTAGTATGCGGTCGTATGCTTAGGTACGGAATGCTGTCAGAACGGCATGGTGATGATTGGCGGACTTACAATGTGCGGAGGGTTGCGCGCCGATATGTCGGTGCGCGGAGGCGAACTGCAAGAGTGGGATATGATCCGAAGGCAGCCGTGGCTGGTGGACAAGAGGCAGACAGAGCTTGCGCGGGTTCCGGTGAGGCGGTTTGTGTGCGATCCGCAGTACCTGGGGCTTGAGGGGCAGGTATTTCCGGAGGTTATCAGGACCCTCGAGGAGCTGATGCGAGGGGCGTACAGGGAAGCGGTGGTGTGCTGGGGGATCGGGTCGGGGAAGTCGTACCTGGCATCCATTGGGCTCTGCTACATGATCCACAGCGTGCTGTGTCTGAGGAATCCACAGAAGACGCTGGGGCTGGCGGACGGTGCGGCAGTGAGCTTTGTGATAGCGGCACCGACAGCGCGGCATTCGCGGGACATCGTCTATGGCCAGGTGGGGCGCCTGGTGAAGGGGTCGCCGTGGTTCAGTGAATACGCGGCCGGGATGAGGATGACGGCGACAGAGATGCAGTTCCCGAAAGGCATCCTCCTGGCATCGGGCAACTCGTCGGCAACGTTCGCGACGGGTTACAACGTGTTTGGGGCAGTGATCGATGAGGCAGCGTGGTTCCCGGCGAATGTCGGGGAAGGACGGGAACAGGTGGAGGAGCTGTACTACGCGCTACGCCACAGGATTGCGAGCAGGTTCGCGGGCCGCGGTTTGCTGATGATGATCTCATCGCCCCGGACAGCGGGGGATTTCTTCGACCGGCGGCTGAGATCGGCGATGGATGATGGTGAGGTTTTCACCTCGCACCGGCCGGTTTGGGAAGTTCGTCCAGTGGCGAGTGAGACTGAGGGGTTCTTCGAGCACGCAGGGCTTATGGTGCCGGAGTCTTACCGGCGGGATTTCGAGTTGAACCCCCACCGAGCCCTGCGGGACCTGGGTGCGGTGCCCTCGACGGCGTTGCAACCGTTCTTCGCGGACAGCCGGGTGCTGGAGGAGGCAGTGTCGGCGGAGCTCGCGCATCCCTTCGATTCCCAGGGCAGGCTTGCGGAATGGTTCGTGCCGACGGAGCCTGGACAACGGTACGTGCATGTGGACCTGGGTCTGAAGCGGGATGCGTGCGGGATTGCGATGGCCAGGTGCACAGCGACACCGGGGGATATGAGTTCGCCCACGGTGGTCGTTGAGCTGATGCTGCGGCTTGCGCCAGAGTCCGGGGCGGAAGTGGATATCTCGCGGCCCCGGGAGTTGGTATTGGCATTGCGGGGACGGGGTTTTCCGATCGCGCAGGTGAGCTACGACGGTTGGCAGAGCGCGGACAGCCGGCAGATTCTGGCGCGCAAGGGCCTGCGGACGAAACTCGTGTCGGTTGACAGGACACCGGAAGCGTATGAGACCCTGAAAGCGCTGGCGATGGAAGGAAGATTGGTTGTGTACGCGTACGAGCCGTTCCTGTCAGAGGCGGCGAGCCTCGAGGTGGTGCGGGGTGGAAGGATCGACCACCCGCCGCGGGGATCGAAGGATGTGACGGACGCGGTCGCAGGGGCGGTGTCGGAGGCCCTGCTGGGTTGGCAGGGGATGGCGGGAATCCGGGCTGAGGTGGTGTGACAGCTCACGCTGGTGGCAAAGGGGTAGCGCCCCTGCGGGGCTGGAAGGCGAAGGCGGACGGCAAAGGCAAGAGGCTCGGCCTGTGCGATCGCAGCGAACGAGGCGAAGGGCGGCGGGCGCGGTGACAGTTGTGGATATGGGAGGTTGAGAACGTGGAAGAGGTGCTGGCGAAGGCCTACGTGGTCGGGGACGGCGCGAAGGCAGGGACGTCGCGGGTAGTGGCTGATCCGAGCTGGAGCCCGCTGTACGACCAAGGCTGGGTCGTGGAGCCGCCGTACGATCTGGATATCCTGGCGGACTTGTACGAGACCAATGCGGTGAACAAAGCGTGCGTGGATGCCAAGGCCGGGAGCATCGCGGGATTGGGATACCGGCTGGTGCGGACTGATGAGAGTGGGACGGAGCAGGGCCGAGAGGTCGCAATGCGGCTGCTGGAAGGCCCGCGGGGCGCGACCGGTTTCATGGACGTGATCCACGGAGTCTGCCTGGACCTGGAGAGCGTGGGGAACGGTTACATCGAGATCACGCGGGATTCGCGAGGCGTGATAGACGGGCTGTACCGGGTGCCTGCGACAACGGTGCGAGTGTCGCCTGACCGGGAGAGGCTGGCGCAGGTGATAGATGGGCGTATGCAGTGGTTCCACGCGTATTCGTACGGAGTGCGGGTGCCGACGGACGGCCTCACCGAGATTCTGCACTTCAGGAAGCCGTCTCCGGCATCGAGCCACTACGGAGTGCCGGACATTGTGGCGGCGATCGGGGCGGCGGCAGGAGACCGTGCGGCCAAGGAGTACAACCTGGACTTCTTCGAGCACAATGCGGTGCCGCGGATGGCGATTATCGTCGAGGGCGGGCAGCTGACAGACGATCTCATGCGGCAGATTCAGCATTTCATGGAGAACGAAATCCGGGGTAAAGGTCACAAGACGCTGGTGCTGGATGTGCCAGGGCATGATGTGAAGGTGCGGATCGAGCCGCTCACTGTGGGGAATCAGGATGATGCGGCGTTTCTCGCATATCGGAAGGCGAACCGGGACGAGATCATGATGGCGCACCGGGTACCGCCGAGCAAGATCACGGTGGTCGAGAACGCGAACCTGGCAAACAGCAGGGATCAGGATAAGACATTCCGGGAACAGGTGGTTCGGCCTGAACAGCGGCGGATTGAGCGTCGGATCAACCGGATGCTGGCGAAGGACCTGGGGGTGTCCGGCTGGGAGTTCCGGTTCGTGGAGATGGATCTGGACGAAGAGCGAGACCAGGCGGAGATCGCCCGGGTATATGCGGAGATCGGTGCTTGGGATGTGAATGAAATCCGGGCAAGGCAGGGCCTGGCGCCGATCAAGGGCGAGGATTAGAGGAAGGCGCAGGCCGGAAGGTCAGGATGAGAGGTAGGTACCGGACCCCAGCGAAGGGCGGCGAGCAAGACGCCCGGCCTACGCGACCAAGGCGATCGAGGCGACCAAGGCAAAGAGGGAGGTGGTCGGGTGGCAGGCCCGGCGGGAGCAGGGGCGTTCGAGTTCCAAGCGTCCCTGGAGAAGACGTGGGAAGATGAGGGCGAGCTCTGGTTTGAGGGCGTAGCGTCGTCGAGGAGTCTGGATCGGCAGAGCGACCGAATGAGTGCAAGGGCCATCGAGATGATGGCTGAGTGCGTGCCTTTGGACTTGCTGCCGGATCATAAGGCGGGGGCGCTGCAGGAACTCGGGCTCGTGGAGAAATGCCGCGTGGTAGACGGGCAGTTCGTGGTCCAAGGGCGGCTGTATGCGGATACGGACGCAGCGAGGGTTTTGTGCCGCCGGATCGCTGAGGGGAGAAAGTATCAGCTCAGCGTGGGCGGCAAGGTCACCAAGGCGCGGCGGGAGATGGACCCCGTGCTGGGACGAGAGGTGCGGGTGATTGAGGAGGTGGTTCTCGACCATGTTGCACTGTGCCGGGCGGGGCACGCGGCAAATGCCGACACTTACCTGACAGTGATGGCGAAGGCGGCGGAAGGCTTGTGCGGGGACAGTTCGGCAGCCGGACTACGAGGACTCGCCAGGGCATTGTTGCGAGTGTGCAGAGCGCTGTGGAAGTCGGATCCCGCCAATGCAGGCCACACAACGCCAGGGGCAGAGAGGGAAACGCCAAGGGAACGTAGCGAGGGGTTCGGAGAACTGGAGTGCGAGCTGGCGCGGGTGGCAGAGGAGCTGGACACCGTCTCCAAGGAACTGGATTGTGGGGACGAGGCGCCGGGTGGGGATGGTTGTGAGGCTGAGCCGGACCCGGGCTGCCGTCGCAGCCTGGAGTTGCAGGATCGGGGCTGCCGGGAGGCAGTGAATCTGTGGAAGGGGGTACTCTGATTTGGGTACGGAGGAACTGTTGCAGAAGGCTGTTGACACGACGGATCTGGCGGGCGGCGGCCTGCTGACCACGGGGCAGTCGGAGCGGTTCATTGAGCTTGTGACTGACCAGTCGGTGATGCTGCGAGAGGCGCGCGTGGTGAAGATGCGGTCTCCGGTGGTGGAACTGGACAAGATCGCCACGACCGGCCGGGTGAGCCGGCTGAAGTCCGAGGGGGTTGCTCCGGAGGCTCTCAGCGAACCGGCATTCGCCAAGGTCACTCTGACGGCTACGGACATCATCACGCCTTTCGAGATCACCTTCGAGGCGCTGGAGGACAGCATCGAGGGCAGCGACCTTGAGAACACGCTGATTTCGGCGATGGCGAAGCAGACGGCGACGGACTTGGAGGAGCTTGCGATCCAGGGCGACACGTCGTCCCAGGATGCTTTCCTGCAGGGACTCGACGGATGGCGGGTTCTGGCCGGCGACGGGCATGAGGTGGATGTCGAGGGCGCGACGGTGGACAAGAGCGTGCTGGCCGCGATGTACAAGGCTCTCCCGGACAAGTACAAGCGGAACCACGGGGACCTGCGGTTCTACCTGGCCCCGGCATGTGTGCAGGATTGGCACGACAGCTTCGCGGACCGGCCCACCGCGGGCGGTGACAGCGCGCTCCAGAGCGCCCAGGCGCCGAGGTACATGGGTATTCCGGTGGTTTCGGTGCCCACGATCCCGACGGACCTGGCGGGGATCAACGGTTACGTGGGAAGCGGCTTGTCCTATGGCTTCCTGACATCCAAGGACAACCTGGTGTTCGGCATCCATCGCGAGGTGCGGGTGGACAAGGACCGGGACATTCTGCGGGGTGTGAACATCTACGCGATCACGACACGGATCGCGGTGGAGTTCGAGGAAGACGATGCCGTAGTGCTGGCAGTGAACGTCGGCAAGAGCGCGTAGGCGAGGGTCACGCCGGCGGCAAAGGGCTGACGCCCCTGCGAGGCTGGAAGGCGAAGGCAGACGGCGAGTGAGAGAGACCGGGCCGGCAAGGGCCGCAAGCTCGCGGGGGTGGCGAAGGGCTGACGCCCTTGAGAGGTTGGGCGGCGGGCGGGAGGGTATGTCGCAGTGGTGGTCAAGGGCGAATAATGCTTTGGGCACAGGCATCCAGCTCCCGGTAAGGCTGGGAGCTGGATGCCGGTTGCCAGTGCAAGGACGCAGGCCGAGGCGGACGGCGGACGACAGCAGGCGATCGGCGGGGCCAGAGAGTGGAAAGGTGGGTATTCATTGCCACGCAGACAGTTCTTGTGGATCGACCCAAGGGGAGCCGAGTGCTTCTACCAAGCGGCGGGTAATGTCAACATCGGAGCCGGGTCGAAGGGCACGCTGGCCGTGTGGCAGTGGCCCGTGATCACGCATGTGGACGATTCGATCTATTGGCGAATTGAGATCGATGGGTCCAACTACATGCGCCAGTTCCGGGGCCGGACGTTCCGGGTGTGCTCGCAGGGAAGCGTGAAGGATGTATCGCTTACCAACGTCACGAGCGTGTATGAGTGGGAACACCTGGTCTACACGTGGGACTTCACGACACCCGGAGCCGGCGTGATGAGGGTCTATTACAACGGCCAACTGACGGGAACTCCGGTGACCAATGCGAATGCGCCGGTGGGAACGCCGACGCGGATTGCGGTGGGTGCTCCAGCGGGAGTGATCTCGTATGGAGCGCACGCGTTGAACTCGCTGGCGATCTGGGATGATGTTGTGACTTCGGAGCAGGTGACTGCTCTGTATGCGATGGGTGCACGAGGACGGATCCGGCCGGAGGACGGGCCGGGAACAATGACCCTGTATGCGCATTTCGACGGGCAGTATGACGCCCAGATTGCGGCGGGAGACGGGACGTTCTATGCGCCCGGGGCGCAGGACAGATACTGTCTTGTGGACGACGGGGCCAGGCACCAGGGACGGCTGAGTTTCCTGCTGGGGATGCCGCGGCACGATCTGAGCGAGGATGACCGCGTGCCGCTGAGCGTCCCTTGGCCGCTAAACGTGGATGCGGGCAGGGCGGCTTACCTGCAGGACATCAACGAGGCGACATACGCTGATCTGCGGGTGTTGGCGGGATACACCCAGAGCCGGCGGGTGGGTGCGTATTTTGCTGGAACGCCGGTGTTCGACGCACGGGTGATGAACCCTCCGTGCACGTACCGGCAGCGACTGCACATTCCGATGGCCGACACACCGATGGGTCGGGTGGTGCGTATCGGACCTGTCGACTATGTTCACTACCCGACCGGTGCAGACAATGTGTTCGACCAGTGGGGCAGTGGGCGACGGCTCACGGTGGTGGCTGACGCGGGGAACACGACGACCCAGTTCAAGACGGATCTCGGGGCTGAGTATGGGACGAATTACTGGGCCGGTGCGATGATCACGTTCCTGGGCTCCAACTGCGGCGGACGGCGGCTCAAGGTGGCCTCGTATGACGCGACGACGCGGGTGATCACGCTAGAGAGCGCGCTGCCAGCGGTTCCCGCAGCCGGCAGTATTGCGGTGGTGGATTTCCGGGCCAGGATCCAGGGGTGCCGGTCATACGGGTCCACGTCGTACGGGACGCGGATGGAAGACATGAGCACGGATGCGTGGCTGTGGGAGTTCCACGGTGACTCGCGGCTCTTCACGGAGCTTGAGTGGCAATTCGTGGGAGCCAACAGCGCTGAGAACCTGGTTCCGAACATGCTGCGGTATGACCGTGGGCGGACGGTGTACATGGATGGGGCGAATCACTCCACGCTGGACTGGGGCGCGTGCTACGGGAAGCCGTCGGTGCATGAGGACAATACGCTGTCCTGCCGTGTGCTTCTGGAGCGTGTTGAGCTGGATGGGCCGACCACTTACCAGCGGCTGCGGAGGGGTCCGGCCGGGGATGGACCGGATTTCGCGGACAACTTCATGGTGGTTGCGGGCAACGGGCAGAGCACGAAGGTGTGGCGCAGCAGCGGCGTCGCGCGGCAGAAGACGCGGCCGACGAAGTGCCAGGCCCCTGCGGCGGCGAAGGCTGACTTGTGCAAGGCGGGGACGTGGCGTGAGACGGTGGGCTCGTGGCCGATCCCCGTATGCTACGACGAGTCCAGGCAGGAGATCACCGCGCTGTTGACGGGCACGGGTCCGGATGGAGTGGCGCGTCTGGGGTACGTTGTGGGCAGTTGGGATGCGGTGACGGGGCGGATCAAGTGGGTGGACGAGGTCCCGCCCGCGGGTAAGTCCAATCCGTTCATGGCTCAGGATGACCTGCGTCCGGCTCCGGAGGGGGACGGGCCGGTGTCCTCTTCGTATCCAACGGCGGTGCTGCAGGGTGGCGACGGGCTGTGGTCACTGGTGTACATCGGGCAGACATCGCACCCGGATCATTTCATGGCGTACCTGCTGACCGGGGCCGAGGACCGCTGGAGCTTTTCCCGCGAGGAGCATTTCTGGCGGGGGAATCCGATTTCTCCGATCATCGGGGGAGCCGAGCCGGTTCTGCCGGACGGGAACGCTTCGAGCGCATGGGCCAACCGCGATGCCGGGTGGCGGATCACTGACAACCCGTACGCGACCGATGAGAGCCGGCGATTCGTGGGGTATGCTCGGGGGAAGTCGATCAACCACCGATCGTACAACTACGCGCTGGATATGCGCCCTTTGATCGGCATCCAGGGCGGCGACCTGCGGAGCATGAGGCCGCTTCCGCACGGGAACATGGTGTCGCCGTTGCCGGCTCCGCTGGTTCATTCGTGCGATGTGGCGGTGTTGGGGCAGTCGGACTGCATCGGTCTTTACAGCGACACCGCGACCGCGGCGACGTCGGGTGTGTACTGCTATGTGAGCGAGGACGGGATTCATTTCCAAACCTTCGCTTCGCACAGTGAGTGGCTCCCGCAAGGTCAGTTGCCGGGAGAACCGACACGACTAGGGCCCGGTCGGCCCTTCCAGCTTGGCGACCGGCGCGTGTACTACTACGGGGCCGGGGACTTCGTGAACTTCGGATGGGTGCGGCTGGATGGAGAGGCATGGTACGAGCTTCAGGCAACGGCGACGAGTGGTTTCTTCGAGACGCCAATCCTGGAACGGCCCGTGGGTGGCTGGGGGACGCTGCGGCTGAACTCGACCCAGGGGGCGGGATCGGTGCGGGTCGAGGTGGTGGATGCGGAGACGGAGGAGGTCCTGCCGGGGTTCTCGGCGGCGGATTGTGATGCGCTGGGGGACAGCGTGAATGCGCAGGTGAGGTGGGGCGGGGTGCTGCTGTCCAGCCTGACGATGGACGCGATACGGCTGCGGTTCGTGTTGAGCCGGCATGACGCGGGGGCCGAGACGCCGCGCGTGTATGCGTGGAGAGTGCGCCGTGCAACGGCGATTCCGCCGCCTGTGGTTGGCAGTCTGAAAGTCGAGGGAGAGACAAACCCGATTGCGGTGCTGGACCCGGCGCCGGAGCTGTCCTGGGAGTATGCGGACCCGAGTGGGTATCCGCAGACGGCATACCGGGTGCTGGTGGCGACGAGCCGGGATAAGCTGGCGGCGGGCCTTGCGGATGTGTGGGACAGCGGCGTGGTGGAGTCCGATGCGACGCGGGTGACGCTGTCGGCAGTGGAACTGGCGAGCAACAAGGTGTATTTCTGGCGGGTGCAGGCTCGCAACAGCCAGGGGGTGTGGTCGGCAGGATGAGTGCAGAGGGAGTGTTCGTGACCGGGCTGTTCGAGTGGTACTGCACGGTGGATGATGTGTTTCGATTGCTGGCGGGGCATGACGTATCGGCAATTGGTGACAGTGACGCGCTGGAGTTGAGGGTCCGCGGGCTGATGCCTGTGAGCATGGCGGCGATCGATGCGGAGGCCGGCAGGGATTTTCTGCTTCATTCGGACGAAGTGGTCATGTGTGACGGCCAGGGCGAGGGTCGGCTCATGCTGGGACCGCTGGGTGTCTCGCCCCTGCTGGCGGTTCATTCGGTGGTGGTGGGCGGGCGCAAGCTGAGCACCGAAGAGTACGTTGTGTACTACCCGGAGGCGGTGATCCGGCTGAGGTCGGGCGAGTTCCCGGAGGGTCTGGCGAATGTTGAGGTCACCGCGGACTGGGGCTACAACGGGGCCCCGCAGGAGATCCGGATGGCCCAGGCGCGGCTGGTTGCGGCGCAAATCCTGAGCGAGTGCGCGGGTGACCGGGGGTCTGTTGAGCGGCTGCAGATCGGGGACTATGCAGTGGACTACGGATCGGGTGGGGAACATGCCGGGGTGATCGAGCGCTGGGTGACGGATGCCCGGAGCGCAGCGCGCTCTTACCGGAAGTTGCGGCTGGCGGCGATCTGAGGACGGCTGGAAGACAGACGAGAAGTCAGACACGGACCAAGGGGCTCTTGGGCTCGCGGACGCGGGTTGAGAGCCCCTTTTCGCGAGTCCGGAAAGGCAGGCCCACAGAATGGGAGACGGTAGCTTCCTGACACTGCTGCGCGATGTGGTGAGCGTACGTCGGCCGCAGGTGGATGTGTCGACGCTTGGCAGCCCACGCAGACCCCGGTATGTGCTGGTGACTGAGGACGTTCCGTGCACGCTACAGCCCGTGAGTTCGGAGTACGGCGAGACGGTGATCGGTCAGGCTGAGAAGGCGACGCATGTGGCGTACCTGGAGCCTGCGGATGTGCGCGCGGGTGACCTGCTGGTGGAGCGGGTGGTGCGGCTTGAATTGGCAGAGGATGTTGCGGCGGGTTCGAGGGTGTTCCGGGTGTCCGATGAAGCGGGTCTCGTTGCGGGGTTGCGTGTGGAGTTGGGAGCGGGTGTGGACTCGGAGCTGCGCCTGGTGGTGAGTTGCGATGGGGATGAAGCTGCGGTGGATGGGCCGATGACGACCGGGCACACGGCAGGCGAGCCGGTGTACGTGGTGAGCGTGTACGAGGTGTGTGGGGTGCGAGACGAAGCGGGCAAAGGACATCATGTGAGGCTGGATCTGAGGGCGCGAGAGGGGTAGCAACACCGCCAGCTCACGCTGACGGCAGAGGGCCGGCACCGGAGCCGGGAGCAACCGCGGACGGTCGGCAACGTGACCGCAAGCGGGTTGGTCGGCACGAGCCCGCGTACGACAGACGACGATCGGCAGATGCAGGGATGGATGGCGGATATGAATAGCGTGTGGACAGAGCGGGGAGGCAAGTGAGCGATGCCGGGCATGCACCATCATGCAGAGATACTCGGGGCCATCTGCGACCTTTGCCGAGGTGCGGTGAGGTTGAGTGCGGATGTGAGCGGTGGCAATGTGCTCGAAGTAGGGAGCAACAAGATCCTGCGAGTGGGCGACAGTGTGCGGGTGGAGGATGACCGGCAGGCCGGAGAGATTCGCACCGTCGCCGGCTTAGGCGGGCGGACGCAGGTGATGCTGGACAGCAGCGTAACCGGGGACTATGCGGTGGATGCCGGCGCTCGGGTGGTTCTGCTCAGCGATATTGTGCCTGAATTGGCGTGGGTGGGTCGCGGGAAGCCCGAACTGGCCCCACAGCCCGGCACGGTAGGGTTCCCGTGTGTTGTCGTTGCCCCGACGCGACTTGAGCAGCCAGTGATGGGGGGCACAAACCGCTCGTACAGCCAGGAGTACCACAGCAGCGTGTACTACGTCAGACAAGAGCGCGAGGGTGAGGAAGCGGAATTACGGCTGCTCGAGGAAGTCGGGCGGCTGTTTAGCCTGCTGATGCGCGACCCCTACCTGGCGGGTACCTGCTGGTACTCGCAGGTGGTTGGGGTTGACTACGCCCCGCGAGAGCAAGCGGCAGTGGACGAGCGGTTATCGGGGCTGCGGGTGGTGCGGCTGGATATGGTGGGGCTGCGGGCGCAGGAGCCGGCGGCAGATGCGGCGGGGTGAGTGGAAGAGGCTGCCTCTCCCCCCTGCCCCCCTCTCCTTCGCGGTGAGGCTGCTCAGGACGAGGGGGAAAGGCAACTGCGGACCGCACGGGCCACCAGCTCACGCTGGTGGCAAAGAGCCAGCGCCCCTGCGGGGCTGAACGGCAAGGACGGGTGGGTGACTGATAGCGATCACCCGGCACGGGCCCGCGCACCACAGAGGGCAAGGGCCGACGACGGACGACGATGAGGGACGATGAAGGCAGACACCGGGGACCGGCACCCCGAAGCAACTGCGTGCGGTCGCAGGATGGATGCCTGTGCGGGGTTCATAGACGACCGCGGGCGACGGCGCATCGGGTGCAGGCATCGAACTGGGACGGGGCTTGAGTTCGAGTGCCAGTCTCCCATTGGGGGAAGGCCGGGCGTAGGTCGCAGAGTGAGCACGAGAATGTCAGGCGGTTATGCCTGGATCGCAAGAAAGAGGGTGTGCGAATGTCGGTGGCCCTTTCGATGGACGGGGCATTCGGTTTCGGACTGCAAGCGCAGAAAGGTGTGTACCAGGCTCCGAGCACCTGGCTGCCGCTGATGGGGGACAGCGATACCCCGGTGGACACGGTTGAGTGGAAGAAGAACTATGTGATGCTGGACACGGCCGACGGGAAGGACTACCAGACCAGCTACTATTCGGCAGGAGAGTGGGCTGAGGGCAGGCTGCGTTTTCCAGTGATCCCGGGCAGCGTGAGCCAACTGTTCGCCTGGATCCAGGACCGAGACGCGGACAACCAGGGCAAGTGGGCGTCGGCGCTGATCGACTGCGTACATGAGGTCAAGAAGCTGACGGATCTGAAGGTGGCCAAGGCGGTATTCGACCTGGTGAAAGGCGAGCCGGTGACGTGCACACTGGAAGTCGCGGGCCTGAAGATGGAGAGGGGTGGAACGGCCAATCCGGTGATGCCTCTGTCCGCACCGTACCTGTTCCGAGAAGCAAAGGTTGAGCTTTCGGTGGGCGGCCAGGCGGTGGCCGAGGATGTGAACTGCGAGGCTATCCGGATCGAGATCAACACGATGCTGGAGGATCCGGCGGAGGGCTTGCGGCTGGGAGAGACCGGCAACCCGACGCAACTATATAACCTGGCGGGGTTGCGGTGCACCGGGAGCCTGTCGCGGGACTTCGTGGATGCCGGGGTGTATGGGGACTTCGTGTCGGGGCAGGAGGCCGCGCTGGTGCTCACGCTGGAGCGCGACGTGACTGTGGCGACGATCCATCTGCCACGGGTTCTGTATTCGGGATCGGACCTGGGGCTGCCGGGATCCCATGCACGGAGGATCGTGGAGGAAGTGAGTTTCGTAGCGCTGGGAAGCGCAGATGGGGTGACGCCCCCGGTGGTGCTTGCGTGAGTGAGGGGGACGGCGGCGTTATCGCGGGCGAAGCTGAGCGATGCCAATGGGTGACACACGTCGCCCAGCCCGGCAAAGCGGTGCGCTTCGAATACCCCGGGGATGACTGCGAGGCGTGGGTCGTGGTGCGCCCGTTGACGTACCGGGAGAGCCTGGAGCGCGAGAGCGTGGGGACGGTTGAGGAGTATGAACTGGACGACCACGCGCGGGTGCTGAGCGTTCGGAGACAGTATGATCTGTGGGCGATGCGACTCTATGAGCTAGAGCGGTGCCTGGTGGATTTCGCACTGCCGGAGCGCGGTGAGGACGGCCGGGTGAGAGTCCGGGAGGCGGGGACGCTTGAGCCGTGCGAGAGAGAGGTGTTCCTGTCCGAGCTGAGCCCTGAAATTGGTGAGTGGATCGAGGAATGCCTGGCGAAAGTGAACCTGCGTGATCGCGCGGGAAGGCAAGCACTGGATGACGCGAAAAAAAAGTGAGGGCGCTGGCGAACCTGCGTGGGACCGCGGGGATAAGCCCAGTTGGGCTGGTGAGTGCTGACGATGGGCCAGCGGATGTGCCCCGGGTGCGCGAGGGGACGGATTTCGCAAGTCAGGCGGCACTGGAACGGGTGCTGGGGCCGAGGGCGGTTCGGGCGCTTTCGTGCCTCGCAGTAAGGCTGGTTGCGTTGGGGCGTTGTGACCAGCGGTTGGTGGACGCGGCGGGGATGAGACCGGGAATCGAGGCTCTGGAGATGTGGCCGTGGTGGCGGGTGGAGCTATGGCCGGCGAGCGGGGATGGCAAAGGGCTGACGTGAGGCAGGGCAGAGTAGAGAGATGCCCCGTGCGGTGGGAGGGACCCTTGCACGGGGCTTTGTTCTGCGCGGGCGAGGGCACGGTGGGGCATGTCGCTCGAGAGCGAGATGACGCGGAAGCGACTGTGTGGCCGGGGTGGCGCGGAAGAGACGGCATCGAGATAGCAATGCGGGGATTGCGGAGCCACAGGAGCGTGCTGCGACAAGCGCGGAGATTGGGTCGGCCGGCCCGGGTGAGGCACGGCGAGGGGAGGGCTTGCAGGCCGAAGTGGGCACAGAGCGATGAGGAAGTGACAGAGCGGGGGGGCGTTCTGTCCGAGGCCCGAGCACAGGAGGCCGGGCAAGCTGGAGAATGGGCTGGACCGCGGGGGGAACCAGGACCGGAGACTGGGCGCGCGGTGACTGGTCGTCCCGGGGGCATCGCGCATCCGGGCCGGCCCGGGTATGGGTGGATGTGGCGACGGGACACGGCGGAGACGGCACCGAAGGCACGAGACCGGTTGAGGCGTGGCGATGAAATTGTGCCGGGCAGGCGAGTTGGACGGACGGGGGCAGATGCGCATGCCGAGGGAGCGCTGCTCGATGAGAGCGAGGGCGCGTTGAGTGTGCGCAAGAGGCCCGTCGGGCACTGTGCCGAGGAGTGCATGGAGGCAGTGGATGCGGTGGAGTTCGGTGTTAGCAGGGACCAAGTGCGCGAGATGCGGCTGGAACTGGCGCGGTAGATGAGCGGCTGCACCGCCGGCACCTGGAGGTGGGCGGATGATCTGTCGATTCAAGCTACAGGACGCGGTGGGGCTGGGAGCGGCGAGTGGGACAGTGGTGGCAGGGACGCAGGCGGACGAGGATGGCTCGTTCGCGTTTGAAGTTACGGACGGGACCATCAGCGGTCAGGTGTTCAAGGCGCGAGGGCCCGACGTGGCGCTGGCCGGAGTGCGGGTATGGCTGGTGCAAGAGATGTGGCGCGGCCTGCCGGTTGAGCGGTATGCGGTGCTGGTGGATGACGGGTACTGGGGCGTGCGAGTGCAGGGGACCGAGTTTCGCGCGGCACCCTTCGCGGAGACGTTCGTGATGGGCTACCGGCTGCAGGGACGCGTCCTGGAGAACGGGGCTCCGATTCAGGGGGCCCAGGTGAGCCTAGAGACCGAACTGGCAACGGAGAGTGACGGACGCGTCCTGTTCTGGGACAGCCAGGAGTACAACGAGCTGGTCTACTCCGAGGAACTCGAGACATGGGTTGAGGGGCCGGTGGTGCGGACGCCTATCGAGACGGACGAGAACGGCGAGTGGGAGTTCATCGCACCGAAAGGGCACGGAGCGATCTACCAGCGACAGGGTGACCGGCGTGACGACTGCCCCGAGACAGTATACACGGCGCCGGAGCGGACTGCGCAGGTGACGTACGCGGTACATCGGGGTGTGAAGGCGGTTGCGAGCGAAGGCCGGTGGGCAGTGATTGACCTGCTGAGTTCGAGCCTGCGGATCGTGGGCACTCCGGGGGCGTGGGTGCTGGTGGGGACGATGGATGATGCGGGGCAGGCGTATGAAATCCCTCCATCCGGCGAGGTGACTATCAGCGGGCTGCCGGCATGCGAGCATTCGGTGGTTCAGTTCCGGCGGACCGATTGGGGCACGTGGGACAGCACGTTTGGGTGTGCGCGGAAGGTCGTGACGCTTGAACCGGGGCTTACGAGCACGGTTGTGATGGGGACGCTTGAGGAGTACCCGCTCGAGGACCTCGTCTACGCGGGGCGAGTGTACCTGAGGCCGGGGGTCCCGGCGGTGGGAATGGCTATCAAGGTGCTGGATCTGGAGACGTGCACGATCGTGGGGACTGTGGCGACCACGGATGAGGGCGGTTTCTGGTGGGCGGAGTTGCCACCGAGTGGATTTGGCGGCGAGTTGGTTATCCACGATGAAACCTGGGGCAGCGTGCCGGTGCTGGGCGCTCCTTATTCGGACGTGGTGCTGGGTGCGCGCATGTACTCGTCGTGGCTCGAGGAGTACCGGCCCGAGGCATGGCGTAAGGGAGATTTCGGGCACAAGAACTTCCCCTGGGTGCCGGGGAGCATCTGGGTCGAGGACCCGGAGACGCAGGAACGATTCGGGACAGTGGAGGCGAGTTACGGGGGCTGGGAGACCGAGGGAACGCTGCCGAAGTTCCGGTATGTGGAGAACCTGGAGGAACTTGTGTACGGCGGACCGGTGGTGCGGGAGTATGCGCTGGTAGAGCCAGAGGGGATCATCGCGACGGGGTTGGTGCTGGGGACACAACCGTTCGAGAATTGGGAAACGGCGCCAGGGCTGTATCGGGCGACGGGTTATTACCCGGAAGCCAAGATGCTCCTGGGCGGCAAGGTCCACGGGAATGTGGTTGCCCACGGGGATGCGGCGATTGACGAGGAGCACCCGGAGGCGGCGCGGATGGGGCTGGAATTCGGGGAGCCGATGGTGTTTGGGGAGACCCGGTGCGGGCCCAGGGACGGGCAGTGCGATGTGACCAGCGTAACGGGCCTTCTGTGCCCGTATTGCGGCGGACCTGCGCACCGTGATCCGGGAACAGGAGTGGCTGAACAGGGGTACTGCGAACAGTGCGCCGCTGTATTCGGCGATGCAAGGGCGATGGACTGCCGGACGTTCTTTCGGACGCCAACGGTGGGTGGGACCGGGCGGCGAATGCTACGGGTGTTGGTGCCGGCCAGGGACCTGGTGTCAGCGAGAATGGTGCGGTACCACTGGCGGCCCGATATCTACGACGAAACCGATGACTTTCTCTGGCAGAGGGGACCCGCTCAGCCGACGAATGCTCCCCGGTGGATAGCTCGACACGTGGACCGGTTTGGGGACGGTAAAGGTTTCGGGAGGTTCGACGGTGACGGAACGCCGATGTTCACGGCGGGGCACGGGATGGGCTATTTCGAGGGGCTGCCCGAGATCGGCCGGGAACTTGGGCTGGCGCAACTGAAGGCGGTGTTTGAGCCCGGATACGTGGCACCGTTGACGTTCACCGTGGATGTGGACTGCGAGCTTGGTGACGGTACCTGGGAGACGCGGCGGGTGACGATCCCGGCGGGAAGCCGCGGACCGTGTGAGGAAGTGCCGTTGGGCGATGCGGTGCGGGTGAGTCTCGTGCCGAAGCTGAAGGCGGAGACGGCTGCGGCGCCGTATCGCGGCGTGGGACTGTATACGGGAGTGCGGGACGTCCGGCTGGTCTCGCCAGCGAGCGCGCCTGGGTGCAGGTTCACGCTGGTTGCCGATGTGCCTTTCCTGGCGGATGCGGCGGGGCTTGATGTGGGTCCGAGGCGATCGGTCCCGACTGCGGTGCAGGCTGATCGGCTGTGGGGGAACCCGTGTCTTGCGCAGGACCGATTTGGCCAGATCTTCGCGGCCTACTGCGACGAGGGCAATATCCGAGTACACCGCAGGATGGGGATGGCCGGGAACTGGGACGGCGGAACGCAGGTGACCAAGGAGGGGATCTGCGACGAGCCCGCACTGGCCAAGGACGGCGCTGGGGGGCTGGTGCTTGCGATGCAGAGGGGCGACTCCCAGATCCGTGTGAGTGTGTCGAGGGATGACTGGCGTTCCGGGGAGGCTTGAGAGATGGCGGAGGCGCTGCTTGCGCACCCGAGCGCGGTTGAGCACAACGGGATTGTGTACGTGGTGGGAATCCGAGGCGGGGAGTACGTGATCCGACGGCTGAACCTGGCGAATGAGACCTGGCTGGAGTACGGGGACGGCTCGGAGGAGAAGAGCGTCGCGCCTGTTGCGTGCGACCAGAGGGCGGCGTTGGTGAAACTGGTGGGACAAGGGTCGCCGCTGCTCGTGGGTATCCCGCGATGGCCGCACGTAGTGTTTTACTGCTCTTGTGACGACGGCGAAACGTGGACGGAAGAAAGCGCCATCTGAGGGACGATGCGCCGGCACAGCGAGAATGGGCGCGGGAGAGTGGGCATGTCTGAGCGCAAGCATCCGATAGCGCGCGCGCGGCTTTATGAGCCGGGCCAGCGCTTCATTCAGCGGTACGACGGGTTCGGGCGGTACGATGTGGTCGCGGATCTGTGGCGAGTTGGGGCGGTGGTCTGCAGCCGGATTAGCCCGGCGGAACTGGGTATTGGGGCTGGGTTGGGTGACGCTTCGCCTGTGCCGACGGCGATGGTGCTGGAGCACCCCGACCTGAACTGCGTGATCTGTCGCCCGTTCCTGGATACCACCCAGGCGTTGGGGACGGAGCATTTCGACCTCAGGGGAGGGAGCTGGTTACCGCTCACTGGTCTGGGGATGGGCGAGGAGGTGCGGCTGTACCAGTACGACGGCAGGCAGGGAGAGCGCACGGGTGCGGTGAGCCGTTTCACGCTGCCGCCGAACCCCGTGGTGTGCGTGTCGCTGTACCGGACGGCCCCGCGGCCTGACCACGACTGGGGAGGCGATCCGCCAGGCACCACGATCGAACTTGGGCTGGGGTCCGCGCATGAGTTGTCGGTGGTGCTACCGTACGGCGGGAGCCCGATTGTGAAGCGGCGCCAGGGCGGAGTGTGGGAACGTGTAGCGAACGCCGGCAGAGGAGCGCGGTTTGGCCGGCTGGAGGGGTACGGACCGGATGGTCGGCTGCTGATCTGGATTGGGGTGTGGAGAGGGAGGCTGGTTGTTTCCACGGATGGGTTCAGCGAAGACCTGTGGGTTTGTCCGACCGGGCCAGAGCAAGTTTCGGTGGGCGCGGGGCACCTGGGGCTGTGGCACAACGCAGGACAGTGGGCGTTCTCGGTGCTCCCGATAAAAATGGCGGCGGTTCAGATCGACAGCGAGCCGATCGAGGCAGGGTATGACACTGAGGCGTGTGCGGGGGAGTTGATCCTGAACGCCCGGTCACAGCCCGTGCGAGATGGGTATGGGAATGTTTCGGCCGGAGTGACCGCAGTGGACAGTACGGCGCTGAGGGGGGACCTAAGGGCAACGGAACGGGCCTGGCGATGCACGATGTCGCCGCATGTGCACCAGGTTGCGGAGCCTGCGTTCGAGACGGCGGTATCGCCGGAGCTGTACAGCGTGCAGATCGGGCAATTCCCGGAGGTCATTGACAGCGGGGCGGCGGCATGGACGGACATCAGCGCGGATGTCGAGAGGGTGTGGGGCGAGTCAGGTAATGACGGCCGGGCGACGGCGTTCACGCTTGAGCTGGATAACTCGCTAGGGCAGCATGCGAATGCGGGGGAGTACCGGCGGGCGTCGCTGGAACTGGGCTGGCTGATGGCTGACGGGACGGCTGAGTATGAGGCAGTGGCGGACGGGTACCTGGTTGAGCCGGAGCCCGCGGTGCTTGCGGGACCGAAGAGCCGGATGCTGGCGGCGATCATCGATCCGATGGTACGACTGCGGGACGAGAAGTGCGACGGCCGGGCACCGGTGTTCGACGGCTGGGCGGTAAAGGACGTGTTCGCGTGGGTGCTTGATCGGTGCGGGATTCCCGAGGCGATGCGAGAGCTCGAAGACACGGGGACGGTGCTGAGCACGGGGAGCTTTGAGCGGCCCCTTTGGCAGGCCGAACCGGGGCGCACGTGGGCGGAGTTCCTGGATGAAGTGGCTGCGTTCGACTACCGGGCCGCGGTGTTCTTCCGGGAGGACGGCGTGCTGATGAAGGCGTGTCGTCACTGCCGCAATGCGCGGACAGCGGAGAACCTGACGGAACATGACGGTTCGCTGACCGGCGCCTGCGGGAGTGAAGTGCGGTGGGAGCTGTACACCCGGGCCGAGCTGGCACCCGAGCCTGATGCTCCCGGCGCCGTGCTGTCGATCGAGCGGCCGCGGGAAAGCCTGTTCCAGGGGGACTTTGCGAACTACGTGGCGGTGCTGGGAGTTGGGCCGGACGGCCGGCCGGTGCGGTCGGTGATCTACGAGCCGGCGTCGCTGTTTGACGCGCAGGCGCAGGTGTATGTCGGCTGGCGGAAGATGGAGGTCGCGGCGTTGGAGACGTATACCACACAAGCCGAGGTGAACCGGCTGGCCCAGGAACTGTTCCGGGAGCGGTCAGCCCGGCCGGAACATGTTGTGGTGACGATGCCGCTGGAGCCGGGGGTCCGAGTTGGGCAGGTGATCCGGGTCAAAGGTGCGGAGACGGTGGGCGCGGTTGACCAGAAGTATCGGGTGGAGCAAGTGACTCACCGGGTGCGGAAGGACTCGGGCAAGGTTGCGACGACGCAGGTGAAAGCGCGCTGGCTGGGGGATGGGGCATAGCATGTGGGCGATCAAGCTCTTGAGACAGGAGATCGAGCGGCTTGTGCGACCCGGACAACGAGGGGCGAGTGTCGCGGTGAACCGAGATGTGCGGCGCGAGGTGACGGGTTCCGGGAATGGGAGTTTTCTGGTTCGTGCTGATGGGACGGGCGAGGTACACCGCGCCGCGTTGTACGGGCGCGGGCGGTATTCGGCGACCAGCTACGCGGCGAGATGAGAAGCCGATTCCGGCAGGCGATGGAGGCGGAAGAGTATGGCGGGAACGACGCCCAATTACGGACTGGCGACGGATGTGCAGACGGACGACCTTGTGGAACCGTGGCATCACAACCGCCTGGCGGATACGCTTGACCGGGCGCTTGGCGAGATGGTGCGACACCTGCTGGGGGACGGGGTGCATGCAGGGTGGATGATTGAGGAGACCAGGACGGTCACGGAGGGCACGGGACTCATCGGCGGGTGCTGGTGTGGAACCGGGACATCCGCGGGGATCGCTGGGCTCACGAACGGCGCGGTCAATTACGTGTATGCGGTGGCGGGGGAGGGGTCTGCTCCGGATGGGAGCGTGACCTTCGTCGCCCAACTTGCGCCTCCGGGTCCTGGGAGGAGCGTTCTGTTGGGGACGATCGAACTGGCCACGGACGGGTCCGTGGTGGCGGTGGACAACGCCTGCGAGGGGGCTCAACGCGACCGGCACGGCCTGGTGTTCGGGCATGTAAGCGGGTCGGGCGTCGAGGAGGACGTGGGCGCGAATGAGACCGTGGAAATTGTGGTGGACCACAGGGCGTCGGGCGAATTCCGGGTGCCGGGTGATCTGAGGGTCACGTCGGACAGCCCGGGATTCACGTGGGTCGTGTTGGCGCATCACAGGGGAGACGGCTTCGTGATCGCGGCCACGAACGACGGGATGGAGAGCGCAGACTTTGAGTATGACTGGGAGCGCGAGGGACTTCTCAGGTAGGAGAGCCGGTACCTGGGATCGCGTGTCGAGGGGAGCCATGTGATGCACGAAATCCCGTCCTGGGTTGCACTGACCGGTGGCGGAATACTTGGGGCGCTGACCAACGCGGCCCTGGGGACACGGGTCATCGTGATGCCCCACTTGCGTGGGCACCGGCTGCACATGGGGTTCGTGGGGCAACTTGTGATTTGCGTGGGCGTGGCGCACGCGGTGGACCATGATTTCCAGACGGCGTTCTTCGCGTCGCTATGCGGCACGGCCCTGCTGCGCCAGGTGAAGCGCCGGCTGGAGACGAGTTTCAGCCAGGCCATGGAGGAACTGGACGATGATCACTAACCCGTGCCTGCCGGCGGTGGCGCTGCTTGAGCTGCTGCTGTTAGGTGGGATCATATCGGTGGGGTTTCTGCTGGCCCGGATGCGGGTGAATGGCCCGTGCCGGTTTTGCCTGGTTCTGTTGACGGCGTGGCGGGTGTCGGTGGTGGTGACAATGGGGTACGAAAGGCCGTGTTGGGATTATCTATGGGGCGTGTTCTTCGGGTATGCGTTCCTGTATGCGGCGTACCATCTTGCGGTTCTGATTCGGCTGGCGCGTGAGAAGGCCGGACGATCCGCGGGTTGCTGAGAAACTGGAGAGGTGATGTGGAGTGGAGAATGTGCTGGAGTATGTGCGGGTGCTTGCAGTGCCGGGATTGGGCGCGCTGCTTCTCGGGCTGGCCTTTCGGGTAAGCAGGAAGTATGTGGAGAAGATCAACGATGAACGGCTGCGCGCCTTGCTGCTGGAGCTTGTGAAAGCGGCTGAGCAGATCTACGGGTCCGGCAATGGCGAGGTAAAGATGCGGTACGTCCAGGAGCAGGCGACGCGGCGTGGTGTGCGGGTGGACAGGAACAGCGTTGAGGCTGCGGTCTACGACCTGGCGACGGGAAAACAAGGGTGAGGGAAAAGGGCCCCGGCGACACGTGCTGGGGCCCTTCTTCATGCAGATCCGGCGTACGATTGCTCAGACGCGGGGTGAGATGACGAGCTGGCGGTCTTCGCCCTGACCCTCCGAGTAAGTCTCCACGTCCGGGTCCTCCTTGAGAGCAAGGTGGATGATACGGCGCTCGTAAGGCTTTAGGTCGCGGATGACGATCTCCTTTCCGGCGGCCTTTGCCTTTTCGGCGTGCGAGAGCGCCATCTCGATAAGCATCTTCTCCCGGCGTTCGCGGTAGCCTTCGGCGTCGAGCAGGACGCGTGCTCCCGCGGATGCCTTGCGATTGGCGATCACGGCTGTCACAAGCTGCAGAGCATCGAGCCCAGCGCCATGTCTGCCAATGAGCCTGCCGGCATCAGGGCCCTCGATGTCGATGACGACTTCTTCGAGAGACGCGCTGCGCAGACTCGGCGTGGCCTCGAGCTGCATGAGGGAGATAATCGTCGCGATGGTCTCGAGCGCGGCCTCGCCGACTGCCTGGGCGTCGCCGTCAGGTTCGTCCTCGTGGTAATGGGCAGTGGTGTCTTGGCTGTGTTCCATTGGGCTCTCCTGGGCGACTGCTGTTTCCTCGGCTTCGGCGGCGGTTGCGCGGATGCGGTACTCGGCCGGGCCGAGGATGCCGAAGAGCTTGCGGGGCTCCTCGAGGATCTCCACTGAAATCTCTTCGTCGCTGACCCCCAATTGCTGTGCAGCGAGGCTCCTGGCTTCTTCAAGGGTCTTTCCGGAAACCTCCACAGACCTCATCCCGTGTCGTCTCCCTTCTGGAAGGAACCCAGCCCTGTCGGGCTGGTTTTCAGCGTCGTCCCGGGGTGCGTCTTTTGCGCTTCCCGGCCTGCTTTTCGTCTCTGCGGCGCTCTTCGAGGCTGCGGCGATCCACGTCATCGGCGGGCTTGTCCTGGGGTGCAGCGGCATCCTCCTGGGGTTCGCCGGAGAGCATTCGGGCCATGGCGTCGACGACGCCGCTGCGCTTGCCCTGGATGGGGGCGTTGTGATCGATCTTGCGCATGTAGTTCCACTGCTGGGCGAAATAGACGATGTTTGTGCCAAGCCAGTAGAGGATGAATGCCGCTGGGAATGTCCTGAACATGAAGAAGAACATAAGCGGCATCATGTACATCATCATCTTCTGCTGCTGTTGCTGCTGTGGGTCCATGACGGCCTGCGGGTTGGTCTTCTGGGTCATCTTCTGGAACAGGATCATGCTGATCGTGTAGGCGACCAGCAGGATCATATCCGGTCCGGCGAGGTTGTCGACCCACAGGAAGGAGGCCTTGTCGAACTCGACGATGTAAAGGCGGATGCCCTGGTAGATGAGGATGAGGATTGGCATCTGCACCAGCAGAGGCAGGCAGCCCCCCAGGGGGTTGACGCCGTTGGCCTGGCAGAGAGCCCAGAACTCGGTCTGGAACTTCTGCTTGTCGTCTGCATATCGGGCCTGGAGTTCTTTGATCTGGGGCTGCAGTTTCTGCATGGCGGCGGCAGACTCCAGCTGCTTGCGGGTGAGGGGCCAGATGATCAGGCGCACCACCAAGGCCAGCAGGAGGATGCCAAGGGCTGCATTGCCACCGCAGATCATGACAAAGAATGCGACGAAATGATACCAGAAGCTTTCAGAATTGAGCTTGCTCAGGGTCTGTCCGATGGCGTCGTGGACTGTAGAGCGGGTCCAGATCTTCTGCGCAGGTTCGGGCGACCAGACATTGAGAGGGGCAGTCCCCGGCGGGATGTTGGTGATGTAGGTGGTCCAGGCGGTGTTGAAGTGCTTGCTCGCAAGCTTCTTATTGCGCAGGTGATCGTAGGCAATCTGGCCCGATCGCACGCGGCAGAAGGCAGCGAGGTCCCCGGGGACGCTGCGGAGTGCGGATTCCGCTTTTTGGTAGGCCTCCAGCGCGTCATCATATTCGCCGGCGAGGTCGTAAGCCCGGGCGGCGCGGAGCCAGCTGATCCCTTCGGAGGGCGTAACAAGGGTGGCGCGAATGACCGGCTGCTTGCCCTTTGCTTCCACCATTCCCACGACGCGCGCGGGCACCCTGTCAGTCTCTTCTCCGCCGAATCCTTCTACGGGCGTCCCTTCGGGCAGAGTGACCTTGCAGGCGGTTTCGGCACCTTTGAGTACGCCTTCGTCCTTGTGAATAGGCACGTAGAGACCTTCGACGGCGACGAGTTTGCCACGCAAGGCCTCAAGATTGGCGTTGAGAAGGTCCAGGGACACCGGTTGCGGGTCATCGGAGGAGCCCATGAGCTTCTTGATGAAACCGGAGGATGGTCGGTTCTCGCCGGCCCAGGCGGCCATTGATGCAAGGCGTTCGGCCTCGGCCTTCAGGTCCGTGACGGCGGGCACGTCCTTCTCGTCAGTGCCGGGGCCGATGACCAGTACTTCCGGCAGGCCGGCCTGAAAGAGTACCGGCGCTGCGAGTGCGGGCAGGGCGAAGGCGAGAAGGATCGGCACGAGGCCGACCAATGTGATCCCGCGCGCGATTGTCTTGGGTCGGGCGTTGTCCA
Source organism: Armatimonadota bacterium (assembly GCA_013314775.1). NCBI lineage: Bacteria > Bacillati > Armatimonadota > Armatimonadota bacterium. Next base: position 232,068 of record JABUFB010000001.1, on the reverse strand, counting down.
TCAGGGCCCCTTGGTATTCAGTCCCGCTCAGTCGGGCTCGTAGGCGGTTTGTTTTCATCCCGCGCTTCCGGAACGGGGTCGTACCCGCCCGGGTTGAATGGATTGCAGCGGGCAATGCGCCACAGGCCCAGAAGCAGGCCGCGGAGTGCGCCGTGCCTCTGGACCGCGGTGATCATGTACGTCGAACAAGATGGTTCGAAGCGGCAGGTTGGGGGCAGGACACGGGAAAGGGTCCGCCGGTAGATTTTGACGAGAGCCACAATGGTGCTTGCCGGCAAGCGCCGGAGGCTATCCCAGAACCTCATGCACTCGGCCCCACGCCAAGCAGTCCCGCGCGCTCCATGAGACGCCGCAGTTCGCTGGAAAGCTCGCGGTAATCGGCCAAAGCGGCCGTGGGGAAGCTGACCAACGCGATGTCGTGCCCCGGTCTGATCTCGTTACGCAGAGCCCGGACCGCCTCACGGAGGCGTCTGCGGACGCGGTTGCGGACAACGGCGTTGCCCACGCGCCTACTGGTAACGAACAGGTAGCGCAAAACGCCGTGGTCTCGTGGGAGCACCACGACGTCCATATACCGTCCTCGTCGTCGCTTGCCCCGTTGGAAAACCTCGCTGATCTCCCGCTGCTTCCTTAGTGTCTCGAGATGCCCCGAAGGTTCCATCCGGCCCCGCTTCAGACAGACAGACGGACGCGTCCCTTGCGCCTGCGCGCCTTGATAACCCGGCGTCCAGCTTTGGTGGCCATGCGGCTGCGGAAGCCGTGGGTCCGCGCCCTCTTTCGCTTCTTCGGCTGGTAAGTCCGTTTCATTGTCCCCTACCTCAGGTGTTTCCGCCCACTGCGTTTCTAGCAGCGGGAATGGTGAAGACGTGATGATACCACACAGGCCTACCTCGTGCAAGAAACCGCCGGCCGTTTTTTCGGGGAAGACCGCCAGGCCTCGCGGTGGAGGGCATTGGGGTCGCCCCGGCGAACTTGCAGGTGTCGCCGGCGCGGACCGATCCCGGGGACGGTGGCGCCCCGCAAGTAACCGCTCCCCGGACGACGGGAGGGTTCGCCTACATGGGTGACAGCGCCTGTCGCCCGCTGCAAGTTAGACGGCTCGACGGTTCACGGCTCACAATTCCACGGGCCTGCCGCGATGCTTATGCGGGGGAGGCCACGCTGGCTGCGGATTTGGCCGGGTGCGTTGTGCTCACCCCACCCGGCATCTGGGAACGGGTGCTGGCGGACTTGCAGAAGCTGAGCGCGCGTAACCGCCACGCTCTTGAGCTTTTCCGCTTTCATTCGGTCAGCGCGGTCACTGTCGCAGTGGACAGCCGAGGGCGCCTTGTTATTCCAGACATCCATCTGCACTGGGCCGGGCTTGAACGGGGCGGGAGCGTTCTCGTCCTCGCGGTGGGTGATGCCGCGCAGATCTGGGAGCCCCGACGTCTGGCACAACGGCTCGATCTAGCTAAGGAGGAACTTCGCGCTCTTGATGCCCATCTCCTGCGCGAGCAACTGCCGCTGGTGGTGGATACTCGAGACTGGGACCGGCATGGCCGCCCGCATGCTCTCCGCCGCAAGCCCTGAGTTGTCTCCAGGAACGCACGAATATCACGGAGTGTTAACTCCAAGGTAATCTGGCCATGTTATGCTTCTGCTGCTGAATCATTGCAGAATCGGAGGAGAACAGTGAAAAACACTTTGCGACTTCGCCAATGGGTTGTCGGTTGCCTCGCGGCATCCATGGTATTGACCGCGGTCTGGGTCAGTGCCCAGCCGGCGCCCGTAGCAACCGAACCCGCGCCTGGCACCGGGGCGACGACAGCGCCGTCGAGTGTTGTCACAGCACCCAAGAACGTGATCTTCATGGTTGCGGACGGCTGCGGATTCAACCAGTTCCTGGCAGGATCGTACTACGAGCACGGGGTCGACGGTGCCCAGGTCTACCATCGGTTCCCGGTCAACATTGCGATGAGCACCTATTCGATCGCCGGTGAGTACGCTCCGGCCGCCGCAGCCGCTGATCCGAAGTACGTGGCCAAGGGCGCGACCGATTCTGCCGCCGCTGCAACGGCGATGTCCACGGGAAGAAAGGCCGCCAATGGGGCGATAGGAGTGATCCCCGGTGAAGACGGACCCGTTCCCGTGGAGCACATGTCCGAACGGGCTGAAAAGCTGGGCAAGTCCTCGGGCGTCATCACCTCGGTGCCGTTCAGCCACGCCACGCCGGCCGGGTTTCTCGTCCATGAGGGCTCGCGCGGCAGCTATGTGGAGATCGCGCGCCAGATGATTCACGACAGCGCGGCGGACGTTGTCATGGGTGCGGGGCACCCCTGGTTTGACGGTAACGGGCGGTTCGTGGACCTGCCCTTCGACGCGCAGCAGCGCGCCAAGCGCTTCGCATACATCGGCGAAGAGAACTGGCTGGCGCTTGAGGCAGGTAAGGCCGGCGGGGACGCCGATGGGGATGGCGACCCTGACCCGTGGGCGCTCATCCAGACGCGTCAGAGCTTTCAGGACCTGGCGAAAGGCGACACGCCGCCGCGGGTTTTCGGCTTGGCGACTGTTGCATCAACGCTTCAGCAAGGACGTGCGGGGGACAGCAAGGCCGGCCCGTACGAGGTTCCCCTCACCGAGACTGTGCCCACTCTCGCAGAGATGACCCGGGCAGCACTGAACGTGCTGGACAACGATGGGGATGGCTTGTTCCTGATGATCGAGGGTGGGGCAATCGACTGGTGCGGCCATGGCAATCAGTCAGGGCGGCTGTTGGAGGAGGTGGCGGACTTCAATCGCGCGGTTGAAGCCGTTGTCGAGTGGGTGGAAGCGAACAGCAGTTGGGATGAGACGCTGGTCATCGTGACGGCTGACCATGAGACCGGATTCCTGTCCGGGCCGTCGGAGGATGGCACTCCTCGTCCTCTGGCGTCTGCGGGGAAGGGCGTGCAGCCCGCCATGACGTGGCTTTCGACGAGTCACACCAACTCATTGGTGCCCTTTTTTGCGAAGGGCCCGGCCAGCGATCTTCTCCTGATGAAGGCCAATCAGGAGGACCCGGTGCGCGGACGGTACATCGACAATACGGTGCCCGCGCAGGTAATCCTGGAGCTCTGGAAGGCTCGTGAGTAGGGGCGAGCCCAGTCTGAGACACAGCGGGGCACGGCCATCGGGTCGTGCCCCGCTCTTGCTGTCGGTAGAGGCGCCGCGGACCTGCGTGGGACACTGTGCGCGGAAGGGTGCGCACACCCACGGGTACAGCTTGACCGCTCGGTTCTATTGCAGCACTGCCCCCGCGAAAACTGCGTGATCAGCGTGTATGTCGTCCCCCGCGTCGGTTGTGGAGAGCCGCAGCATGGTCGCTCCCGTGATGTCAACCTCCACCGCCTCCTGCTGCCCGCCTTTGAGCACCCCGCTTTCGAAGAGCGTCTCCCACTCTCCTTTGCGGTACACCTCAACTTTGAAGGTCGCCGATCCCCTTGAGCCCATGGCCGCGTCGATGCCGATCATCGCCCGGAAGGTGGTGGCTTTCGCCAGGCCGCCGGTCAGATCGTAGGTAACGTGGCCGCGATTGCCTCCTTCTGCGCTCTCCGGGCAGAGCATGATCGACTTCTCAAACTCTTTGCCCGCGAGGGTGACGGGCCCGTTGCCGGCGTAATTGACGTCGCGCTTCAGGCCGGCGTGGGCCAGGATGTCACGGCCTGGCAGGTCGCTCAAATAGACACCGGCCTGCGGCCCGAGATGCTGCACGGTGAAGGTCTCGCGCACCACTCCGGACCGCCCCTGTTCGGAACCGTTCGCCGGGTAAGCCACGGCGGTGACGGTCGTGGTTTCGGTCAGCCGTATCGGCTCGGTGTAGATGAGCGAACCCGGCCCGGGAAGGCTGCCGTCCAGAGTGTAGCGGATCACCGGGTTCTCGTCCTGACTGAGAATGGTAACCTGGGTCTCGCCCACGAAAGCCTGGCCCTGAGGCTGGATCACCGGCGTGCGCATTGGCAGGACAGTGCGGTACTCATCGAGGTACAGGCCGATCTTGTCGAAGGGGATCGGCTCAAACCCGGGCACTTGTTGGAAAACCTCGGAATCCTGCTTCAGCGCGAAGTTCATCCGGCCTTCGTCCACGAAGCCGGGATCATGATCGACCTGCATGTTGTTTTCGATGGTCCCGTGCTGCCGGGCCTCCGCGGCGATGTTCATCGCCCCGCAGCGCACCATGACATTACGCGTCACCCGGTTGCGCTTGGGCATGCCCGGCTCGTCTTCGAGAATGTTGGCGAGGGTGGGGAACCGGGCCGCCCAGATACCCTCCTTATAAGGGACCGAGTTGAGTCGGTTCATGAGCGTGGCCCCGTTCTCGGATGACGGTCCCGACCAGCTCAGCCCGCGGTTGTCGATGTGCATCGGGATCTTGCAGTCGATGATGAGGTTGTTGTCCGCCACGTTGTCTCGCCCGCCGCCAATGAGGAAAGCGCGGTAAACCCGGTAGATCACGTTCCCATACGAGGTCACACCGCAAGCGGTGTCATCCAGGTAGATTGCCTGGTTCCCTACATGCAGGCTCCCGCCCACGTTGTGCCAGAAGTTGTACCGGATCATGTTGCCGTATGTGGTCCAGTCACGGCCGGTGTAGATGGCTCCCGCATCGTCCGTTTCGGTGCAGACATCGTGGATATCGTTGAACTCCACGAGCTGGTAGTTGCCGCCGAAATCGATGGCATGGTGCGGGGCGTCGTGGATCAGATTGTGCCTGGCCTTGCAACCTACGCCATTGAGCGCCACGGCGTCCTTGTGGGTGCGGAACAGCCGACCGAAGTGGTGGATATGGTTGTTCTCGGCGAAGTTCCCGCAGGGAGTGAGGGTGGCCCGGTCGCCGCCATTGAGGGATAAGCCCGCGCCGCCCAGGTTGTACAGGTCGCAGGACTGAAAGCCGTTGTTGGTGCCGCCGTCGATGCGTCCCGCGTCGGTGGCGAGATTGCGGATGGTGCATCCGGCCACGAGATTGTTCGCGCCGCCGCTGATGGTCACCGCCTGGCCGCAGGTGAACTCGAACACGAACCCGCGAAGCGTCACGTTGGAGACATCGGCCATGGTGACCAGCGGCCTGTCCATGATGGACAGGCCGATCTCCTTGCCCTCCACCGGCGCGGGTGGCCAGAAGTAGAGCAGACCCGCCTTGCGGTCCAGGTAGTATTCACCCGGGCGGTCAAGCTCCTCCAACAGGTTCAGGGCGAAGAAGTCGCCGCCGGATGCGCCTCCGATTCCGTAGACGTGGGGCGCGGCGAAAGTAATGCTCTTGTTCTCAGGGTCGATCTTCGCCACCCGGATCACTTCGTTGTACCACTTGAAGCACCAGTAGCCGTTGAGATAGACCTCGTCCGCCTTCAGCCAGCGCTCGGGTCGGTCGCCCTCATACTGGAAGCTCCCGGGACGATCGGGTTTCTCGTTCCAGCGCGGCCGGGAGCCCTGGTCCAGCACCTTCCCCATTCGCGCGAAGCCCTCGTTGGGCCATCGGGCGATCTCCAGCGGCCGCCCGTCGAAGAACAACTCCGGCCATCCCGCATAGCCGCGGAAAGTGACCGGCCACTCTTTGTCTGCGCCCTTCGCACCGAGTTCGGTGAGACTGACCTGCACCACTTTGCCCCGAGCGCCCTCGTCCATGCGGTCGAGAATCTCCGCGTCGGTCACCTCGCGGATGGCCTCGGGCGGTATGGCCACACCGCCGATGATCCGCACGGTCTCCCCCTCCACCGCGCGATATACGATGGGCGTCTCCGCGCTGCCCGAGTCCTCGGCGGTGAGGGCGAAGGTGGTCTCGCGCGGGTAGACGCCGCCATGCACCCATACGGTGACCGGCTCGGGCAAGACGCCGTCGGCTTTGAGTTCGCGAATTGTATCCCGGGCACGCTCAAGACTTGCGAAGGGCCTTGCCTCGGTGCCGGGGTTGGCGTCATCGCCATCCACCGCCACGTGCAGTTCGGCCGCCAGGACGCTGAGGGTCATCGCGAGCAGCAGGGTTACCATGTAAGGGGCCATTGAGGTCCTCCTCGCATCGAGTTGCATCGCACGGGTGACTGTCTGCGTCCCCTCAAGTTCGCCCCCGCAATTCGTCGGACCTGCACAAGTAAAACGGGCAGGGATCGCTCCCTGCCCGTGGTGTGTCCGGTGGTTCGAGGGGTCGCCTACTCGGGCGACTCCTTGGTGATCTTCGGGGTGCGGTCCGGACCGAGGGTCCAGCCCGAGCCGGCCTTTCCCGCGCAGCCGAACAGGTCGATGTACTCGTACACGACTTCCTTGATCTTCTCCATGCCGCGGTCGAAGACCTTGCGGAAGTCCTTCTGGTTGGGGTCTTCGGCCAGACGCTCAGCGGTCCCCTCGATCAGCGCCATGCTCAGGCGGGTGGCGACGTTGACTTTGCAGACGCCCATCTGGCAGGCCTTCTTCATCTGGTCCAGTGGAATGCCGGATGCCGCGTGCAGGACGAAGGGCAGGCCGACCTTGTCCATGAGGCGCTGGAGCAGGTCGAAGTCGAGGCGGGAGCCGCGGCCGGTCATGCCGTGGATCGCGCCGATGGCGACTGCCATGGAATCGCAGCCGGTGCGCTCCTTGAACTCAAGAGCCATGTCGGGGTCAGTGCTATGCTCGTACAGCTTCTTGACCTCTTCCTCGCTCAGCAGGTCCAAGACGCATTCAACCTCGCCACTGCGGCAGGGGGCCATCTGCTCTTCGGTCAGGTAGTCCTCGATCTTGGGGATCAGGCCAAGCTCGCACTCGACCGGCAGACCGCAGGCATGCGCCATGCGGCAGATCTCTTCGGAGACCCGAATGTTCTCCTCAAAGGGCTCTTTCGAGCCGTCGTACATGAGACTGGTGAAACCGGCGCGCAGGCACTGCACGTTCTGTTCATAGCTGGTGCCGTGGTCGAGGTGAAGAGCCACGGGGATATTGACCTTGGCGGCGGCGGCGCTGACGAGAGCCGTGGCCTCCTCAAGACCGGCGTACTTGATCGCGCCCTGGCTGACCTGCAGGAACACCGGGGCTTCTTTGTCCGCGCAGGCCTCGATGACGGCTTTGACAGACTCCAGATTGTTGGCGTTGAACGCCCCAACGGCATAACCGCCCTCGAGGGCGGGCTCCAGGAGATCGAACCCTGTTGCGAGAGGCATACCCGACACACTCCTTGCTCAGTATCGTTACGTTCGCACCGACGACAAACCGGCGGCGGCCACCGAGGGCCCGCCGCCGACAGTTCCCAGCGGAGTCGTCCCAAACCGCATGTTATTATATCGACTGCTGAGCGTCAATAAGCAATGGCGCGAAAGCCGCTACCCTTCTCGCGGCCAATCCATACGCCAGGGCTTGCGCTGGCGGAAGGGCTTCTCGAACTTGTTCGACAGCTTTCCCTGCTCCTCGAGATGGATCATGCACGCCCGGATGCAGCCCTTCGCACCCTCCAGCGCCCGGCCGTAGTCATAGGTCGGTCCAACTTTGTACTGCTGTGACTGACCGACGGGTTTCTGGAAGCCCTCCCGATCAGCCTCGGTGACCATGAAAGGGTTGTACTCCTCGGATGCCCCGCAGAAGTACCGGCTGCAGACGGTGTAGTCGATGTCCGCCCACTCCACTTCCCTGCCAGCGATAGTCACTTTCACCGACTTCTCCGGGTCCGTTGGGATGCACCCGCCAGTGCACTCCCGCGCACAGGCCATACAGCGGTCACAGAGCGGCGGGCCGTCGTACAGCGGGTCTGGTTCCAATTCGGCGTCGGTGAGGATCACCGCAAGCCTCTGCCGGGGTCCGAACTTCGGCGAAATGAACATCTTCGACCAGCCGATCTCGCCCATGCCGGCCATGAATGCTGCCAGGCGCAGGTGGATGAACACGTCCGGCGCAGGCCGGCCCTGGGCGACGGGCAGGCTGCGGGCGGGGTTGAGCTGCCCGGTCTTTTCGGGATTCTGCCCGCTGCTGTCCGAGTTGGTCCACGGGAAGTTGTTGGCGATCGGCACAGCCTCGAAGCCTTCGTCCTCCAGCATGGCCGTGATGCGCCAGATGACCATGGGCTGCAGGACGTGGTTGATCGCGGCATAGCCCATGGAGGCGTAGGAGACGTAGAAGGTGCCCTCCTCAATGCCCCGCAGGGTGCCGCGCGGGATTCGGAAGCCCAGGACGATCATGCTCTTGGCGTCCGGGGCGATCTGCCGTGCATCACACTGCAGCGGCGCGCCCTCCCAGCGATCCATGGAGGAAATCCCCACCAGGTCGGCCCCGGCATCGAGTGCGAACGCCTTCACCATCTCGGAAGTCAGCACAGATCTCGCCTCTCTTTCATTGGTGCGTCTGTGGAACCGAACTCAGTTCAACAACGCCGCAGCCAGACTCGCATCGGGCCGGGCTCGCGATTGTCCCAGACGCAGTACGGGATGGCGGTGATGGTCAGCGGCTTCGTGGACACCGGGACGGGGGCATAGAGAACGTCCTGCCAGCCGGCGTCTTCATCCAGCAGACCCACCGCGCGCAGCACGACCACCCCACCCAGCAGGTCCTCGACGAACTCCACCTCGAACTGCGCATCATCCGGCAGGCTCAGCCGGTGTACCTCCGCCGGGTTGTCCGCGCGCTCAACGCAGAAGAGAACCGGCCCGCGCTGCAAGGCCACCAGCCCCGCATCGTGGCGCACTGCCGGGTTGGCGCGCAGGCGCAGGACCGGCATGGGCAGCATGAGCGTCACCGTCTCATTGCCCGTCCATTCCCGCTCGATGCAGGCGTAGCCTTTGTTCATGCAGTCGCCGAGAACCACCGGCGCTCCGTCCACATGGAGAGTGGCCGCGCCCTCGCACCAGTCCGGGATGCGCAGATGCAAGGCGAAGAGCGCGGGGCTATCGGGCTTGACGCGGAGGGTGATCTTTCCGTCCCAGGGGTAGTCGCTCTCTTGCTCCACGGTCACAGCGTGGCCGCCGATCTCCATCTGGCCTGAGCCCGCGACATACAGGTGCACCCAAAGCGCATTTCCGGAAATGCTGTACACATAGCCGCCCAGGGAGGCCACCATACGCGCGATGTTCGGCGGACAGCAGGCGCAGCCGAACCAGTCCTGGCGATGATGCCCGCCTGCGCTTTCCAGGGGATTCACGTAGAAGAACTTCGTGCCATCCAACGACAACCCGCTCACAGTTCCGTTGTAAAGGGCGCGCTCCATGACGTCCGCATAGCGGCTGTCTCCGCTGAGCTGGAGCATCCTGTGGGCCCAGAAAACCAGCCCGATTGCCGCGCAGGTTTCCGCGTACGCGGTCTCGTTGGGAAGGTCGTAGTCATCGGTGAACCGTTCGCCGTGAGCGCTGGAGCCCACGCCGCCGGTGACGTACATGCGCCGCGAGGTCACGTTCTGCCAGAGGGTCTCGCAGGCCTTGAGCAGCCCGGCATCCCCGGTTTCCGCTGCCACGTCGGCCATGGCCGAGTACAGATACATTGCGCGCACAGCATGGCCTTCGGCAGTGGTCTGCTCGCGCACGGGCAGATGGTCCTGGTGATAGCCAAGCTCCGGCCGGTACTCCTCGCCGGGCCTCTCCATCTGGAACACCGAAGGCTTCAGACCCCGCTGATTCAGGAAGAACTCGGCCAGCCTCAGGTAGCGCTCCTGCCCGGTCACGTGGTAGAGCTTGACCAGTGCAAGCTCGATCTCCTCATGTCCGGGGGCGCCGTAACGCTTGCCGGGGCCCTCACCAAACACCGAGTCGATATAATCCGCATACCGGATCATCACATCCAGCAGAGTGCGCTTGCCGGTGGCCCGGAAGTGCGCCACGGCCGCTTCCATCAGATGCCCGGCACAGTATAACTCGTGCATGTCCCGCAGATTCTTCCAGCGGTTCTCGGGCTCCACGAGAGTGAAGTAAGTATTGAGGTACCCGTCCGGCTGCTGTGCGCCGGCGATGAGTTCAATGGTCTCGTCCAGGAGCCGCTCGAGTTCCGGGTCGGGGTGGGTGGCCAGGGAATACGAGGCGGCTTCGACCCACTTGGCAACATCCGAATCCCAGAACTGGTGGGGCCGTGGCTCCTTGCCCTCGGTCCAGTCCAGACGGAAGACATCAATGCGCCCGGTGTCTTTCATTTGCCGGTATTCCAGGGCAAGGGTAGTGGTGCGGTTGATCTCCATGCGCGGCGCCCAGAAGGGATCGCGCACGGTGACTTTGTCGAAGGACACGGGCTCCATCAGCCTGCGGGGTGTGGTTTCGGACACGGTCGGTTCTCGCTCTCTGAAGATTGGGCCGGGCTCACATCATAGCTCCGACAACACCGACAACTGATCCAGGAACGCCCCGGGGATCAGTCCGTTCTTCTGGATCGGCACGTCCCAGGACACGACCCCTTCGCGGCCGGTGACGTACTTGGTGTAGCCGTACACGAACTCATCCGGAAACCGCGGGTCGCCTTGGCCCCAGGTTTTCCCCAGATAGCTTAGGATGTGATACTGCGCGCCGTCCAGGAACCTTCCCGGGGTCGTCGGGAAGGCCTCGGCGATCTCGCCGGCGGTGTAGTCCTCATGTTCCGTGTGGCAGATTACCGGCACTTTCACGCCGGGATTGAAGGCCACGAGGCTGTCCGGGTTGCCGGCTTTCAGCGCGCCGGCGAAGCTCTCGAAGTTGGGCGGTTCCGGGTGACGGTACATCTCATCCGCGAAGTAGCAGCCGTCGATCCACCAGCCCGCAACTTTGCTGCCCCAGCGCAGGGACCACTCTCGGATCACGGCTTCCCATTTCTCCTGAAACTCCGCGAGGCGCTTGCCGGTGCGCACCTGCCAGCCTCCCGGCCAGCCGCCTTCGAAACCCCATTCCCAGCCGAATCGCTCCACCGCCACGGGGTCGGCCGCCGGGGCTCCCGCGGGCAGATAGACCAGAAGCTTGATGTCCCGGGGCGCGAGTTCCGCGTAGAGGTCCTCCACGAGGTCCCGCCGCGAGCACTTGCTGGGGCTGATCTGGGCGATGGCGTCATAGGTGGCGTTGGGCGCGCAGTAATGCCCCGAGTTCTGCCCCAGGGTGATGAACAGGTAGGGCGCCCTGATCGCAGCGAGTTGTTCCGCCAGGCCCTGGGCATCAAAGGCGTCCACCTGCGCGTTCCACATTTCGGCAGTGATCTCCGCGCCGCCGGCGCTGCTGGCCGGGGCAGCGAGATAATGACAGAAGACGCCCCATTTTCTGTCTCTGAACCAGTCGGTGTTGGCTCGCACTTGGCTATTCCCCCGACGAAGACTGCGCTTCAGTATGGTTCCACGTCTACCGGCTTGCCGGTTCGGGCAGACTCGAAGGCCGCGTCGATGACCTGCAGAACGCGCACCCCATCGGCACCGGTGACCGGGGGCTCCGTGTTGTTTTCGATGGCGTCGATGAACTGCGCGAACTCATTCATCCAGAAGCGCACGTAGGCGAATCCGCTGACCCTCGCTTCGGCATCGGGCGGCACGGGCGGCATGTAGTCCAGTTGGGTCAGGTGCAGGGTGGTCAGGTGGCGGTACTCCGGACGCACGGTGCTCTGGATTGTGAGATCATGGCGCTCCCATTCCGCTCGCATGCGTCCCGCAGAACCCATGACGTCTACCCAGCCATACCGGCCACCCAGCTTCTGCGAGGTGCAGACCTGCCCCATCACCCCGCCCGGGAAACGCAGGACCATCTGCACTCCCGCCTCCACATCGCTGCCCTCTTTCCAGTCGATCTCGGCATAGACGCGCTCCGGCCCGCAACCCGCAAGCCAAAGCACGGTGTCGATGATATGCGCGCCAATGTAGTACAGCGGCCCTCCGCCGTGGGCCTTCTCGCCCAGCCAGCCGCCCATGCCCCCGATGAGTTGCCCGCCGCCGAGATGGGCGACGGTGCCGATGGCGCCTTCATCCAGCAGGCGCTTCATCAGGACACGGTCGGGCATGAACCGCAGCGTGTAGCCCACCATGAGCTTCACCCGGGCATCCTGCGCGGTATTCACCAGCGTCATCCCGTCCTCCGCGTTGAGCGCCATGGGCTTCTCTACGAACACATGCTTGCCGGACTTTGCCGCGGCCATGGCGCACGGAAACAGCTGGTCATGGGTGGTGGCGACGATCACCGCATCCAGCGGCGCGATCGATAGCATCTCCAGGTAGTCGCTATAAGCTTTCTCATAGCCGCACCGCATGCGAGCATTCTCGGCAGCGTCCGCACGCACATCCGCGCAGGCCATCAACTGCGCCCGGCCAGTCATCCTCAATGCTTCTGACAGATACCGCCCCTGCGATCCACAACCGATCAGACCAAAGCGTAGCACGTCCGGCATCCTTTCAGCCCCCTCGCGAAGTAGTACGCCAGGGCTTACACTTCCACACCTTTCCCGGGAGACCTTCACCGTTTCTTCCCAGTGAACCCGAGGGGATCAGCGAACGTCCACAGGCCCGTTGACCTGCCTGTCGGGGGCGAGTGGAAGATCATTCGTTCGACAGAACAAGAGCGAGGTCTATTGACCCAGCCGGAATCGCCCCTTTATAATCCCCGCGCATGAATACGCGACCAGTGTACGAGAGGTAACTGCAGCGTGCATCGCCGCCTGACTTCACTGACCATTCTTCTGGCGATCACCTGCGCCACGGCCGCCTTCGCAGGCAGGCCGGCGTGGGTGATTCCGGACGTGCTCAACGTGCGCGAGAAGCCCGGCACGGACTCCGCGAAGGTGGGGACGGTCCAGCGTGGCGATCAGGTGATCGTCACTGCATTCCGCGAGGATCGCTGGTGCAGGGCGCTCCTGCCCAACGGCCGCTCTGGCTGGGTCAAGGAAGAGTATCTGATGTTCTCGGCCGACAAGGGCCGGGAGCTGGCGAAGTCCGCGGGCAAGACCCCGATGGCCCTTCCCGCGTGGGTGAAGGAACCCGTCATCAACATGCGAGGCGGCCCGGACATCGGCGCGAAGGTTGTCTGCCAGGCATCCCGCGGCGAAAAGGTCTACATCGTCGAGACGCGTGGTGAGTGGCGCAAGGTGAAACGCTCTTCAGGCCAGTACGGCTGGGTGCGCTCGGACCTGCTGGAGTACAACCTGGATGCGGGCCGTAAACTCGCGGGCAGTTCGCCGGCATCGGCTCCCAAGCCCGCGCCGAAGGCTGGTCCAAAGCCCGCGTGGGTCACCGCAAATGTTGCGAATGTGCGCAAGGGGCCGTCTCTGGGCTACACCCGAACCGGCCAGTTCACGCGAGGAACAAAGGTTTATATCATCGAGCAGCGGGGTGACTGGGCAAACGTCAGCGGCCCCGGCGGCAAGGGCTGGATGCACACCGACCTGCTGGAAACCAATCTCAACAAGGGTCGCTCCCTGGCTTCCGAGACCGGGGGCAAGGACCGGGACAAGGCGTACTGCATCGGCAATAACGTTGCGCTTCGCACTGGCCCGGGCACTGAGTACAAGGAACTGGAGCGCCTCAGCCAGGGCACAACGCTCTGGATCGAGGACGAAGAGGACAACTGGTGCGAGGTCGAGGTGGAAGGCGGCGATTCCGGTTGGATTGCGGGCTGGTACGTGCGGCGACATGGCGCGAAAAGCCCGGTGGCTCCCGAACCGGGCGCGAATACTCCGAAGCCCCCTGCGGACGATTTCCCCTCGCCAAATAGGGAGCCGGAAGAGGGCAAGCTGCAGCCATTCTCCGCCTGGATCGCAGAAGACAACACGAACGTCCGCTCGGGCCCCGGCACCGAGCATCCCATCAAGTTCCAGCTCAACAAGCATCAGCGGGTGCAGGTGTCAGACTGCGAGGGCCAGTGGTGCAAGATCACCACGGAGAGCGGATCAGTGGGCTGGGCCGCCGGTTGGGTGCTGGACTTCCAGCCGCCCGGTCGCCCGGAGGCTGCGAAGGTCGTGGACGGCCGCAGGATCGAGGTCAAGGCCGGCTGGGTCGACGGGGACGTGGTCAACGTACGCGCCGGCAAGGGCACCGATTCCGCCATCGTCGGCACGGCGAAACAGGGCGAAGAGGTCGTGATCGTCGCTCGCGAGGAGGGCTGGCTCAAGGTGCTTCTCAGCAACGGCACGGTGGGCTGGATCGCCGAGGATCTCATCGAGAGCCGCGAGGAGAGGCAGCTTGCCGAGAACGGCGGATCGGATTGGGGGGAGCCCGGCGGGTCTGACATAGGCAACAAGATCGCGCAGGTAGCGATGCGCTATCTCGGGCGTCCTTACGTGCGGGGCGCCGAAGGCCCCGGATCATTTGACTGCTCCGGGTTCACTCAGTACGTACACTCGCAATTCGGGATCCCGCTCAAGCGCACCGCCGGCGGCCAGTACCGTCAAGGCACCCCGGTGGACCGCGACAGCCTGCGCCCCGGCGACGTGGTGGTATTCAGCAATACATACAAGGCCGGCATTTCCCACGTGGGGATCTATATCGGGAACGGGAACTTCATCCACGCTGCCAACAGCCGCACCGGCGTGCGAATCAGCGCCCTGGACTCTTCCTACTACGCATCACGCTACAGTGGCGCCCGCAGAATGTACTGAGCGTGCTTACACGGTCGGCCATCCCAACGGCGTCCCGATGATGGGGCGCCGTTGCGCTTTGCTCCGGTTGTCGAACGGACGTACAGTCCGCGCAGGGCAGGCGTCTCGACGCCGCCTTCGGCCCGGGGGCCCCATCCGGCCCGGCCGTCCTTGCGAACGGACAGCGGCAAACGTCCTGCCGGGCGAGACGCCCGACCCACGCGACAGGACGCCGCCGTCTTCCGTTGAGCCCCGGAGGGGCGATAGCTCTTTGCCACCAGCGTGAGCTGGTGGGAACGGCCCGTCCTCTCCTCCCCTACCTCACCTCGTACACATGCACGTCCAGCGGGCCAATGGTTCCCGACAGCTTCCCGTTTTCCAGGGTCATCCCGCCCGGTCGTTCGGGGAACAGGTTGCGCAGCCGACCTTTCACACCCTCGGGCAGGCTTATACTCACCTTGCGCGATTCCGAGTTCGCCGTGCTGGCAACGCAGATCAGGTGGCGCCCCCCGCGGACCCAGGAGGTGGCGTAGATGTCATCTTCGCCTTCTGCGAGAACTGTCCGTGTGCCCTCCAGCAGGTAAGGCTCCATCGCTTTGATCTCGGGGGGGAGAGTCTTGAAGTTAGCCCACAAGTCCGGGTGCTCGCGCATGTTGAAGCCGTTGTCGCGGTAGGTGTAGTAGATGATCCCTTTGGCCCCGGCCATCAGCGCGAGGTAGGTCATATTCCGCTCTTCGGGCCATGTCGGGACGCGCCACCCAGTTTCTTGTTCGTAACCGAAGGCCTGGATGATCGCCCAGATCGGGTGTCGATACTTCCACGCCTCTTTCTGGGCGCTTGCCACGGTCTGGAAGACCGGAGCGGTGGAGCACGGTCCGCGCCGGATCGGGTACGGATCGGGCGCGATCACATCCGCCGCATGCACATATCGCGAGAACAGCGGAGGCACGCAGAGGGTCATAAAGGTGGGCACCTGGGCGTCCTGATCCTTCATCAGGTTGTGGCGCTCCGACATCTCCGCCGGGTCCACGCCGCCGCCGTCCGGCTCGTCTCCGGGGTTCCAGGCGAGCACCGCCTTGCGATCTCGGTAGCGCGCGATGGCCTGCTCCCTGGGGACGCCGAACTCGGTGATAACTTTCATGTTCAGCCGCTCCGCCTCGGCCAGGAACTCGTCCCACTCGTCCATCTGCTTCAGGCTGGCATGGACGGTGTTGAACCCCGCTTCAGCCACCTCGCGCAAGAACTGCAGGCGATCTTCGGCGGGGAAAGCCCATGACACGTGATACCAGCCGAAGGGGAAGAAGGGCTGCCCTTCCACCATCGCCGTGCCATCCTCGTAGCGCGTGTAGACGCGCGGCATACCATGCTTGGTAAATGCTGCCTGCGCGGTACCCAGCACCTCTTCCCCACACTTGAGGGCAAGCACAACCCGATGCTGCCCGGGCTCCAGATCGGCGCAGGGGGCGTTGACCGTCATTCGTCTGTCAATCGCTGCCAGCTCCACCGCAAGCCGGTCATTCACGAGAATGCTGGCCGAGCAGTCCGCGAGTTTGACCGAGTTCTCCGGCGCGAAAGCCAGGTTGAGGGCCACCTCCTGATGCCACGGATACACGTGCCGGTTCGGGACCTTCACGGAAAGCAACGGTGGGATATCCTGCCTGTTCCGCAGCGACAGCGTCTCGCCGCCCCGGGGCGCAAAGACGATATCGAACACGGCTTCTCCCCGTGCCGGCAGGGTGTACGGCAGGCGCACCACGGCTTCGGCTCCGGCGGGGATGGTCACGGAGGCCTCCTGCGACGACTCACCTCCGGCCGCCTCGCCGCTCAGGTCAAGGCGCACGTCGCATGTAACCGGTGTCGCGGTGGCGTTGGAGACCCCCAGGCTCGCCCGGTGTTTCCCCGGCAGCGCGTCGCCCAGGCTGAGTTCCGTGAGCGCGATCCCCGCCCGCAATCCCTGCACGTGGGTCCACAGGTTGGTCAGAATACCAGCAACCAGGGGTGTGTTCACCTTCCCGCGAAAGGAGAAGTAGCTGGTCACCACCACACAGCCCTTGCCTGTGTCGCGCACCAGGAAGAGGCTCTTGCCATCGGCACAGGTGACCAGATTGCGCCATTCCGGGCCCCAGGAATCCAGGTGCGCCCAGATATTGGTCTTCGCAGCCAGCAGGGGCACGAGATCCACGGGCACCCTGAGGAAGGGGTCGGTGGCGTTGAACTCCCGGCGGTCGGGGTCGGGGATGTCTCGGCGGTGCGAGGCGCAGGTGGTGGTGGTCAGCGCGAAATCCGGCCCGAGCCGGTTCACCCACAGGTCCAGCACCGAACCGTAGCTCGCGTCGGTGATCCAAAGCCCCCCGCCGCCTTCCAGGAACGCAAGCCATTCGTCTGCATATTGCGCCATGTCCACCGGGTTCTCGTAGTTGCCCACGCCGTTGGAGATAACGATATCAAACTCGCCCAAGCGCGGAATCAGCGTGGCTATGGCGGTATTCTCGAAGGCCTCGAACTCCCAGCCCAGATGCTGCAGGTGCTCGTCCATTTCGGACTTGAAGGAGTACCCGCCATTGGGCCAAGCGGAGTAAACCACCGCGACCCTGGGGGCCGCCGAGACAATCGTGGATACCAGCAATGCCGTCACCACCAGCGCCATTCTCGCCATCATGCCAGCATTCACCCTTTCCGGATCATGCCTCACGCGTGGCAATCGCCGCAGCACGCACCATCCCAAGGGCTGGCGCGCTACACCATATTTTGCCGGATGCCCAGGAGGGACCTTCAGTCTGCGGCGGGAATCCTGCCCGTGCGAGGTGCGTTACCCGCAACAAGGTATTTCGCGCGATCAACGTACAGGACGGTGATACGGATGAAAATCCAGGTGCTGGGCCCCGGCTGCGCCAAATGCAATACGCTTGCGGAGAACGCGAAGAAGGCGGTGGCAATGGCGGGTGTGGACGCCGAAGTGATCAAGGTCACCGCGATGGAGGACATCGAGAGCTTCGGGGTGCTTCTTACCCCCGGCCTGGCGATTGATGGTGTGGTGAAATCCGCGGGGAAAGTGGTTGCCCCGGAACAGATCGCGCGGTGGCTCAAGGAGGAAGACTGACCTCACGGGCCGGCAGGAAGCCGCTGCTCTGCGGCGTAATATAACCCCGAAGGGTTCCTACTCGCCGTGCTGTGAGGTGCGCCATGAATGCATTGCTGCTCCTCCTGTGTGCCCTGCCTGTCTCCCTTGTCTTCTCACAGGATGCCCCGGGGCTGGTGAACGGGGCCTTCGTGGGCGATGCGGACGGCAACGGCATCGCCGACGGCTGGAGCTATTCGGCAGGAGCCTCCAATGACAAGCTGGACGTGACTTTCGGCCTCGAGCAACTTCCCGACGGCACTATGGCTCAGCGCATGTCGTGCACCCGCTACGAGGGTGGCCACGCGATGCTCTGCCAGGTGGGGACCGTGAGCGTCAAGGCCGGGCGCTGGTACGAGGTGCGCCTGCGGGCTCGCGGCCAGGACCTGCGGTCGGTGAACATCGGCTTGCACGATACCAATGGCTGGCAGCAGCTCGGCCTGTGGACATCCATCACCCTCACGCGACAGTGGAAGGATTACTCCTTGCGCTTCCAGGCCTCGCGGGACGGGCACGAGACCAGCCGTTTCCAGATCTGGTTCACGCGTCCCGGCACCCTGTGGCTTGCCAATGTCTCTCTCGAACCGTCCGAACCGCCTGTCCCAGGAAACATCATCCCGACCAGCGGCAGCCGCAATCTCCTGCCCAACGGCGGCTTCGAGATCCCCGGTGGGTGGGGCATGCAGAATGCCTGGACGTACAATTGGCAGGTCGCCGAGGGCAAGGGAATCGGCGGGACCAACTGCGCGGCAGTGGCCTGGGAGCCGGATGATCCCGAACTCGGCTACTACTTCGACTACTTCGAGATGGTGCGCAGGCCGCTGACCCGTCCGTGGCTCCAGGCCCTGGGACAACTGAAACTGGAGCCGGGTGAGACCTACAGTCTGTCGGCTTCGATGCGGGTGGACCCGGGCTTCGAGGGCGCCCCCGCGATGCTCGGTTTCGTGGGCCCCGGTGCCCGCGCGGAGAAGACGATCAGCCTGAGCACCGAGTGGCAGCGGGTAACCGTCACCGCGAAAGCTACCGGGCAGACCACTCTCGTGCAGGTCGGTCCGGCATTCGAGGAGACCGACCGGGAGCGCTTCAACCACTGCATCGTGTACATCGACAATGTGCAAGCCGAGAAGGCGACGGAACCCTCCGATTTCGAGCCCCGGGCACTGGACATCTTCCTGCCACATCGCTGTGAAACGGCAGTGACGGACGGTCACCGGAACTGGCCTGTTACCGTACATCTCTTCGCGCAGGAAGCGGGAGAAGCGGAGCTCTCCCTGGCGGCAACGGACTTCAGCGACACGACCGTGGCAACGGAGACGCGCGCCGTCTCCCTGAAGCAGGGCGCGAACACCGTGGACCTGGCCCTGAACCTGCCCGGTCCCGGCTTCTACCGCATCAATGCAAAGGCCAAAGCGGGAACGCAGGACGTTGACACGTCCGCACGCTGGGCGCTGTATCCGGCCTTCGAACCGGCCGACGACACCGCCTTCGGGATCAACCACGCTTATGCATACAATGGCTTCGTCAGACTCGCGCGGGAGATCGGGATCCAGTGGGTGCGCGACTGGTCCCTCAAGTGGGAGCATGTGGAAACCCGGAAGGGAGAGTTCAGCTTCGGCGAGACCGACTTCCAGATCAACCGGCCGCTTGCTCTGGGGATGAAGGTCCTGTGTATGTTCCCCTTCCCCTCGGCGGAATGGTCTTCCACCGCGCCCGAGGAGCTTCGCAAGACGGGTTACCCGGGGAACCGCATCCGACAGGCATTCGCGCCCGCCGACAACGCCGACCTGGAGCGGTACATGGAGGCGTGCGTAGACCGATATAAGGATCGCATTCGTGTCTGGGAAGTGTTCAACGAGTCGATCTTCACCAATTATTCGCTGCCGAAGGACCATGGCTACAAGCCGGAGGACTATGTGCCCCTGCTGAAGTCCGCTTACGCCGCCTGCAAGCGCGCGGACCCCAACTGCCAGGTGATGGGCGGTTACAGCGCTCCGCCGGATCGCGTGGAACTTTACGGCCCCATGTTCGAACAGGGCGGGCTTGAGGCCTGCGACCTGGTGAGCATCCACACCTATCCCGGCGGTCCGCCGGAAAGCATGGAAGGCGACCTGGAGCGCCTCAACCGCATGATGGACGACGCCGGCACCCGCAAGGACATGTGGATGACCGAGTTCGCCTACTACGCCGACGATGACTGCGACGTGACCTCCTCCGCCGCCTGGCCGCGCCGGCTGGAGAGTGAGTGGATTCAGGCCTGCTACAATACTCGGGCTTGCGTGATCATGCTGGGCAACGGGGTGCGCAAGGTCTTCTACCATATCTGGCCCACGCGGATGAACCAGGATATCGGCAGCCGCATCTTCTTCGAATACGCCGGGGCGCCGCGGAAGATCGCCGTGACCCAGGCAGCTATGCTCGCCATGCTGGGGGCCGAACCGCGGTTCCTCGGCAAGCGCACCTGGCCGGACGCCGAGGCCTTCGCGTACACCTTCGCCGCGCCCGAGCGTCTTGGCGGCGGAACAGTGACCGTCTGCTGGACGGGCTACGATTCCGCACCGTTGCAGCGGCTGCCCGGTCTGCGCTATTACGACACCTGCGGCCGGCTCATTTCTGACGGACCGGTAACCCTCAGCGAGGCGCCGGTCTACGCCGTCTCGGCGGATGACAACCAGGACGCAGTCTTCGCCTCCATCGAGCAGGCGCTGAAGGACGAGGGCCTGTTGTGAGCGCGATTCGCCCGGTACCCGGCAGCCTGAGTATCCGAACCTGCGCCCGCGTCGCGACCTATCGGCAGTTGGCCCGGGAGCTTCCCGAACCCGGTGATACGGTGATCGAGATCGGGTCCGCGGAGGGGCACACCACCCACTGCCTGGCCCGCAGAGCCGGCCGGGTGATAGCCGTCGAGAAGAGCGCGGCCTGCCTGGACATCGCAAGAGAGCGCTGCGCCCGTCACGGGAATATCACCTGGGTCCATGCGGACGCCTTCGACCTGGGCGACGTGCAGTCCCACACAGGGCGTGCGGACCTCGTGTTCATCGACATCGGCGGCTCAAGCTGGGCCTGGCTCGCGCTGAAACTGGCGGGCATGTACCGCCAGATGTTCCAGCCGCGTGTCATGGTGATTCGCAATGTAGGGCTGAACGATTTCGTGTGTGCGGTGGACGGTAGCGAGCCCCAGGCCCCGCCGGGTCACTGGAGGATGCCGAGAAGGCCTCGCGAAGGAGAGTAGCCGGGAGCGGGTGTCACTGCTTTCGACGAAGCCGAAGCAGTGCTCACGGCACACCATGCCGGACGTTGTGCGTCGTTCGCCCGACGTGATTAGCCTTGCTGCAGCTTTACGCGCGGGAGCGTGATCGATATGGACCGCCGAATGTTCATCACTTCCGGAACACTCGCCGCCGGGGCAATGGGCGCGGTGGCTGTCGCCGGATGCGGCCGGAGTCAGGGCGCCCGGGCAGGCGCTGCCGTTCCCGCGACCGATCCGCCGACCGAGTCCGCCGTCCATGCCGCGACACCTGACAGGCCCGCCAGGGCAGGCAAGCACCGGGTCCTCGAGGCCCCGCCGGCGGATGTTCACGCCGCCATCGCCACGAAGGGCGAACCCGCCGAACGGGTGAAGGCCGCCGTGGATGCTTTCGGCGGCATTGAGGCCATCATCAACCCCGGTGACCGCGTGGTGATCAAGCCCAATCTCGCCTGGGGTCGGACGCCCGATGTGGGCGCGAACACCACTCCCGCAATCCTGGCGGCTGTGATCAAGCTGGTCATGGATGCAGGCGCGAGGAAAGTCACGGTGGTGGAGCACTCCTGTGACAAGAGCACCATCACCTTTGAGATGAGCGGCGCGCAGCGGGTCTGCGACGAGCTCGGGGTAGCGCTCATCGGCCTGGACAACCCGGCCATGTACGTGGAGTGTGAGGTCGGCGGCGCCAATATCTCGCGGGACCTGCTGGCACGGGAGATCCTGGAGTCCGATGTCTACATCAATCTTCCTTGTCTGAAGCACCACGGGGCGACCATCGTATCTCTGTCCCTGAAGAACCAGATGGGCGCCAATTGGGACCGCCAGAGCTACCACAGCAAGGGCGCCGGGGCAGGCGGCAGCGAGAACCTGCACCGGAACATCGCCGATCTTGCGGGGGTGCTCAGGCCCACGCTGGTGGTCATCGATGCCACCGTGGCCCTCAAGAGTAATGGCCCCAAAGGTCCCGGGGACCTGGAGGAGACCGGAGCAGTGATCGTCAGTCACGACATGGTGGCGGCGGATGCTCTGGGAACGGAAATGCTGGGGTTCAAGCCGGCAGATGTGCCCCATCTTGCCATGGCCCAGGAACTTGGCGTGGGCCGGATGGACATCGAGAGTCTGCCTATCGTCCGTGTCTGAGGGCAGTGAACCAATTGTGTCCAAATTATGAGATATTGGGCATCAGGTCCCGGTGCCGAGGGCATTTGGGGGGCCTCAGTAACACCGTTCTCCCTCATGATAGCTTAATCTTGCCTTAAGCTTCCCCCGCTTTTCCACCGTTTCGATGCCGCAGGAATGGGTTTCCCACCTGGTTTTCCACATTTCCCACACCCCACCATGTTAGCACGCTTCGCGCTGGGAGAACCTGTAGTCGACCTGAAATTTGTGAACACTCTGGGCTGGAAACGCATCAGGAGGCCGTCGATGGCTGGTCCAGCGGCATGGAGGAGTATACGTCGATGTCGAGCCCATCCCAGCCGTTGCGGGACGCCTGGAAGAAGCCGGCGGCGGCCACCATGACAGCATTGTCGGTGCAGAGCCGCAGGGGCGGATAGGCCACAGGGATGCCGGACTCGCCCGACCATGCCGCGATCTTTTCGCGCAAACGAGAGTTCGCAGCCACGCCGCCTGCCAGCAAGACCTGCCGCGCACCCGTCTGCAGCGCCGCCATTGTCACATTGCGCACCAGGGTATCCGCCACGGCCTCCTGAAAGCTCGCCGCGAGATCGGCCACGCGCTTCTCGTGGAGGTCTGCCGCGGGCCCGTTGAGCGCGCCGACTTCTCGCACCATCGCGGTTTTCAGGCCGCTGAAACTGAAGTCCAGGCTGCCGGGGATGTTCGGGCGCGGGAACGGGACTGCGTTGGGATCCCCCTGTTTCGCTGCCCGGTCGATGGCCGGCCCGCCAGGGTAGCCGAGATTCAGCACCCGCGCTGCCTTGTCCAGAGCTTCTCCGGCCGCATCATCCCGGGTGCGCCCGAGGATCGTGTACCGGCCCGGCTCCTGGACGAAGACAATGTCGCTGTGTCCTCCCGAAGCCACCAGGCAGATGGTGGGCATCAGGCTCAAATCTCCCACGGACGGCGCCTCGGGCTCGTGGACGAAGTTGGCAAACAGGTGAGCCTCGATGTGGTTGACGCCCACCAGCGGCAAGCCGGTGGCGAGACAGTAGCCTTTCGCGGCGGACACCCCGACCAGCAGCGAGCCAATGAGGCCCGGGCAGTTGGTGACGGCTATCCCCACGAGGTCGCCCCAGGTGACTCCGGCGCGCTCCAAAGCCTCGGCCACCACTGCGGTGATGATCTCCGAGTGCCGGCGCGAGGCCACTTCCGGGACCACTCCGCCGAACTGCGCGTGAAGTTCATCCTGGGAGGCCACCACGCTGGACAGGATTTCGCGCCCACCACGAAGCACCGCGGCGGCTGTCTCGTCGCAGGAGGTCTCGATCCCGAGAATCAGGTCAGTCGCACTCAACAATGCAGGCACCGTAGCGTTGCTCCCATTTCTCGCGCAGTCCAGCCAGTCGCGCCGCACATTCGCAGCCCTGCAGGTCCTCCAGGATCGCCTCGACCGCATCCTCGCCGGTATCCTGGTAATAGCCCCAGCGGATCCTGTTATGACGAAAACCCAATTGCCCATAGAGATTAGCGGCCGCGAGGTTGCTCACGCGGTACTCCAGCAGAACAAGAGCTGCTTTCTCGCGCCGCGCGATGTCCAGGAGAGCCAGCATCAGCGCCATGCCGATGCCTCTGCGACGCGACCGGGCATCCACGGCGATGGTCCCCACGTGGGCCTCATCCACGTACAGCCACATTCCTGCGTACCCCACGGTTTCCCCATCAATCTGCGCCACGAGGAACACAGAGTCGTCCCGCATCATCTCCTCGCGCAGGCTCCATTCGGGCCAGGGCGAGGTGAAACTCGCGTTTTCGATGCGGACGATGTCGGGCAGATCGGGGAGCAGGGCGTGGCGGATCACCAGCGTTCCCCCGGACAACGCCGGATTGGGTCCCTGACTCGGCATGGATGCATGGCCTGCGCGGGGAATCAGCGCAAGCGCTTCACCTCCACCTGCCAGTCTGTTATATCCACCGCGCGTCGCTGGTCGGGCGTGGCCGGACTGCGCAGCGTGGTGTCATCGGCGCCTTCGGGCATGAACGCCGTCGCATTGCTGTAGACGCGGTACTCGCGGGCATTGAAGGTGATCGCGTCATTGCCCAGGCGCCCGAAACCGTCGAAGCAGTGCAGGTCTGGGTCGGTCACATTCGGATCAAAGATCAGTTCGGTGGTGGAAATGACGTTCAGGCTGATGTCCGTCAGGTTCGTCCCCAGGTCCGCCAAATCGATCTGGGCCCGAAGGGTGTTCCCGCCACTGGGGACCGTGTACGAGAAAGGCGGCCCGATCAGGACGGGTTGCTGAGAGATCTCCACGTCGATCCTCGCAAGATGCCCGGTGGTGAGCTCGCCTGTGCTGATGATCGCTCCGGGTATAGGTGGGTTTGCGGTGGGAATGCTGGAGTTGGCGGTGATCGTCGCGGCGCGCGTGAAGGCCACTCCGGCAGAGGCAGGGACGAACTGTGCCGAGACCGCGGCAACTGTGGGGGCGATCACCAGCGATTGTGTTCCCGCCGCTGCTGCACCAAGGGTCAGCGTGAGCCCGAAAGCCGACAACGATCCGGGCTGCAGCGCGACGCCTCCGGCGTTGAGCGCGTCAATCTGGGACTGCTGGGCAGCGGTGGGCGCTTTCCCACCGTTCGTGGCAGGCGTGAAAGACACGCTGCCGGCCACTGTCTCTCCGGCGGCGTTGGTGGACAGGGCGATAGTCCCCGCATTCTGCCCACTTGCATTGGTGGCGGAGGTCACCATGCCGGTCCCGCTCACGCTCACGGAGCCGATGGTCAGCGCGCCGATGGTCACTTCGTACCGGCCTGCATCGCCGCCGACGGGGGTGCCGGAAACAGCGGTGATGCTCCCCGCGGTCTCGCGCAGAACCGGGGCCAGGTTGGCCCGGTACAGCTCGTAGCGCCCCAGGTGGTATTCGAGAAAGTGGGTGATCGACCCCGTGCCCCAGCCATTGCCCCAGAAGGGGCCGTTTGCGATGGGGACCGGGTAGTCGTCGCCGAAGTCCCCGTCCACATCGAGGGCGATGAAGTAGTACGCGCTGTCATCGACGGGCCCTGCGAACCGCACGGAGACATCAAGCACCGCGTTGGGGATATTCCCTGCGGCGTTCTCCTCGCCACGGGCGCAACCGCCCAAAATCGCGAGACCTGCCGCGAGGAGGATCAATGCGCAGGCCGAAGCGCAGCGGGTGCTCACCATGAGTCACCCCGAGAGTTCGTCCGCGCGCGTTCCAGGAGCTCCAGCGGGCCCTCCACGAGCACCGCTTCCATCAGGCCTTCAGGCACGCCGGCGCAGCGGGCCACGTGCTCGGCCCACGCGGGGGTGAGGATGTTGTCGGGGGTATGCCCGTCGCTGTCCACCACAAGCCGCGCCCCGCTCTCCAGAGCAACGCGCACCACGTGACCGTTTGCCATGTCGTGCCCTTTGCGGGCGCTGATCTCGATAAAGACGCCATTATCCCGGGCCGCCTGCGCCTCTTCAGCCGTGAGCAGGCCGGGATGGGCGAGAATATCCACGTCCGGGCAGCGTGCCGCCGCGAGGTTGGTCCCCGGCTCTACGGGCTCTACCGGCGATTCCCCGTGCACCACAACCAGCGCGGCCCCGAGTTCCTTGGCGCGCCTGGCGAGGGTCGCAATGGATGCGGCAGGAACGTGGGTCAGTTCAACGCCGGCGAAGGCCTCGATATCCCAGAACTCCCGGGCCACGGCACAGTCCGCGCCGTTCTCCCGGATAAACCGGTCCAGTGTGCCCGGACCGCTGTGGTCGGCAATGACCATTCCCGCGCAGCCTTTGACCGAGCACCGACGGATCAGCTCCACCGCGCTCAAGACGCCGTCGCTCAGGATGGTGTGCATGTGGAAGTCATAGTAGACGTCGCGTGCCATTCTCTTCTCCGAATCCGTCTTTCATGGTCGTGGGTGCCGCACCATTGGGTGCTACAACACGCCCCGCGCGGTGTGCTTTGTTGCAAGAGCATTGCTTCGGCTTCGCCGGAAGCGGTGGCACCCGCCTTTGGCAGCAAGCAGCGGCACGCGGGTGGTTGGCCTGCCAACCTGCCGACCGGAATGGTCGGCCTGCGCGAAGGGATGCCTCCTGCCCGTGTCATCCCCAGCCGCGTGGGTCGAGCCTCTCGCTCGACAGCATCAGCTACTCTTCGGTCTCATATTCCAGCACGTTTGCCATGTACTTCATCAGGTACAGTGCGCCGTCGGAGCGCGCGCCGATGTTGTTGACGTGGTCCACGATGCTATTCGCTCGAACCGCGGAGGAGGCAAGGGAAACAGGTTCCCTGGACAGCTTGCGGGATGCCGCGACCAGCAAGGCCACGTCACCGTATCCCAGGCCCTGAACCCGCATCTGCCGCACCGCACGGGGCTCACCCAGCATCAGGTGCGCGACGAGCCCGTCCAGGTTCTCGCGCACATTCGCCGGGGCACCCACTGCCGCGGTGTTGATCCGCGCCACCAGCGCTCGGAGTGCCGCTTGTTCCGATGTGTGCTTTGCCTTGCTGGTGGCAGCCAACGCCGTGAGGGCTTTGCTCTGAGACACCTGCGCAGACGTCTCCACCGCCTGCGTAAGGGCGGTACTGGTGTCGCCCCGCATCACGCGCTCAATCAACCCTGTAGTCTCACGGGCCGATTTCTCCGCTTCAATCACCGCCGGTCTCGCGGCTTCCAACTGGTCCAGCGCCGTAGATATGTCCGCGAGCAACCGGTTGTTCTCGTTCAGCGTGCGCTCCAGCACCGGGATATCCTCCGCCGGAATCCGTCCCGCTTTCGCTAGGTTGAGCTTAGCCACGAGCTGAGCGGAACAGTCACGGGCATCCTGGGCACTCTGCCGCAACTTCTCCCGTTGGCGTTCCAGGGAGTACACCGGCTCGATGGCCTGATTCACCGCGGCATTGGCGTACGTGACCGCCTTCTGAGCGAGATCGGGCAGGTCGGGGGAGGTCTCGGCCAACCCGAACAGGCTGTCGATGATGGAGTGGGTGCCGGTGACTGTTGGCGCGAGACTGGTGGCGATGGTGTCGTCGCGCTGTGCGGTGCGGGTGACCACAATCCCGGCCTGGCTTGATGAGCCGGTCGCCACGGGCACCAGTGCGGCGGCCTGAGCCTGCGCCGATGCGGAAGCCATCGCCAGCGCGGGAGGGCCACCTGCCTGAGCAAGCTGCAGCCCGTGTTGTGCGAACTGGGTTGGTCGCAGGCTGCCGGCGGCGGCGTAAGTCTGTGCGGCCTGATCGTACTTGCCCCGGGCATACTGGACTTCGGCCAGTGCCAGGAGGCTCGTGGGGTCATTCGGGCTCAGCTCGGCGGCCCTGGCGAGGAGGCCCTCGGCCCTGCGCACCTGGTGGCGCCGGGCGTACCCGCGACCGATCAGGAGCAGGGATTCCGCGTTGCTTCCGGACAACTCCGGCATAGCATTCTGCCGGGCGATCCGGCGTTCAGTGGGCGGGTGGGTGCGGAACATGACCTCGATGCTCGAGGGCCGGCGCTTCTCGTACTTGTCCATGAGTTTGGCGAAAAACGCTGTGTTCCCTGCCGGGTCATAACCCGCGCTGAAAGAGAGCTTGCGGCCCATATCGTCGGCTTCATATTCATTCTCACGACTGTAGCGCAGGGAAAGCAGCCCCAGGCCCATCCCGGCGATGTCGGCCAGGGTCTGGTTGGAGTTTCCCAGGATCGCCAGCCCGATGTTATACAGGAAGCTCTTCTTCGCCTGGCTTATGCCGTGCCGATGGACCACGTGGCCGATTTCGTGCCCCACCACGCCCCAGATTTCGTCTTCGGTATCCGCGAAATCCAGCAGGCCCGTGGTCACGTAGATGTACCCGTACGGCGCAGCGAAGGCATTGACCATGTCGGTGTCGATCACCTTGAACCTGTAAGGGATCGACTGGCGCATGGAATGGCCCACCATGGTCTGCCCTGCGGTCTCGAGCCAGTCGGACAGCAGCGGATCGCCCACTACCGCGTACTGTTTCTCCACAGAGGAAGCCGTGAGGCTTCCGATCTGCTTCTCGACCTTGTCGTCACAACCCGAAATCAGCGCCAGGGCAATGCAAAGGCAGGCCCATGGGACCAGGATGGCGCCAACCGCCGACCTTCTCATCATGTGCATCACTCCGGGGCGACGCGATTTCCGGCGACAACACCCTTGTTTCCTATTGTACCCGCGGGAATGCGAACGCGGCAAGGTTTGGCGCACATGCGCCTTACGCCGGTTCGTACTCTGCGTACTCCGGCACGTACATGCCCTCCGAAAGCTTCGACGCATCCAGCGACGAAGCTCCCGGCCGCGCGTGGCCCTCGCGCACCGCCTGGGCCACGACAGCCGCCGCAATCTCGGCGGCGATCATGCGCAGGTCGGTGATGGGCGGCAGCACCAGCCCTTTCTCGTAGTCTTCAGTCTCCACCAGTGCATGAACTCTTCCGGAAGCAGCGGCGAGCATGGCGTCGCTGATCATGCGGGCGCCCGAAGCGTACGCGCCGAGCCCCACGCCGGGGAAAATGTACACGTTATTCGCCTGGCTGAAGTGGTACGTGCGACTTTTGTACTCCACCGGATCGAAGGGGCTGCCTGTCGCCACGATCGCCTGTCCGTCGGTCCAGGCGATGAGATCTGCCGGACGCGCTTCCGCCTTGCTGGTTGGGTTACTCATGGGAAAGATCGCGGGCCGTCTGGTGACCCGCGTCATCATCTCCGCCGCCTTCTGGTCGATGGCCCCCGGCTGACCCGAAAGGCCCACCAAAGCCGTGGGGCGGGCGTTCTCGATGACGTCGTACACGGATCGCCCGGGCCAGTCCCGTACCAGGTTGGCCGAGACAGCAACCGGGCGCTTGTAGTCCGCAAGATCCGCGCGGTCATCCACCAGCAGCCCGCGGCTGTCTACCACGAAGACCCGCTGTCTGGCCTGGTCTTCGGGCACTCCCTCGGCCTGGAGAGCGGCCATGATCCCCTGCGCCACGCCCACCCCCGCTCCGCCGGCGCCGATAATGCAGATGACTTCGTCCTCGAAGTTTCGTTCCGCCAGCTTCGCAGCTCCCATGAGCGCTGCGACTGTCACCTGCGCCGTACCCTGAATGTCATCATTGAAGGAGGGCAGGCGGTCGCGGTACATCGCGAGGTTGTCGAAGGCGTTGGCGCGGCTGAAATCCTCCCACTGCAGCACGGCTCCCGGCATGCACGCGCGCACGCCCTCGACGAATGCGCCGATGAACTCGTGGTACGCGTCTCCCCGCAGGCGGTGTTCCTTCACACCCAGGTACAGTGGGTCGTCGAGCAGCTCCTGGTTCTCAGTGCCCACATCCAGGCACACAGGCAGGCACTGGGATGGCCTGAATCCCGCCGCCGCCACGTACAGGGCGAGTTTCCCGATGGGAATCGCCATTCCACCGGTTCCCTGGTCGCCAATGCCCAGGATGCCCTCGTTATCCGTGCAGACAATCATCGCCACATCATCGTGCGGCGCGTTGCGGATCACCTGCTCCATGCGCCCCAGGTCTTCGGGAGTCACATACAAGCCTCGGGCAGACCGGAAGATATGAGAGAACTCCTCGACCGCTTCCGCCACCGTGGGCGTGTAAACCACGGGCATCATCTCGTTCAGGTGCCTGATCAGCGCGGCGTAGAAGAGGGTCTCGTTGCGGTCCTGCAGGGCGCGCAGGTAGATGTAGCGCTCAAGGGGGGAGGGTTTCGCGCGATAATTGGTGAGCACCCTCTGCACCTGCTCGTCCAGAGTGGCGACATGGTGAGGCAGCAGACCCTCCAGGCCCAGTTCAACGCGCTCCCGTTCGGTGAACGCCGTGCCCTTGTTCAGCGCAGGGTCGTGGAGGAGTTCCTGTCCGCGCTTCGTTACCTTGATCCGGTTCGTTGTGCCCACTTGTCTTCAGCCTCCCGTAATCCACTTGGGTCGCGTAGGGCGGGTGTTCACTCGCTGTTCGTTTCTTGCACGGCCCATCCAAGCGGCAACGCCATCGGCCACCGCGGTACAAGCCCGCGCCTGCGAAACGGCAGGGCCTCCGCGTCCATCAGGACGATTGGCCGAAGTCCCCTGGACCCGGGCTCCAACCCGAGCCACGGACTGTGTACTCGCGGCCATACATCCTGCACAAGCGCTGCGTTCTGTGATAAACTCGCAGCCAAAGGATGTACGCCATACCGCATCGCGCGGCAACAGGAGGTCTCTCGGTCCGGCATGAAGGAACTCAAGAACATGTTGTGGATGATGCTGGGCGTTGTAGTCGGGCTTGCGCTGGCAGCCCTCGCGCTCATCAAGATCTTCGAACTCAAACCCGACATCGCCGACAGCCCAACGCTGTCTCTGGTAGTGGCCGTTCCTCTACTCGCCCTGGGGCTCGGCGGAGGCGGTTGGGTCGCCCAGCGCATCCTGGAGAAGTTTGACAAGGCCAGGCGCCGCAAGGTGCAAGCCCAGAAGGAGCAGGACCCTTTCCGCAAGAGCCGCAAGAAGAAGAAGTAGCCCCGGCATCCCGGGGGCCCGGCTTCGACGGGATCCCCTGCCCACAGGTGGTTTCCCATGGGTTCGCTCTTGGCTCTCGTGTGTATCTGCGCCACCGCCGGGTTCGCCCAGGCGGATATTCCCTTTGCCAACACTGACTTTGAGAGTGACGTCGACGCCGACAACCTGCCGGACAACTGGAACCGTCGCGCCGACGAGACCGGTTCCGTCTCCGTCGACCGCACCGTCGCCCACTCCGGCCAGGCCTCGCTGCGCATTCGCCACGAAAGCTCCACCAGCTACTCGTATGTATACCAGGGCGTGGACAACGCCTGGCCGGGACAGCGTCTCGTGGCTTCCGTCTGGGTGCGTTGCCAGAGTATCACGGCGCGGGGTTTTGGCCCACGCCTTTATTGTGGGTATGAGGGTGGGCTGTCTCACCATGCCGCCGGCCCGGTGCTCGACCAGAGCGGCAATTGTGATTGGCAGAAGATCACCGTGCCCTTCAACACCCGGGACAAGAGCCGGGTGGAGATCTACCTGTATCTGCACGAGAGCACCGGCACTGTATGGTTTGACGACCTCGTGGTGGAGCCGGTTCCCGTCGATTTCGCGGCCGTCTCGGCGGATCCAGCTCCCAGTATCGACGGTCTAGGCGACGAAGCCCTCTGGCGGTCCTCCCCTGCCCACCCCCTGGTGAACGGGGAGACCCAGGCGCCCGTGGAAGACGCGAGCCTCCGCATTGCCCACGACGCCAACTCGCTCTACTTCCTGCTGTCAGCGCCTGTCCCCGCCGATCTGCCCCCCGATTCCCGGCTCTGCGTGGCCCTGGACCCCGAGGGCCTGGGGCAGCGAATCCTGCTCTTCCAGCTGGCTGCCACCGGGGAGCGGTCGGCGCGCACCCGGGACGCCCCGATCGCCCCAAGCGCCTGGTCCGCTGCCGGACAGGTGCGCGGAGGACTGTGGACCGCGGAGTTCGCGATTCCTCTTGCTGCCGTGAGCCCGGGGCTTGAGACGGGCCACAACTGGCGCATCAACGTGTTCGCCGAGGTTCCCGGGCAGCCCACAATCGAGCTTGCCTACACCGCGGGAAAGCCCGAATTGGCCACGGTCGCGGCCAGCGTCAGACTGCCGGAACTGTTGCTCGCCCGGCACCGAGGCGCCGAAGTGCGTGCCAGGCTGGACGCCATTATCGATAGCTACCGCGACTGGGCAAAGCACCTGCCCACCGCCAAGGTGCCTCGTGAATACGGTGATGCCGAGGAGATGGCGCGCGTCCTGCAGGACAGCGGCGCAGCCATCGAGGAACTATCGCGCAGGGCCTCCACTCTCGCCGAGGCGGACGATCCCGGCTGGCGAGAGATGGGCCGCGCTCTGACCGAAGCCCATTCGAATCTGCTTCAAGCCCGTGCGAAGGCCTTGCCTCTGGAACTGTACAGTCTGGGGCGGAAGTTCGCTGGGAAACCCACGTGGTCTGTGGCCATTGCGGACAGCACAGAAAAGGTCTTCCGGGATCCAGCGCTGTTTCGGGGCCGCGTCACGGACACGGTGAAGCTCTCTGCAGCACGGGGTGAGGCGGAATCCTTCCAGATCGTCCTGTGGCCTCTGACGGCGGACATCACCGGTTGTACGGTGCACCTGCCGGCCAACCTGGTAGGCCCAAAGGGCGCGCGCGTGCCCGGGGCGGCATTCGACGTGCGCGCAGTGGGCTACGTGAAGGCCGAGAAGCCCGCCTACGCGCGCACGCCCGATCAGCAGTGGTGGCCCGATCCGCTCTTGCCCTTCGCGCCGGCAGACGTGGCGCAGGGGACTGTGCAGCCACTCTGGATCACAGTGACCGTGCCGCGAGACGCCGTTGCCGGGCTGTACAGGGGCAGATTGACCCTCAAAGCCGAGAAGACCCACGCAATTGCGCTGAACCTGGAGCTGCAGGTGCGGGATTTCACCTTGCCGCAGCGCCCGGCGCTGGCGACCTCCTTCGGCATGTCCGCTTCCTGGATCTCCCGCTACTACCTGGGCCGGCGTGATCCGCAGCCCTTGGTGGACGGCGCGGTCTATCGGCGCTGGTGCGACGAACTCCTGCGCCACCGGGTCTCGCCGTACCTGGGCACCGAATACCGTCCGCAACCTGGTGCGGAGGGCAAGTACCAGCTTCAGCCCTGGCTGGACAATGCGAAGCACTGCGCCGCCAATGGTCTGACCAGCATGATGCTCGCGATCATGCCCGCCATTCCCGGCACGGCCAATGACTACGACGATGCATTCAAGCAGCAATTCCGGGCGGACCTCGCGGCGATGACCGAGGCCCTGCATGCCGAGGGCCTCCTGGGCCTCGCGTACGTCTGCGCGTGGGACGAGCCCCGCGAGGCGAGCTACGAGGGTGTGCGCGCGGGGCACCGGTTGATCCGAGAGATCAGGCCGGACCTGCGTATTCTGCAGACCGTCTGCTATGACGACGAACCGTCTGAACTCGTGGGCAATGTGGACATCTGGTGCCCCATCACCTCGCGCTGGAACCCCGAGTTCTACAGCAGCCGGCAAAAGGCGGGTGAGGAAATCTGGTGGTATGTCTGTTGCGGCCCCGGGCCACCCTACGCCAACTTCTTCATTGACCAGCCAGCCCTGGACCACCGGGTGCTTTTCTGGCAGACCTGGCAGCGCGGAGTCACTGGCCTGCTCTACTGGCAGACGACCTGGTGGGAGGGCAACATCCCCCAAGGCGGCAGCGATGCGGCCGCGAACCCGGACTCGTGGGTTACCGCCAGCCACAAGGTATTCAAAGTGAATGGAGACGGGCATCTCCTGTACCCCGGCGCGGAGAAAGAGCCCGTGCCATCCATTCGGCTCGCGGTCATCAGAGACGGGATCGAGGATTACGACTACCTCGCGCTCTTGCAGGCGAAACTGGGCGAGGCACGGGTCCCTCAGCTCTCGAAGGACCGCTACGAGGCGCTCCTCGAGGTTGGCCCGGAAATATCGCGGAGCCTCACATCATTCGCATCCGATGCGACTGTCATCCGGCAGAGGCGCGACGCGATCGCGCTTGCCCTGGAGGCTCTCGCTGGACCCAAGGACTAGCGCTTGACTTCGGTAGCGGAGCGTGCAGGAATTCATCCCCGGGTCGCGAATGTACCCCCAGAACAACCCTATGGGTTACCGATTTCGCCAAACGGGAGTGGTTCAGATGTCAGATCTGGAGGGGCGGATCAGGCGTGATGAGAACGCACTCCAGCGGCTAATGCAGGATATACCCGGCTTCGACGGGTATCGGGAGCGGGAAATCAGGCGCACGGCGGACAAGCTCCTGCGGGAGCAGCTCGTGGCGGAGATGGATGTGGTCCGGGGCGCCATCAACGCCGTCATGCGACGCGACGCCCGGGAAGGGCGTCTTGAGGGCCTCAACGATCTGGACCGTCTCGCACGCCACATGGGCAAGGTACGCGACAACATCCGCTTCGCGGACTACGGCTATACGGGGTTCTTTGACGCGGTAAAGATCGACGAAGATGACCTGGACCGGATCTACCAGCATGATGCGTCTCTGCGCGACCAGATCGAGCAGTGTGCGCTCTCGGTTGAGGCCTTGTCCAGGGCTCCCCGCGACGAGATGGGGGCGGCGGCGGACAAGACCGAACAGGCCATCGCAAGACTGCAGGAGATGGTGGACACCCGCGAGCGGGTTGCGGCTTCGGCGGTACCCCGCCAGGATTCTTGACCGGCGCGGCATCCCGCGCTGACAACGGAGGGCAACAATGGCGCTACTCGACGTGATCGAATGGCGAGACTTTACCGGCGACGAGATCGTGCATCGCTGGCCTGAATCGGGTCCCGGCACTATCAAGTGGGGAGCCCAGCTCACGGTCCGCGAGAGCCAGGTGGCCGTGTTCTTCCGCGACGGCAAGGCGCTGGATGTCTTCCAACCCGGCCGCCACACGCTGGAGACCAACAATATCCCGCTCCTGGGCGCCCTGATCAACCTGCCCTTCGGCGGGCAGACCCCTTTCCAGGCCGAAGTCTACTTCGTCAACATGAAGACTTTCGCCGACATGAAATGGGGCACGCCGGCGCCCATTATCTTCCGTGACAGTGAACTGCACACCGTGAGCCTGCGCTCCTTCGGCTCATACACGATGCGAGTCCGCGAGCCCCAGTTGTTTGTCAACACCATCGTGGGCACCGAGCATGTCTACGACTCAGACGCCTGCCAGGCGTGGCTGCGCAATTTCATCGCATCCCGTTTCACCGACACCCTTGGGGAGGTCATGGACACCGTCCTGGATCTGCCCAAGCTTTACGATGAGATCGGCGTTGCGGTGAAGGCCCGGGTCGGCGAGGACTTCGAGCGCTACGGCCTGGAACTCATCGACTTCGTCATCGGCGCAATCACTCCGCCCGACGAAGTCATGGAGATGATCAACGAGCGCGCCCGTATGGAAGCGGTAGGCGATATGAACCGCTTCACCCAGTTCCGCACCGCCCAGGCCATCGGCGACCTGCCCAAGGCAGGCGGCGACAGCATGGCCGCGGCAGGCATGGGGATGGGTGCGGGAGTGGGCATGGGCGCGGCAATGGCCGAGGCCCTGCGTGGAGCAATGTCCGGCAACCAAGAGCAGACCCCGCCGCCGCAGGGCGCCGCACCCGTGTCACCCGCAGGCGCGAAGTTCTGCGCCAACTGCGGCAAGCCTTTGGCTGCCGGCGCGAAGTTCTGTTCCGAGTGCGGGGCGAAAGTAGGCGAGTAGTCCGCGGGGCTGCTGTTGATCTCGTTACAAGCACCTGGGTCCGACGCGAGACGGTCGGACCCCTGTGTGTGCGTCGCTGAACACGGAGGTGCCGCAAGTGTCTGGTCGCCAGGTCATGTCATCGCCGCGCATTCCCGCGGCCGTTGGCCCGTATTCCCAGGCCGTACGCTCCGGAAACTTGCTCTTTTGCTCCGGGATCGTGCCCCTTGACCCGGCCACGGGCAAGATGGTCGAAGGAGGCATCCGCGAGCAGGTCACGCGCGTGCTTGAGAACATCAAGCTCTTGCTCGAGGACTGTGGCGCAAGCCTCGGAGACGTTGTGAAGACCACGGTTTTCATGGCGAATCTGGGAGATTTCGCGGAGATGAACGCGGTCTACGCCACGTACTTCCCCCACGATCCGCCGGCGCGCAGTACCTTCCAGGCAGGCGCATTGCCGCTGGGCGCGCAGGTGGAGATCGAAGTCATTGCGGCCTTGGACTGATGTCTCGGAAGAGCCGCTGACTGGAGGTCGGAAATGCGAGTCATCGCGCTCAATGGCAGCCCGCGCAAGGGCGGCAACACGGACATTCTTATCGACGAGTTTCTGCGCGGTGCCGAAGAAGTTGGCGCGCAGTGTGAGAAGCTATACCTTTATGATTACAACATAAACCCGCCCGGGGAGCTGGCCGACCTGCATTCGGAACGCGTGGACATCCATGCAGGAGACGACCACCGCCTCGTTCTGAACCGGGTCATGGACGCCGACGTCCTGGTCCTCGGCAGCCCTGTCTTCTGGCAGGGCGTCACATCCCAGATGAAATGCTTCGTAGATCGGTTCTCGTGCCATTACACGAAGGACTGGTTCAATAAGGGTATGAGCGGCAAGATCTGGGCAGTGATCGTGCCTTTCGCGTCGCCGGACCCCAACGAGTTCCGGTGGGTGACGGAGCCGGTCAAGGTGTGGGTGAGGCACTTCAAAGGGACGTATCTCGGCGAGGTTGCGGTGTCCGTTTTCGCCAAAGGCGCTGTGCGCGACAAACCGTCCGCATTGCAGGCGGCATACGAACTGGGCAAGAAGGCCGCGGAGTTTCGGGGCTGACTCCGACGCGGCACACGCTCTCTAAGGGAGAAACCACCATGAAGCTGTCGCTGCATCCTGTCATTCTCGGCGGATCATTGTCCTTCGAGGACATGCTGGGCCTTGCGGCCAAACTCGGCTATGAGGGCATCGATACCGGGTTCGAACTGGCCCGCGAGATGGGCGCGGAGGAGTTCCTCGGCCTGTGCGACGAGTACAATGTGGAACTCAGCGTCTGGCCGATGGGGGTGGAATGGCGCCAGGACGAAGACACTTTTCAGCGCCACCTCACCGCGCTTCCCGATCAGGCCGCATTCGCCGCCGAGATCAACTGCACCCGCACCTGCACGTGGATCCCGCCTGCCGTCGACGGTGATGCCGACGAGACCCGCAAGACATGGATGCGGCGCTGGGGCGAGATCGCGAAGGTCATCGCCGAGCATGGCCACAGCTTCGGGCTGGAATGGGTTGCGCCGTACCACACCCGCGCCGGGAAGAATGCGGTTGTGTGGCGCATGACCGAACTGCTCGAGATCGAAGATGAGATCGGCGAACCCAATCTGGGCCTGCTGGTGGACAGCTATCACTGGTTCAACGCCGGCCAGACCGCAGCCGAACTGGCGGCTGTGCCTGTGGAGAAAGTGGTGCACGTGCACCTCAATGACGCGCCCGACCGACCTCTGGAAGAGCAGCAAGACATGGAGCGCCTCACGCCTGGCGAGGGGATCATCGACCTGCACGGTTTCCTGGGCGCCCTGAAAAAGATCGGCTACCGAGACTTTCTGGGTGTTGAGATATTCAATGCCGAACTGAAGCAGTTGCCCGCGGAGATTTCCGCGACCCGTGTCAAGAAGGCGTGCGACAAGCTGCTCTCGGAGATCTGATCCGGCAGCGCAATGTCTTCCGACAAGCGGCCGCGCAACCGGGTTGCGTGATGCATGTTGGACTTCCAGCCGTCGCCGCGAATGGCCTTTGATCATCGCTTTCGCCTGCTGCTCCTGGGTAGCGACGTGCTCGTGTGCTGCCTTTCGGTGATACTGGCCTACGAGATCAGGTCTATCGTCCCCACGTCCGTGCTGGCGCCGATCCGGCACGACGTGTGGATGTATGTTTCGGCATTGCCTGTGATCGCCGGCCTGTGGTTCATTGCCTTCAACAGCTTCGGACTGTACGAGGTGCGCCGGTTCGTCTCGCCTTTCAGCGAGGTGACCGCGGTGTTCCGGGCCGTCAGCACCGCCGTTCTGCTGGTGGCGGCGGCCTCATTCCTGAGCCACAAGGACTACTCGCGGGCTACGCTGCTGATCTTCTGGACAGTGGGCCTGACGCTGAACCTGGTGTCACGCGCGCTCCTGCGGGCTTACGCCGAAGCCGTGGGCTCGCGCGAAGAGACGCGCGCACGCGCCATCGTGTTGGGTTGCGGCGACCTTGGCGCCCTGGTGGCAAGACGTATCCGGGAATACCATCTCCTGGGATACGAACTGGTGGGGTTCGTCGCTGTGGCCGATCCACCGCCGGAGGTGGAGGGCTATCCAGTCCTGGGCTGCATTGACGATCTTGCCCGGATCGTGCGCGAGAACGATGTCGATGAGGTGTTGGTTGCGCGGCCGGATATCGATCCGGGCCTGCTGATGAGCGCGGTGCAGAGCTGCGAGGGCCTGCGGGTGGTCTTCCACCTGGTGGCAGGCCCCCTGCATGTGCTCACCCGGCATACCGAGATCTCCGGCCTGGCGGACCTGCCGGTGATCGAGCTGCCGCAGCCAAGCTTCCCGGCCTGGCAGTGCGCCATCAAGCGCGGAATGGATGTGTTCGCGGGGGCCATCCTGCTGGTTGTGCTTTCACCCGTCATGCTGCTGGCGGCTGTCGCTGTGCACTGGGAGACAGGCGGCAGCGTGATTTTCCGCCAGCAGCGCGTGGGCTACCGGGGGCGACCGTTCACGATATACAAGCTGCGCACTATGAAATGCGACGCCGACCCGTACGCGGAGGCGCCTGACAGCGCAGATGACCCCCGTGTCGGCCCGGTGGGACGCTGGCTGCGGCGGTTCAGCATCGATGAACTGCCGCAGTTGTTCAACGTTCTGCGCGGGGAGATGAGCCTGGTCGGCCCCAGGCCCGAAATGCCCCAGATCGTCGCGGAATACGAGCCCTGGCAGCGCCGCCGGCTCGATGTGAAGCCCGGCCTGACTGGATTGTGGCAAATACTCGGCCGCAAGGACGTGCCCTTGCGGGATAATATCGAAGTCGACTTCTACTACATCCGAAACTGGTCGATCTGGCTCGATCTGACCATTCTGCTGAAAACGGTCCCTGCGGTGCTCGGCGGCCGGGGAGCATACTGACTGTATCTGGGAAGGGAAACATGGGTGCCGAGCTCCGCCGCTGCTGGACAGTTGATGCGATTACTGCTATTCTTTCAACATGATTCATTGGCGAACCCAGCCCCTGAGCGGCTGCTTCGGGAGGCCCTGCTATGAGGTCCGTGCTTCTTGTTCTGTTGACCGCCTTCTGCCTCGGCATTGCAGCCGGCCAGGACGCGGAAAAGAAGGAAGAGAACAAGCCTGAACCCCCGAAGGTCGGGGTCCAGTTCTTCCCGGCGGACGCCAACGACCCGTTGGACATCAACCACCCTGGCCTGCAGGATCGGATGATCGACCTCGGGCTGTCCGCATCGCCGGCGGGCGGCAATCTCCTGGACCAAGTCCTGAAGCTGAGCCGTGAGGAAACTGTGGAGGCCCGGGCCTACGTGGTCAAATTGACGAATCGCGAGGATGCCGCGATCCCCGTCAATGCCGAAACAGTGCGCCTCATGCTCTCCACCAACGACAAGAAGGGCCTCGCCGCGTCCCCCATCACCGCATGGGCCGGCAAGCGCTCTCTGTTCGTGCGGGCCAGCGAACTCGCGGCGGGCAAGAGCGTCGTCGGCGTGGTCTACTACGAGATCCCCCAGAAGGACCTTGCAGGTCCTGATGTAAACCCCCAGGTCCACTATGTGCTCAAGGAAGGCGCGGTGCCCGTGCGAGCCTACATCGGGGAAGGCCTGCTGGAAGAGGTCGGTCTCGAGTGGAAGAAACCAGTCACGTCTTCCCGCGTCGCACCCAGTGGCAAGCCGCGCATCTTTCCGACAATGGGCAACACTAATGATGAAACGCCTTTGACCCTCGGCGAGCCCGGCAAGATCGAGGCCGCTCCCGGGAAGGCCGTGGTCGCTCACAAGAACATCGTCGGCGAACAGGTCCAGCAGGCCCAGATGCAGGGCATGGGGATGCCGGGGATGGGAATGCCAGGAATGGGAATGCCGGGGATGATGGGCCCCGAGGCAGGAATGGGCATGCCGGGAATGGGCATGCCGGGGATGGGAATGCCGGGGATGGGAATGCCGGGAATGGGAATGCCGGGGATGATGGGCCCTGAGGCAGGCATGGGAATGCCAGGAATGCCCGGTGGAATGCCCGGTGGAATGCCCGGGATGGGGATGCCGGGAATGATGCCCGGCGGAATGCCCGGTGAGGTGCCGGGGATGCCCGGAATGCCGGGCGCGATGCCCGGTGGAATGCCCGGGATGCCCGGAATGCCGGGCGGCGTGCAGGCGGGACCGCCTGGCGAGATCCCCGGAATGCCGGGAGTAGCACCGGGCGCCGCAGGTCAGACGCCCCCGGCATCAGGTGGGCGACAGCGGCGCACGCCCAGGCGCCCCGGTGCCGGTGCGGCGGAGGGTGGAGGAGCCGGATAGCCGCAGGGGCAACATTCTTGCTGTCCCATCAAGGCAGTCAGTAACGCAGCGTTTCGTACTGAGGGGAGGCCGCAAGATCAGCGGCTATCCCGCCAGTCAGTTCAAGTTGTCGCAGTCGCGCCCGATGCACCCGTGGGGGTACGGTCGGGCCGTTTGACCGTGCCCGACAGCGAAGCGATAGCAGCTATTCGCGCACTGGGAGAGCAGACAGATGGTACGTCACAGCGCTCGGTTGGCAGGCCTCGTACTGATGGTCCTCGTGGCCGCTTCCACCCAGGCCCAAATGATGCCTGGAATGCCCGGCGGTATGGGTATGCCTGGGATGGGCATGCCCGGCGGCATGGGTATGCCCGGAATGGACATGGGCATGGGTATGGGCGGGATGCCCGGCATGGGGGGCATGGGCGTCAGCGCTACCCCGAAGTGGGTGTCCCCGCTGGTGCCTCTGTGCTGGTCCGTGGGACGTTCATCCTACCCGGGCATTGCCTGTCTTTATGCCACTCCCCAGCAGGAAGCCCAATTGCGCGCGTTGATCAACAGCGTCAAGGATGACATCGAGGGGCGCTTCTGGATCAAGTTCGCCGACGTGACGGTGGACACAGCCCCGCCGAGTTTCATCCGCGAGATCCTCGATGAGGACCTCCGCGCCGCCAAAGCAGCGGGGGGAGCGGCCCCCGGCGGCATGATGGGCGGCGAAATGGGCGGCGGGATGATGGGTGGCGGCATGCCCGGCATGGGGATGGGCATGGGCGCCGGAATGCCCGGCGGGATGGACATGGGCGGCGGCATGGGCGCCCAGCAGACCACCGATGTTGAGACATCCCTCGCGGCACAGAAAGCCTGCCCGGCAATCGTCATCTTCGGCAAGGACCTCTTCAGCCAATGGACGCCCGGTGGTGGCGCCCAGGCCGGCGGGGCAGCCGGTGGTGGAATGATGGGCGGGATGCCCGGCGGCATGGATATGGGCATGGGTGGTATGCCCGGCGGAATGGGTATGGATATGGGCATGGGTGGTATGGGCGGCATGGGCGGAATGGGTGGCGCTGCCGCCGCCAGCATGTGGTCCCAGATGGACCACAACTTCATGGTCTATTGGTCCTTCGTGGGGCGCAAGGAGTTGCCCCCCGCGAACGTTCTCAAGCAGGTTCTCGACTCCATCGGTGACCGCGAGAATGGTGTGAACCGTTGGGCCCTGCGTCTCAAGCTCAATAAGGAAAACGCCCAGACCACTTTCGAGCTTGGGAAGGCGTACACCGAGGCCTTGGTCAGGGGCCGCGGACTGCTTGACGGACTCGGGCTGGATCAGGACCCCGAGAGAGCCCGTATCGCCCAGCAGAATCAGCTTCTCGCCGACTATCTCCTGGCCCGCGCCGAGAGCCTCGGATACCCGGCCAATGAAGTGCGCGCGCAGCAGGTCCGCCTCGCGCCCTCCTTCAGGTACCAATTCCCGGTGACCTCCCACGTCCCGCTGCTCGCCGAGCACCTTCCGGGAGCCGTGGGTTACTTCGCCAATAGCGCTGAACGCTCCAAGATCAGCGAACTCCTGGATCAGCCCCGGGTGCGCGCACGCATGGAGGCTCTCGGGTACTGGTTCAAGATGGCCGATGTCACCGACGAAGACGTGGTTGGGCCCGATAACCCGCTTGACAAGATCAAGGATGAGGCCGGCGTGGCCGAGGGGCAGACTCCGGCGCTAGTCTTCGTCGGGCAGGACATGTTTGTTGAGGACGCGATCGTCCTGGCTGCAGGGGCAACCGGTGGTATGGGCGCGGGCATGGGTATGGGAATGGGCGCCGAGATGGGCGGCATGCTTGGCGGAATGATGGGCGCCGGTATGCCCGGCGGTATGGGCATGATGGGTGGAGCTGCCGGGGGAGCAGCACCCGCGGCGGCCGGGAAGACGACGGATTGGCTGCCCAGCGGCGGCTCCGGCGGTGCGGGGGCCGCCGGCGGTGCGATGGGACCGGGCATGGGTATGGCTGGAGACATGGGAATGGCCGGCGGAATGCCCGGAATGGGTGGCGGAATGCCCGGCATGGGCATGGGTGGCGAGATGGGCGGCATGGGCGGTATGGCCGGCGGCGGACTGACTATGGGGGACATCTACTGGTCAGACTACGACTACCGCATGCCCGAACGCCTTGGTCATCTCATGATCCACTGGGCCTTCCTCGGCACTCGTGAACTCCCGTCCGAAGCGGTCCTGCTCTCCGTTGTGGAGAGCGTCGGCGACAGCGCCAACGGCACAAACGCCATGGCCAAGCGCCTCAAGGCCGACAAGGAAAACGCGAACCTTACCCTCGAGACGGCAAAGGCTTTCGTCCGCGCCCTGGAGCGCGGCAGAGCATTGCTGTCCGGGCTGAACCTTAGCGCCG
The DNA here is from genome assembly GCA_013314775.1 of Armatimonadota bacterium. Classification (NCBI taxonomy): domain Bacteria; kingdom Bacillati; phylum Armatimonadota; species Armatimonadota bacterium. Next base: position 189,761 of record JABUFB010000001.1, on the reverse strand, counting down.
ACCCCACACTGGCCCGGGCTTTGCAGCAGAATCAGTACCTGGCCGACTACCTACTTGCCCGCGCCGAGACCCTTCCCGGCGGCGGCGCGCTGGTGCCGCAGATCCGCGAGCAGCAGAGGAGCCTCGCCCAGTCCTTCCGGTACGAGAGCCCCACCGACCTCGTGCCGCTTCTGGCCGCGCATTTCCCGGGCATGTTTGTCTACTACAACAACATGGGGCAGCGGCTGCGGGTGGAACAGCAGCTCAACGTCCAGTCAGTCAAAGATCCGATGGCCGCGGCCGGTTTCTGGGTCAAGATGATGGACCTGAACAACGAGGACGTCATCACCGACAAGGAACTGCTGAAGAAGCTCCAGGAAGAGGTCGGAAGCGCCGCTGCGGATGCTCCGGCAATCGTCCTGTGCGGCCAGGACCTGTTCCAGGAGGACGTCATCGCTCTGGCAAGCCAGGTCAGCGGCGCGGCTGCCGGCATGGGCATGGGTGCTGAGATGGGCGGTATGCCCGGAGGAATGATGGGTGGCGGCATGCCCGGCGGTATGGGCATGGGTGCCGGGATGCCCGGAATGATGGGCCCTGGAGGCGCGATGGGTGGAGCAGCCGCCGGAGCGGCCGGTATGAAAGAGCCCACGGACTGGCTGCCCGGTCTGTCTCTGACTCCCGCCGGAGCAGCCCCGGCAACAACCCAAACCGGCGTCGGCATGGGCATGGCCGGAGGCATGGACATGGGCGGCATGCCCGGAATGACGGGCGGCATGGGTGCTGAAGGCGGCATGGGCATGACCGCAGCCGCGGCTCCCAGCGGCGGAATGGCGATTGCCGGTTACGACTTCCGGATGCCCTCGCGCCTGGCGCGCCTCATGATCCACTGGTCCTTCGTCGGGCCGCAGGAGACCGCGCCCGATGCGGTCATGAGCTTCGCGGTGGCCGCAGTGGGTGACCCGGCAGCGGGTATCGTGCCACGGGCGGCGGCTCTCAAGCGCGACCGGGACAATGCGGGCCTCAACCTGGCGCTGGCGCGATCCTATGTGGATGCGCTGGAGAAGGGACGGACCCTCCTGCCCAGCCTCGGCCTCAACGTGGACCCGCGCCGCGCCCGGATGGTCCAGCAGAACCAGTATATGGCCGATTACCTTCTGGCGCGCGTCGTCGAGCTTCAGGGCAGTTCCGGGCAGGCGGTCCGGACCGAGCGAGAGCGCCTGATCCCGTCCTTCCGCTACGAGAGCGCGTCGGATCTCGTGCCCGTGCTCTGCACCGAGTTCCCCGGTCTCGTGGGCTTCTACCAGGACATGCGCCAGCGCATGCAGCTCGAGCAACTCCTGGACGCCCAGTCGGTTTCCGAAGCCGTGAGCAGCAACCGGTACTGGGTCAAACTTATCCAGGTTGCGGACTCGGAACGGGCTGCCGACATTGAGCCCTTCGCGGCGGTCACCAGCCCCGAACTGGATGCGGAGATCAAGAGCTTCCCGTCCTTCGTGCTCTGCGGCCGGGACCCCTTCGTTGACGAACAGCAGCAGCAGTTCCCCATCGCCCTGGCAGGCACGGTCTCGGGCCAGGCTGCCGGCAGTATGGGCATGGGAATGGGCATGGGCGCTGAAGCCGGAATGGGCGGCATGCCCGGAATGATGCCCGGCGGAATGCCCGGCGCACCCGGCGGCATGATGGGCGCCGGGGGTGGCGCGGCTGCGGGTGCCCAGCAGGGCATGGAGAAGATCACTGACTGGCTGCCCGGCGCGGCCCTCACTCCGCGGGGCGCGAAGCCCACGGCGACAGCTCAGGGCGGCGAAATGGGCGGCATGATGGGCGCGGGAATGCCCGGCGGAATGATGGGTGGAATGCCCGGAATGATGGGCCCTGGGATGCCCGGCGGCGAAGCGGGCGGAATGATGGGCGCTGAAGGCGGCATGGGTGCGCAAGCCCAGGTTGCTGGAGCCATCAATTTCGCGGGTTACGACTACCGCATGCCCGCGCGGGTTGCGCGACTCATGCAGTACTGGAGCTTCCAGGGCGGCCGGCGGCTCAGCCCCCTGCCTTCCGCCGCTCAGCCGGAGATCATGGTGGAGAAACTGAACCGCGCGAAACTCGCGGACGACGCAGTCCGCGCCATCGCGGCCGATCCGAAGCACGACGACATCGAGCTGCTCCTGGACGCGGCCCAGGCCTTCAGCGACCTGCGCAAGCATTACGAGGCCGACTACTTCGCGGCGCGTGCCGAGAAGTTCATCGACGAGTTGCGCAGCCGCATCGATGACGCCGAGAATCGGCTGGCCAATTCCGCATGGGCCGAGCCCGACGAGGTGAGCCGCCGCGAGACCCAGTTCTCCAACATGCGCAGCGGCCTGGAGCGGTACGAGCCGCGCATCCACAAGATTCGCTCCGAGATCCTGCAGAATTTCGCGACCGAAGAAGCCACCAACCAGATCCCGGTGCTTCTCACCGCGTACCCGGGGATCGTGGTCTTCTATGAGGGCGATGAGTCTTTCGACATCGACGCGCCTCCGGGCGACCCCAATGCGCGCCCGAACCCGGATGCACCAAGCCGACAGAAGGCCTTCGTGCAGCGCATTCTCGAGCAATCCCACATCGCCGACTACCTGAAGGGCCGCTACTGGGTGAAGTATGTGCGCGTGGAGCCCGGCCTGGAAGAGATGCAGCAGGGGCTTGACGATGTCCCTGAGCAGTTCCTGAAAGAGCTCCCGGCCATTCTTGTCATGGGTGCCGACGTTTTCGCCGAGCCCCAGGTTGAGGGCGGCAAAGGAAGCGACCCCGAAGCCGGCGCCCCTGCGACTCGGGCTGGCGCGGGCGCTCCGCCTGGCGGCATGCCCGGAGGGATGATCGGTCCCGGCATGCCCGGAGGGATGATCGGTCCCGGCATGCCCGGAGGGATGATGGGTCCCGGCATGCCCGGAATGGCTGGCGGCGACATGGGCGGTGCGGGGATGGGAGCCGCCTCCTCCGCTGGTGGAGATCCGGCCGGATGGTTGCCGGCGGCGCCGCTTGCGGGCGGTGCGGCGGCTGGAGCAGGCATGGGCGGAGGCATGGAAATGCCCGGCGGCATGCCCGGTGGAATGCCCGGCGGCATGCCCGGGATGCCGAGTGGGATGGCCGGTGGCATGGGCGGCGCCGCGCCTGCGGGTGACGAACGGCCGCCGATTCCGAACGGGATCATTCGCGGAGTTGCGCCGCAGGGCCACGTCTTCGCCCAGCTGACCGACTACGGGCACATCAACCAGATGGGCCGCCGAGTGGGCCACGCGATGGTGCACGTGCCCTACGTCGGCCGCGAGGACCTGCCCAAGCGCTGGGCCGACCTGCGCTACACCAGCGGCAAGCAGCCCGAGGACTTCGACCCCTTCCTCATGCAGCTGAAGAAGGTCTACAGCATCGACCAGCTTGCACGGTCTGCGCATGACGAATACCAGCGCTTCATCGACAAGGAATCCGACCCGGACTTCCGGCCGCAGGTGCAGTACGTGCTGGATCTCGCGGTGGTCTACACCGCGCTCCCGGCTCCCGCGATGTCCGAGTACATGCTGGCCCGGGCGGAGAAGATCATGGCGGACGGCTGGAAGCCCAACGCTGAGCGGATCAAGGAAGTCGTCAATGAGATCGCCCGCCAGCAGGCGAAGGGTCCGCAGTACAGCGGCGGCGACCTCATGCCCAACCTGGTCAACTACCTGAAAGAGGACCCGGACGGGGAACTTCCGCTTGGTACCTGGATGAGCTCCCCATCGCCCGAGGTCTGGCTCGCAGCCCTGTCCATCCTGCACCGCGAAGGCTCGCTGCCGGTCATCTACGAGCCCCAGTACCTGAGCACCAACACCATCACCCAGGACGCTCTTGCGGGCGGCGTCGCTCTCGCGAGCACCAACCCCCTGGGGACGAGCAGCGAGTTTGGTCGCGGTGTGCCCACGTACTTCCAGCAGGATCCGAAGCAACTCTCCGTCGAGCAACTGCAGACGGTGCGCCGCAGCATGATCCAGGCCATTGAAGGTGGCGCACAGGGCGTGATGGCCCGCGTGGCCTGGTCCCGCCTGTTCCTGGTGGAAATGGAGCTGCGCGACCGCACCGGGGCGCGCGGGGTGAACACATCCTGGCGCGAGGTCATGTCCCTGTGGCGGCGCCGCGAAACAGTGGGCTCCGGAGGCTACGCCGACACAGCCCTCGCCGCCGCGACCAAGGCCGCCAAGCTCGAGATCCGGGCCCTGCGCGCCGCGAACATCGTGGACATCGACATCCAGCGCGCGCTTCGTGAGAACGAGGACCTGACTTTGCCGGGCAGCGTGGACCAGCTTGCGGAACTGCGTGAGTACGTGAAGAAGCGACCCGCCGGCCGATCCGCGGACCACATCCGGTACCTGCTGGGGATCGTTCTAGCGGCAAGCATGGATGACCCGGCCGGCGACGAGCAGCTCTCGGTCCTCAAGGATCTACAGATCCCACCGGAATGGTGGCGCTGGGGCCTCGAGGGTTGGGAGTCCTTCAAGATGAGGTCGCGGCGCGGATAGTCTGCGAGCTCCAATCGAACGCGCAAAGAAAGAGGGCCGCTCCCGATGTCGGGAACGGCCCTCTGCGATTGTGCCGGGCGTTCTCCAAGCGGCTACCTGCAGTCTCTGGCGAGCCTCGCAGCAGCCGCCGACCGCTCCTACTCCTACCTGTGCCGCAATGCAAAGTCCAGCACGGCCGCACCGCCTGAGGTTACCACCGCGTCCGCGCTGTCGGCGATGTATCGGAACGCGAAGGCCTCGATGCTGTGGGTCCCCACGGGGAGTGTAAGCGCGTAGCTCCGGGTTCCCGGGGCAATCGTTGTCAGCGTGTCGAACTCGAACCAGTCCCCCGCGGGAAGATTAGCGCCGGACTGGTTGCGCACCTCATTGCGCACATCGGCAGGAATCTGCGGCACATACGGTGCGTCGAGAAACGCGGTGATCAGCGGGCTGTCCAGCGGGGTCGCTCCAGAGGAGACTGAACCCGTCACAACCCCCGTCTGCACACTCCCATCCGTCTCCAGCACCAGGTTCGCCGTGCCGTTTACTCCGGAACGGACCGACGTGTAGGCCACGTCCGCCGTGAACCCCGCCTGCGTCGCCAACACCAGCCAGTTGCCGAACTCCGCCGGGCCCAGCCTGTATTCGCCGCTGTCGTTCGTGTAACCGATCATGTACTCAACGTTATTGATGGCGCTGGTCTGAGGCGGGATTGAGATGGGTGCTCTCCCGCCTGCAAGCAGCGCGGCGCCGTCTTTGATCGCAATCACTCGCACGCCAGGCAGAAGCGCTCCGGTGGAAGTATCGCGGCGCACCTTGCCGCTGATCGTCCCGCCCTCGAACAGGTTCTCGTTGCGCAGGTCCACCCGGCCGTTGGACGCGACGGTGACCACTGCCTGAAGGCCGCGGCGCAGCTCCGGTGGACGCGAGACGGTGATCAGGTAGTCGCGTGGCTCCAGGCCGCGCAGGTCCAGAATCCCGCTGGCTGTTGCTGAAGAGACGATGTCATACCCGTCCACGAAGACGCGGTAATCCAATGGGTCTTCGCTCCCATCATCGAACCACTCTTCCCACTTGTCTAATAGCAGCAGTCCCGCGAGACCTCCCGCGCAGCCGCTCAGGCTCAGACAGGCGCACAATGCCACGGATGAGAGGGCGAGAATCAGGGCAGTTCGGTGGAAACGCACGGGCGACATCCTTTCCCACGGCCGGAGTATGCCCGAGCAAGAACACGCGTTCCCCCTCGGGCTGGTTTGTTAGACAGTTACTGCTGCCCTTCGGGTTCCGGGAGCTTCAGCCAGTCGTCGAAGAACCGAGCAATCGCCGCCGGGCAGTCCAGCGTGTCGGCGGCCTCCAACCGGACTTCCAGCTTCACTTGCTCGCCGAGAACCTCGAAACCCGCGGCTACCCGCTCGGCGAACTCCCGCGCTCCGGCCTCCGGGACCCCAACATCAGGCAAAGGCTGCAGCACGATCAGCGCTCGGGGAGCCACAAGGCACGCAACATCGTCCAGGTCGGCCCAGCGCAGCAGCCCGGGGAGAAGGTCCCCCGCTGCGATGAGGCCATCCACGCAATTGCCCGCCACCAACACCTCGCGCAGAGTGGTCAGGCCGCCGCATAGCGCGGTACAATAGAGCCTGTCGTCGAGGGCCGCCGTGAGGAGTCCGTGTCTGGCACCCATCCCGAAGCCGACCAGACCCAGCCGTCTTGTCCGGACGTCGGCGCGTTCCAGGAGGACATCCACCGCGCGGCTCAGGTCCCACGCCTGCCGACCTGCCAGCGGGGTCCCGAGAACCGCTCCAGCCGCTGCAAGGCCTGCTTCATCGCCCAGGCGCTCGCCGAAGCATCGGGCATCGGGCGCCAGGACCACATATCCCGCCTGCGCAAGACTCTCTGCGAGTCCGTGACCCCGGCGGGGATCGGGGAACCCGGTCAGGCCCATGATTTCGTCCCGGCCTGGCCCCCTCTGGTGTGCGCAGATCACGGCCGGAACCGGCTCCTGCAGCCCGTGGGGGACACAGAGCCACGCAACCGCGTCAACCCCAGGCTCCACCGTGTAGACCAGCCGCGACCGCGCGTACCCCTCACATCGGGTCACGTCCAGTTCGCGCACCTGCAGGTCGCAACGCTCTTCAGGCCAGCCGGCCAGGTCACGGAGCTTCGCCCGCAGACCCTGTGCCCACTGCGTCGGGGCCTCGTGTCCGCGGAACAGGAGGGAGAACTCAGGCTCCAGCTCGCGCACGTACTCACGCAACGCCAGATGCGGAGCCAGCGGATGCCAGTCGGGAAAGAGCCTCAAAACTCGATCCCCCGCTGCGCCTTGATGCCCCTGCTGAAAGGGTGCTTCACGCTCACCATCTCGGTAACCAGGTCGGCTTCGAGCATCAGGGCCGCCGGAGCATCGCGCCCGGTGATGACCACCGTCACCTGTTCGGGTCGTTCAGAAAGCGCCGTCTGCAATTCGTCCTGCGTCACGGCGTCGGCATTCAGGGCATACGTGATCTCGTCCAGAATCACCATATCCCACTGGCCCGAAGCGATGGCCTGCCTGGCCACATCCCAGGCCTCGCGAGCGGCCGCAATGTCGGCGGGCTGCCATTCGCCGACCACGAAACCGGTGCCCAGCGTATCGATCTGAAGCTCCGGCGCCAGCCGAGGGGCGACCTTGTGCTCGCCGGCGTCCTGCGCTTTCAGGAACTGAACCATCCGCACCCGCATCCCATGCCCGACGGCGCGCAGGGCCAGCCCCAGGGCGGCGGTAGTCTTGCCCTTGCCGTCTCCGGTGTGAACGATCACCAGGCCCCTGTGCCTGATCGTGTCAGCAACCATGAAATGCTCCTGTTCGATGAACCGTCGCGCTGGATCAGACCAGCGCTCCTGTCCCGGCAAGCGTCGCGCGGAGCGCAGACACATCCACGCTCCTTGGCCTGATCTGCGCCAGGGCGGCCATCGCAGCCGCCGTACCCGCTGCCTGCCCGGTGGCCATGCAGGGCGCCATCACGCGCATGGCGGCCATGGCCTGGTGATCTGCCGAGATGCAGCGACCGGCCACCAGCAAACCGTCGAGATCCTTGGGCACCAGCGTGCGGTATGGGATGTCGAACCACTCGCCGTCCGGCGGGTACAGCTCATCGGGCAGCTGGTCGGCGTACTCGGTGAGCATATAACATTCCTTGCGGCTGCAATTGACCGAGCAAAGGTGAACGCTGCCTCGCTCCACCAGCCCCAGCGGGCAGTGAATGTCGATCCAGTACCCGCACCGCGCGATGGAATCATCATACTTCCGGGCATCCACGACGTCCTGCCCGGTGATCCTGTGTTCGCCCACAAGCTGCCGGGATTCCCGGGTGCCCACGTGGGCCGGGGTAGCCTGGATGTAAAGACCTTCCCCGCCCGGCACCGAATGCCACAGCTCCGCGACCTTCCAGGCCATCTCGCGAGTGGCGAACTCCCCGGCAGTGAGGTCCTCAACTTCAGAGCAGTCACCACCAAAGCGGGTGATATTCAGAGAAGCCTGCCCTTCGTTGAGGTTGGAGCCATGTCCGCCCAGGCTGCAATTGTAGAGGTTCAGTTCGCCCGCCGCCACGGCTTCCCGCATCTTCGCCACGAGAGCCTGGCGGGTCTCGTCTGTGAGCGTTCCCGTACCGCCGATGTGAAACATGCTGCCCATCGACATTGGCCTGCCATCAGCGGGCCTTCCCTTGGTGCACTGCGCTCCGGCACGATAAGCGACGTCGGCATCGCCGGTGGCGTCCACGAACACCCTGGCCTTGATGGCCTGCCTGCCCGACTTGCTCTCGATGATGGCGTGGGTCATGCGGTTGTCGTCCACCACGCTGTCGGCGAAGAAGGCGTGCAGCAGCGCCTTCACCCCGGCTTCACGGATCATGCGGTCCGCGATGATCTTGTAGCCCTCGGCATTGAAGGGCACACCCCACATCGCGAGAGCCTGTTCCCAGGGCACGGCCTGCCCGATGGCAGCCATCCGCTCGCACATCTCCCGCGGGATGCCGCCCACCACGGGTATCTTCGAGCGACTGGCGGTGTGACCGAGGATCGGCCCCACGAAACCCGCCGTGGCCATGCCCCCGAAAAAGCCATGCATCTCAACCAGAGCAACGCTGGCGCCCTGCCTCGCGGCAGCGATGGCCGCCGGCAGGCCCGCCGGCCCGCCCCCAATGACACACACATCGACGTCAGCTACAACCGGGATCTGGCGCGCGGGCTGGACGATACTCGGCATAGTCGTGGGCCTCTTCAGTTCAGGATGACGTGGCTCAATACGGGCAGGTTCGCCGTCCACGTCCACGGACCTGCCGGCGTGGTATTGTTGCGGCCGGTGGTGTAGACTGCATACAAGCGCAGTTCGCGGAGGCACTCTGCATGCCCGGCCAGATTATCTCAGCCAGCAGGCGCACGGACATCCCCGCTCTGTATTCAGAGTGGCTCATGCGGCGAATCTCCGCGGGATTCTGCCGGTACCGACATCCGTTCACGCGCCAGTGGATGACCGTGAGCCTGCGCCCGGAAGACGTGGGCGGGATGGTTCTGTGGACGCGTAACCTCGGGCCCCTGATGCCCCGTCTCGATGAGATTCGAGCGCAGTATCCTTTCTACGTGCAGATGACGATCAACGACTACCCGGCACAACTCGAGCCGCGGGTTCAGGCGGCTTGTGAAGCTGTGGCACAGGCCCGCGAGCTTTCGAGCCGGTTCTCCACCGACGCACTGGTCTGGCGGTTCGACCCCATCGTTCTCACGCCGGAGATCGGGGCTGCCGAGACCCTCGCGCGCTTTTGCCGTCTCGCCCGGCAGCTTGAGGGAGCCACACGGGCCTGTATCTTCAGCTTCATGTCGCCGTACCGCCGGCAGCGGCAGACATTCCGCGCAGCAGGCGTGGAGTACCGTGAGCCAGGTGTGCAGGAACGTCTCGATCTCGCACTCGCAATGGCTCGCATCGCATCGGATCACGGCTTCTCGCTTGCCGCGTGCTGTAACGCGGACTTGCTGTCCGGCCCGGTGGCGAAGGCGCACTGCGTCGATCCCGCCAGGCTCATCCGGCTAGGCGCTCACCTGCCGGAGCGCGTTCCTCCGGCACCCAGCCGCCCGGGCTGCGGGTGTCACCGGTCGGTGGACATTGGCGCCTATGACCTTTGCACTGCGGGGTGCCTGTACTGCTACGCCAACCAGAGTCCGGCAAGAGCGCTGGCCAATTATGCCCGCCATGATCCGGATCACGAGGCACTTGTCAACGCCTGCGAGGTCCTTGGCGACTGACCGCCGCCTACGCCGGGGCACCCGGAGCATCGGCAAAGAGCCCGCCGAGTTCGGGCGTTAGGTCAACCGCAAGGGGCAGCAGGTTCGCCTGCGTGAGCCACTCCGTCACCCACTCGGCGTATTCCTCGCGGATGTAGTAGTGCCCATTGCGGCATCCGACCACGCTGTTCTTGCCCAATTGCTGTTCGCGCTTCGAGAACCCCGATCGCGTCCCGCCGAGAGTCTTGGCTGAGAAGGTCTGCTCGTTGGCAAGACCTGGAACCACCGGCGCGAGTGCCGACATGCGCTCCAGCACCTGCTCGGCCGACATTCCGGAGCCCGGGGCTGAGCACAACGCAAGCAGCATGGCCACCTGGTTGGGCTGGCAGTCGTCGAGGAAATCGAACAACTCCGACCGCCGCCATTCTTCACGCGGCAACTGGCCACAGGCAGCACTGTCCTCCAAGCTGTTCTCGCCGAAGGATGCGATAGCCAGTCCCTGGATGATCTCCAGGATGCTGCCCACGTTCACGCTCTCGAAGGGAAGCAGCAGGTCCTGGATGACCTGGTGTATCCTGCGGGCAGGCATCTGCTGCTCCAGGAGATTGCGCAGCGAAAAGAGCTTCACGAGGTCACAGAACGAAATGACCTTGATCCGATTGCGGTATTCGCCGCCCTTGATCTGGTCGATCACCGGCGAGAAATCGCCGTCACCGATGGCATAGATGCCGAACACCTGGTTGGGTCGCTGATCGGTTGCGGCTGCATAGGCGTCGAGATAGCTCCCCAGTTGATTGCAGGTGCCGATCGGCCAAGGCGAGCTCTTCACCTCGACCAGGATGTCGTGGCCCTGGGCGGTCCGCCAGCGCCCATCAAAGGGCACCTGCGCCCCTGCACCGGTGTAGGAGCCGAACTCGACTTCCATGCCGAACTGGACGCCAATGCTTACGACAAGGTCCTGCAGTGCGAAGTAGAACTCGGGGCGAGCCCTGCTCCCCAGTTCAAGACATTCGTTGATCCATCCGCCGATGTCCTGTGGAGACCACTTGGGCTGTAAGAGGAACTGTCTGTAACGCTGGCGTACTGCATCATTACTGTCATCAAGGCCTGGCCCCCCAAGGAGGGCCAGCACGTCGGAGATCGACGTTCTGGCCACCATAGTCCCCCCTTTGCTTAGACCGGTAGCCTGATCCAGGAGTCAGATGAGAAATGGAGCTGCAGTGAATGGGTCTGCGCACTGCGCAGGCCCGCGTGGTGCGGTCTGTGCTACTGTCCTTTCTGGGGCCGGTCACCTCCTGTCTCGGTCAGATCACCGGGACCGGAGCGAGTGCGGTTCCAAGTGCGTTCCGTCGCTGTCTCATCCTGCGACGGCGTGTCGGGCTTCCGCACACCAGGCCTGTCGATGACGGGAGCGGGCTGATCCTCCTCAGGCTCAGTCGCCTGAGGCGCGCGCGGTTCGCCTGCCTTCAGGTCATCGGGCTTGGTCTGTCCGTCCTCGTCCGACGGCACCTGACGAGTCGTCGGCGCAACAGGTCGGACGGACACTCGCACCAGTACGCTGCGGACGTCATCCAGCGGCCACACACCGCTCGGAATGACCAAAGGCGCCCTATACGCTTTCGTTGTCCGCAGGTCCCGGATGCTCTGCCACTCAGTCGTGATCTCGGTGATTGCCCGCAGGGCCTCCGGCGGGCCCTTCAGGGTCACCGTGTCAGGACTGGTGCGTACATCGGACAAGGTGTAGCCCGCCATGGGAGCACCAATGCGCGCCCGAACGGGCACTTCCTTCGTTGTGACCCGATAGATCGGCAACTCCACCCGAACCTGCGGTGGCGTCACCGTCACCCCTCGCACCGAGGCTTGTCGGGCATCCAGCACCTCCACCCGACGGGTCACCGTCTGTTTGGCCGACATGCCCGTTATGTCCACTCGAACAACCACGGAAGCCACGCTTTCGATCGCCTCGGATGATCCCGATATGCGAACCCGCGCCGGATCCACGATCACATCAGACAGTAGCCCAGAGCCTTCCATCGGTTTGCCGACGATCACCGGCTTCACCTCGAAGCGCTCGGCGACCCGATGATCCAGCCAGATCTGGGCAGTGTCACGCTCCTGTGATTCGATGGTGATGCGGTCCGGGAGACCGGCCACGTACAGCTTCACCTCATTGCGGCCCGGCTTACCGTGGGACAGGTCGGCCATCGCCCGCAGAGAAGACAACTGGGTGCGGTCCAGCGCGCTGAGCCTGCCCTGCACGCGCACCTCGATGGTCTCCGGGCGGATCTTGGTGACCTCCAGGCCGTCCGGCACGTTGAAGGGCCGCACCGCGCAGGACAGTGTTGCTCCGCGGTACGGATTTTCGGTGTTCATCACATGCAGCCACAGGGCGATCGCCGCCAGGAGAGACAGCAGTTTCAGCCCGAGCTCATGCCGGATTGCCCGATACAGCGCACGCCACATTGCTTCTGGTCTCCGTCATGTCTGCGCAGACGCGCTGAGCTCTTGTCTGCCGCGGCTGGTCCCGAGGTCATTTGCGCCAGAAGAAAATGCTGGACTGTCGACGGTCAGACTCAAACAGCGACAGCAGACGCTCCATCATCTGGATGCGCTCCAAACCGGGGCTCAATGTGCCCTCCACCGCAAGCGACATGTACCCGGTCTCTTCGGAGACCACCACGCAGACGGCGTCGGTGCGTTCCGACAGCCCAAGCGCAGCCCGGTGACGCATGCCGGTTGTTGCCGACAGCCCGGGGTTCTCCGAGTGCGGCAGTGCGCAGCCGGCAGCGACAATCCGGTTCTCCTGAATCACGGCCGCGCCGTCGTGCAGGGGGCTGCGTGGCGCGAACAATGTGCTTAGCAGTTCGGAAGACACCAGCCCGTCAATGGTCTTCCCCGTGCGAGTGATCTCCATCAGTTGTGCATCGCGTTGCATCACGATAAGAGCACCGATGCGCCTTGCTGAAAAGTCCTCGCAGGCGTCCAGCACCTCATTGATGACCCGCTCCGTCTGCTGCGAATCCATGAGGCGAAACTGCAAGAGGCGTCCACGTCCGAGACGCTCCAGGGTCGTGCGCAGCTCGGGCTGGAAAATGACGATGAGGGCGATGACGCCGGTGGGGAGTACGCCGCGGATGATCCAATTGAAAGTAGGCAGAATCTGACTGGCCCACAACACCGCCAGTACGAGCGCAATCCCCTTGATCAGCGATACGGCGCGGGTTCCGCGCACCGCAACCGCAATCCGGTAGAGGATATAGGCGATGAGGGTTATGTCTATCACGTCAATGATGTTGACGTGACGGAGTGTATCGATGATCGCCTGCCAGAAATCCATCGGTTGCTGGTTCAGGTCCTCAGTTGAACGCCTATGCGAACGTATATTCGCGCAGGTTGACTATAGCACAGGTCGGAATGGCGGTCAATCAGACGGGTCCCCGAGTGCCGGCCGTCGTGCCAGAATGAGCCCCGGTATGACAATTGCCGCACCCAACAGCTGGAGGGGCAGAAGGCGGTCGCCCAGGAGCGCCCACGCGCCCACAAGCGCAACCACCGGCACGAGATACTGGTACACCGCCGTCCGTGCCGCCGTGGTTCGCGCGATCGTCCGATACCACACCACCATTCCCCACCCGCCGGACAGGAACGCTGAGTACAGCATCGCGCCCCACAGGGCGGCATTGAACTGCGACCAATCCGCGCCCACAAGTTGCCCGTACCCGGCGGGGATCACCATGAACGAGCCGAACACGAACGCCCAGGCCATCACCCGCACCGGCTCATATTGATCCATGACGCGCTTCAGGTAGACCATGCCGCCGCCATACAGGAGCGAAGACAGGAGCATCAGGAGATTCCCGGCGAGCGGGTGGCTCGCCTCCGCACCCGCCTTTTCGCCGCCCATCACCAGCAGGGCCACACCACCTGCCGCGGCGAAGATCCCCAGCCAGTTAGCGCCGCCGATGCGCTCCATCCCCAGCGCAGCACCCGCAAGCGCCGTCCAGATGGGCGCCACACTGATAAGCAGTGCGCCTTCGCTGGCCGTGGTCCAGTCCAGCGCGTAGATGTACATGAGCTGCTGGGCTCCCACCAACGCCCCGACGATCCACATGGTCAGCGGCGGCGTGGATGCACGGAAAGCCTGTCGGCCGTTGATGCGCCAGGCCGCCCAAAGCAGCACAAGCGTGCAGCCCACATAGCGAAAGGCCAGCACCCCCGCGGGCCCCATGGCCTCCAGGACCCATTTATTGGCCACCGGGTTCAGCCCCCACACCACTGCCACCGACAGCAGCATGGGGTCGATGGTTTGCTCGCGCACCACGGGTCTTTCTCTGATAGCTGGTTCGGCCAACGGTCTCATCTCATCAGGCAGGGATTGGCGCAGCTTTGGAGAATAGCCCTTTGCCCGGCTGTACGGCGCCGCCGGCCGTCTCGGGCTGCAATACATTACACCCGCGCTGGAAGGGAGTCAAAGGCCGGATCATCCGGCCACTCACCTGCCGAAGAGGAGCCTGCCTTGATCAAGATCTCTCCATCCACCCTGGCCGCCGACTTCCGCAAGCTCGGCCAGGAAGTCGTGGACTTCGTGAACGCCGGCGCTGACTGGGTCCACTTCGACTGCATGGACGGCCATTTCGTTGAAAATCTCACCTACGGTCCGATCGTGATCAAGTCCCTGCGCGAGGTGACTGATGCGCCTTTCGATGTCCACCTGATGATCGCCAACCCGGACGCGCAGATCGAGGCCTACGCCCGTGCCGGCGCGGACAGCATCATGTTCCAGGCCGAAGTCGACCCGCGTCCGGTACGCCTTCTCGAGCGCATCCGCGGCCTGGGTGTGAAATCGGGGATCGTGTACAATCCCGCCACGCCGCTGGCCGAGCTGGAGACTATCCTGCCTGCCGCGGACATGGTGATGGTCATGAGCGTTGAGCCCGGGGCGGGAGGCCAGGAGTTCATACCCGGCTCATTGCGCAAGATCGAACTCCTGCGCCAGACCATCGACCGGATGGGTCTGGATACTTTGATCTCAGTCGATGGCGGGATCAATTCGCGCACCGCGCCACTGGTGATCAACGCCGGGGTGGATGTGATCGTCACGGGCTCGTGGTTTGTGAAGCATCCCGAAGGCTACCGCGGGGCCGTAGAGGAACTGCGCCGGCTGGCAGGGGAGTAGGCGGATCGCCGTTCCCAGCGCCGTGTCATGTGTCCCCACCCGCGCGAACACACTGCCGTTCGGGGACACAACACCGCGGAGCGGTTCCGGCGGGACCCTATCCGGCCCCGTTGTAGGTCGTTTGCATCTGGAGGGACGGCCGGGGGCGAGACGCCCGCCCCACGCGACCAAAACGCCTTTGCCGTCGCCTTCCCCCTCATTCTGAGCTGCCTCACCGCGAAGAAGAGGGCGCAAAGGGGGCAGGCCGCCCTCCCCTACTCCCCCACCGCCTCGAAAGCGCCGGTACCCTCTCCACTGAAAGTGACGAAATCCGGGCCGGAATCCTCGGTCTCGACTACCAGTCCTCCGTCACACAGCACCAGAGGACGCGCTTTGAATGGCCTCGTGAACCGCACAGTCTCTCCGGCCGTCGCGATGCCCCGCACGCGGCGCTCATTGGACAGGTTCGGCCTGGAATCATACGCGAACAGCCCCAGCAGCGGAACCGTTCCGGCGGTCACTTCCACCCGCACCCGGTGCAGACCGTAGGGCAGATTCAGTATGCCGCGGCGGTTTTCGAGATAATGGGCGACACCGGTCGTGTCCATATACGGCTGGTTCGCCTCGATGACTGCCTTCTCCGCTCCATCCACAAGCACCCGCATCGTGCCGCCATCCGGCGCATCCACCCAGGCCACAGACAGGTCCGTAGCCACCACATCGATCTCCACCGCCTGCCCTTCGGAGAGCACAGCCTGTCGGTCTCCGCATGGCGCTCCCCACTGGGATGCGAAGGGCTCAATCTGGCGGCCCTGCAAGTCCCATAGCGGGTGGTCCACGGGGAAGAACCGGCGTCCCGGGCAGACCTTTGCATCCACGTATGTCAGTCTTGCTTCGGGACCGACGAGTTCCAGGATATGCCGGTCGCCCAGCCTTGCGCGGCCGTAGCGGAATAGGGAGTTGCGCACATCGCGGTTGGGCGAACTGCGCCGCGAGGCTTGTTTCTCGCCGTCGACGTAAGGCACCGGGTCACCATTGACACTGCCCCAGCAGTTGATGGCGGTGTCTTCGAACACGAACATGTTTCCCCGGAGGCGCGGGCTCTCCGGCCCGAAAGTGATCATGTCCCCTTCCCACCCGTACGTGTTCGGGTGCACGCGCGCGGGAAGTTGCAGTTGAGCCTGCCCGGCTTCGATCGGGTCCCAGCACTCGAAGGCCTTTTCCAGTTGCTTGAACCACAGATAATGCGCCGCCGCCTGGGGATGCCCGTCCTTCGGAACCAGTGCGTAACGGTTGCACCAGCGCACCAGGTCGTCAGACACCTTGCCGTAGTCAAGGAACGGAATCTGGTAGCGCATGCTCAGAGCCATCAGGTCTGCGGTGTTCGGCGTGTAGGTCCCATAGTTCTGGAACATGCAGAAGAGGAACTCGGTGTCCGGATAATGCCGCTGGATCCACCGGATCGCGCCCTCGAACACCGCCACCTCATCCGGGGTGTCGGTCTTCTCGTTGGCGCCGCTGCCGAAGATCACCAGGTCCGGCCGGGGGCCCTCGGGCCGTGCAAACAGGTCAGGGTAGAGCTCCTGCCACGTCTTGCCCCTCTTGTGTCCGTTCATGTTCTCGTCGGGCGGGATCGATAGAGAGCAATAGTCCGCAAGCCCTGAGTGCGCCTCGCCCACGCACGATCCGTCGCAGGCCATGATGTTGAGGAGAAGCTTGTTCACAGGCAGATCGAACTTACGCATCAGTTCGAGGCGCAGCCGCCCGGCGTAGCTGAAGTAGTGCTGCCACCAGCCGATGTAGCCGTCCAACTCCGGTCGGCCCACGAGCTCCGCGTTGAAAGCACCCTCGGCTTTCGGCTGCTTGAAGGTGGGCGAGTTTGGGTCTTCGTCATACAAGTACATGGGCGGGTTGGCGCTGCCCCGGTCGATGCTGGATCCCATCAGGATGATGTGCAAGGGCTCGCCCTTCCACAGCTTCTGGATCGTCCGCGGAATGCCCCGGTAGTAAGGCCTCATCTCACGCCCGGGCAGCAGTCGCGCCTGTGCAGTCTGCCCCACGCAAAGCGTCGGGAACCAGACCCACACCGGCTTATCCGCCGAGGTGTTCTCGAACAGCACCTCAATCCCCACCGTGTTGATGTCATCCGAGTGGGAGTCCGGCCCGATCGTGACCTTGCCCTCGATCATTGCGTTCTCGATGCGCAGCTCCACCGGCCCCACCCGGTCCGAGGTGGCATCGTGGCTGCGCGCCACCACCAGTTCACCCCGAGAGTGCTTGGGGAAAGTCTCATCGCGGGGCATCCCAAAATCCTTCGGGTTCCACGTGCCGTCCTCGCTGTCCAGTTTCATCAGCCGCACGCTCGCCTTGAGTGCCCCCGGCGCGGGCTGATTGCCGTAGGCCAGCAGACTCAGGGACTCCCCGTGTGCGAGACCGGCTTCGGGCAAGGTGAAGAACTGCCAGAATCGCTTGCCTGGTTGGATCGACACGAGATTACCGGCGGAGAAACCGGGGCGAATTTCCTCCGGCGCGTGGGATTCGCGGATGACCGTGATGTCGCCCCAGGCTTCGGTATTCCAGAATGCGACATTGCGCGACGTGTAGCCATCAGCGCGCCCGGTGCGGTGCGGGCCGAATGCGTGGAACTCAAAGGTGGGATTAGCCAGGAGATTCCGGGGCATTGCCGGGCCTTCTGTGTCAGCACTGGCGGCAAGCGCGGCAGTCAGCGCGAGGGTGACGGCGGCGAGACGGATCATGGACGCCCCTCCGAGGGCAAGCTGTGGCAACGTGGGCTGTTTCGGCGGGAGACGGAGCTGTACCTGCCCGCCGGGCACGTTCCAGCCGATTCCACAGGTTCCGTTCCGCTTCGCTCCACTCCGCGGGCTGTGAGGCGAAAGGCCGGCCGCCGGGGGAGGCCCCGCGCTGAAGCACGGGGCTGTGGGCCTTGGGCCGTCCGTCCTCCGGACGAGGACCAAGTAGACTGCCACGCGAGGCGCGGGGCTGTGGGCCTTGGGCTGTCCTCACGTATGCGCATCGGGTCTGAGAGATGTGTGTGCGCTGGGGGGCATTCGCCTTCCGCGTGGCCTTCACCCTCAGCCCTTGCCCCAAAGGCCGCGGAGCGACATGGGAGGCCGACACGCATCCCTCAGGACCGATGCTGGTCCCCTGCTCCCCCTGCTCCCCCGTTGTTTGACCCCGCAATTCGCGCTCTGCTATACTTCGGCAAACCGCCACGGAAGGGGTCTGCCATGCGGCTTTTCAGGAAGCGCGAACCCCGTTCGACTCCCGCAAAGTACCGTGCCGGCATGCGAGCAATGCGGCGCGGCAATCACGAGGAAGCCGCGCGCCTGCTGCGCGAAGTCATTGAGGCAGACCCGACCCACATACCCGCCCTGCACAATCTCGGCCTCGTGTACCACATGGCGGGACGGCATACCAAAGCTATCGAACAGTTTCAGCGCGTCATTGAACTGAAGCCTTCCGAGGCGCGCGCGTACTTGAACCTCGCGGCTGCCGAAAACGCCCTGGGGCATCTCGACAAGGCCGAGAGCGCTCTCCTGAAGGCGCTCGACATCAACCCAACACAGGCCGGCGCGCATTATAATCTCGCTGTCATTTACCTCAAGCGCAATGAGCTCCCCAATGCCATGGCCGAGATGGAGCTGGAACTCGCGGTGAACCCCGGTCACCGCGAGACCCAGGCGGCGCTCAATGCCCTGCGCGAGCGGCTCCTGCCCGGATGACGGCTCCGGCCCTGAAGGAAGCAGCCACATCCCCGACGAACTGTCCGTCGCTGCAACTTTTCGGCGATCTTCTTCCCGCCTCAGGGGGTGTCCGCAGTGCCCACAGCCGATAGCCAGGTGAGCAACGCCGACATGGCCGCGTTCTGCCGCCAGTTCGCCAGCCTCATGCACGCCCAGGTGAACATCCTGGATATCTTCGAGGCCCTTCGCGAGCAGACAGGTTCCGCGCTTATGCGCGAGATCCTGGATAAGGTTCGCAGCGACGTGGAGATGGGCCGCACCCTGGCCACCGCTTTCAGCCGCTACCCCCAGGTCTTCTCACCTTTCTTCATCAGCATGGTCAGGCAAGGCGAACTCGAGGGTGAACTCGATCGGATCATGTCCGATCTCGCCGAGCATTTCGAGACCCGGCTTGAGGACGGGGTAGACGCCAGGAAGATGCGGGACAGCGGCGGCTTCGATCTCGAGGCCGTGGCGTCGGCGTTTCAGTGGATCTACATCTGGAGCGCCGCCCTGTTGGGCTTCTGCGCCCTGGGTTCGGGGCTGGTTTACTATGCCACAGGCCCGAAAGCTCTGCCCGGCGAGCCCTTCGCCAATATCGCCATTTTCATCGGACTGGTCATGTTCCTGGGTGTCCTGGTCTTCTCATTCGGGCGGCGGCGACGCCGCCTGAGCCGCACCGGATCATAACCGATTGCCGTGGGGAACCGGTCCAGGGCGCGCTGTTATTCGGCGCTGGGGAACCAGGTGGGGGCGTCTCACGGTTCCTTGCAAGAGCAGACCAAGCCTGGATGAATCCGGGGCTCGACCTGCACATCGTCGGTGGAGATTCGCCGCTGACCTGAGCGGCATTGGGAGTGTGAACACGATGAAAGCCACACGGCTTCTGGTTGCCGCCGGAGTCCTGCTTGCTTTGGCCTCGGCCAGTCACGCGCAGGCAGTCTTTGGCGATCGCCCGCGCCTTGATGACCGCCCGACCCTGAGAGACCGCAAGAAGGATGGCCTCGGAAGTGGCCGGCTGCGCAACGACCCGGTCTACTGGGATGGCCGCTCCCGTCTGGATGACCGGGCGACGCTGCGAGACCGAAAGAACGAGGGCCTTGGCAGCGACCGGGTGCGCAATGAGAGGTCTTACTGGTGGGGACGGCCGCGCCTGGATGACAGGCCGCTCAGTTCCGACGTCCAGACGCTCGGCGAGGGCCGCTATTGGGATGACTGGTGGCAGGAGGAGCCGGTGGAAGAGCCGGTGTTCGTCATCCCCTTCCGGCCACAGGGATTCTTGCCCTCAGCCGAAGTCTGTCTCGAGTGCGGCGAATTGCCCATCGAATTGACGGTCCAGCCGCTGGTGCTCAATGGGGTTCTCTATATCGCCGCCAGGGACTATTTCCCGGCTCTCGGCGCCTCACTCAACTATAACGCTACCTACCGCAGCGCAATAGCGGTCATGCCTGACGGACGCTGGCTCGTGATCCCCCTGGGGCACAGCTACTTTTATATCAACCAGCAACTCACGCTTCTCGCGCAGCCAACCGCCATCGCCAACAACATTCTGATGATCCCGGTGCGCGCGATGTCTGAAAAGCTGGGCTTCGGGGTCCGCTGGGATCCAGTGAACAACACCGCGGTTCTCGTGCCTCCTATCACGGCGGACGAGGAGACCGGAGAGCCCGCGACCGCTCCCGACGAGGGTGCGCCGGCTCCGCAGACTGAGTAGCACTTGAGCCACCGCGGGCCGACCTATGAGAGGCGAGACATGGAACCGCTGATTCACGTGACCCGTAGCGGGTTGATCGAGTGCATCCACTACGGGGACATCGCGGTGTGCGATGCATCCGGAACACTTATGGGAAGGGTCGGCGACCCTTCCCGCACTGTCTTCTGGAGGTCCTCCGCCAAGCCCATCCAGGCTCTTGCCGTGGTGCAGACGGGCGCCGCCGACCGCTTCGCCTTCACCGCGAAAGAGCTGGCAATCTGCTGTGCATCCCACCATGGCTCGGCCGAACACCTGGCCACGGTGCGCGGAATGCTGGCGAAGATGGGGCTGGGCGAGTCAGCCCTTCAGTGCGGCACTCATATGCCCGGCGATCCGGCCGAGAGCGCTCGCCTGGTGCGCGAGGGCCAGGACCCCTCGCCCGCCCACAACAACTGTTCCGGCAAGCACACCGGAATGCTCGCATCCACGCTGGCGCTTGGCGCCGACATCGCGACGTACCTCGAGCCGGACAGCCCCGTCCAACAGCTGATCCTGAAGAACATGAGCCTGCTGTCCGGCATTCTCCCCCGCGATATTATCCTGGGCGTGGACGGCTGCTCGGCTCCCATTCACGGCATGAGCCTTCAGTCGATGGCTACCGCTTTCGCGCGTCTGGCCACTCCCGCAGCGCTGCCCGGGGATCTGCAGCCCGCGGCCGCCAGGATCATTGCCGCCATGGCCGCCGAGCCTGTGATGATCAGCGGCAGCGGCGCCTTCAACAGCGCGCTCCTCGAGGCTTACCAGGGGCGCATTGTCGCCAAGGGCGGCGCGGAGGGGTTGTTCGTGTTGGGGCTCACGGACCTGGGCATCGGCGCGGCCATGCGCACCGTGGACGGCAGCGCACGAGGACAGGCCTGCGCAGTATTACGGATACTGGAACTCCTGGGCGCCTGCGACGACAACACCCGCGCGGCCCTGGAGTGTTTCGTGACGACGCCGCTGCGGAACTGCCGGAACCAGGTCATCGGCGAGGTCAGGGCGGCGGAATTCAGCCTGGAGCATTAGTGCTCCCGGGAGGCGGTATCGTTGGGCGTCAAAGTCGGGCTTATCGGCGCGGGTGGGATCACCCGCCCTCACCTTGCTGCCTTCGTGCGGCACACCGGCGTGGACAGAGTCGCCGTCGCCGACCCATCGGAACAGGCCCGGGCCGGACTCATGGCTGAGTTCGGAATCATCCGCGAGCAGTACGACGACTACCGTGCGCTCCTCGAAGACGATTCCATCCGCATCATCGACATCTGCACGCCCCATTATCTCCACGTTACCCAGGCTGTGGATGCCTTGCGCGCAGGCAAAGATGTGATCATCGAAAAGCCCCTGGCCATGTCGGTGCAGGAGTGCGACGCGATGATCGCGGCCGCAGAGGAGTCCGGCCGCAGGCTCCTATGCGCCCTGTGCATGCGCCGTTTTCCGGCACATGTAAAGGCGAAGCAGCTGCTGGATGATGGGGCTATCGGCAAGCCGCTGATGGGGATGGTTACCGTCATCGGCAACGAGTTCGCCCGCATGAATGATCCGGAGAACTGGAAAGGTGACTGGGAGAAGGCCGGCGGAGGCGCGATGTTCGACACCGGCTACCACGCGGTCTACATGCTCCAGCACTTCTTCGGCCCCGCGAAGGCCGTGACCATGACCGGCACGCGTTTGCTCGTAGAGCCCGAGAACAAGGCGGATGACACCAGCATAGTCGCCCTGGAGATGGAGAGCGGGGTGCTGTGTTCCGTCGTCGTGACATACGTGGCTATCGGCGACCGCTGGAGTGAGGAGCGCCGACTGCTGGGAACGGAGGGCTCCTTGCTCATCCGCGATGACCCGGAGGATGAACTGCCTTTGCTTCTACTGCAGGGCGGAGACTACCGGCCCATCCGCGTCCGCAATGCGCCGGGAGTGGCCCGGTTCGCCATCCGCGAACTGGTCAGCGAATTCGTGGACTGCATCCTGACCGGCGCCGAGACTGACGTCACCCTCGCCGAATCCCGCGCCGCCGTAGCCACCTGCTGCGCGGCGTACGAGTCCTGGAAGACCGGCTGCCGAGTGGAGATCGGCGGTTGATTACACCATTCCTACTGCGGCCGCTGTTTCGTTACCTGGCCGCGGAGTTTGCCGAACCCGCGCGACTTCATGGCATACTCGATCTGCTTCGTCAGTCGCTCGGCGCGCTCGGGGTCCTTCGCGGCCTCTTCGGCATACGCGCTGTACTCCTCCTCGGTGACGTTGGCTTCCTTTAGTACCTCACGCAGCACCAGCCGCATGTTCTCCTCGCTGCGCGCGTCCTCGTCAAGGGATTCCACGGCCGCCGCATACTTGGCAGACATGACAACGAACTTCTCGTCATCCAGCGGGCCCTCAGGAATCGCCCATCGTGCCCGCGGGGCTTCGGCCCGGGCAGTTCTGGGCGCGCTCGGCTTTACGGGCTGCTCTGCCCGGGCCTCTTCCGGGGCCGACGTCTCCGGCATCGGCGCCGCGACATCCTGCGGGTGCCGGCCCGCTGGAGGCGGGGATGTTTCTACGGTCGGCTCCCGTTTCGGGCAGCCGGCAATGAGGACAAGTGCGCACAAGAGCAGCGATATGCGACGCATCGTCAGTCTCATCAGCCTCTCTCTAGGTCTCTCGGCGTCTCCGATCCCGGCGGCTTGTGGTACCATAGCCCCATCGTCCCTGAACCGCAAGGGCAAAGGAGAGCGCTCACGCCATGAAGATCAACCTGCGTTTCGGCAAGGCCGGGCTGGAGGTGGACCTGCCCGACGCCAATGTGCGCCACATTCTCCGCATGAATGACCTGCCGCCGCTTTCCGCCCCGCTAGAAGCGTGCGCGCATGCCCTGGCAGAGCCGATCCAGTCTCCGCCGCTGGCTGAGATCGCAAGCGGGAAGCAGTCGGCCTGCATCGTGGTGTCCGACATCACCCGCCCGGTGCCCAACGATATTCTCCTGCCGCCCATCCTGGACTGCCTCGACGCTTCCGGCCTGCAGCCCAACCAGATCACCGTCCTGGTCGCCACGGGGCTGCACCGTGGCAACACGCTCGATGAGTTCCAGGCTATGGGCCTGGGCGAGGCCCTGCTTAGAGGCATTGCCGTGGTGAACCACGAGGCGCGCGATGCCGCCTCTCACGTGTCTGTCGGAACAACATCGCTGGGTATCCCGGCGCTGGTGGATCAGCGTTATGTGGACGCCGAACTGAAGATTCTCACCGGCCTGGTGGAGCCCCATCTCATGGCGGGCTTCTCCGGTGGGCGCAAGGCCATTTGCCCCGGCATCTGCGCCGCTGAAACAATCATGGCCTGGCACAGCCCCCGCATGCTGGAACCCGATGAGGCGCGGCAGGGAAACCTCACGGGCAATCGCGTCCACGAGCAGGCGCTGGAGGTGGCGGACCTTGCGGGCGGCGCGGATTTCATCGTCAACTGTGTACTGGATGAGCAGCGCCGAATCACGGGTCTGTTTGCGGGAGACATGCGCGCCGCACATCTCGCCGCCGTGGAGCGCGCCATCCAGCAGACGCGGGTGACCATCCCCGCGCCGGTGGACATCGTGGTCACCAGTGCTGCCGGATACCCGCTGGACCTCACCTTCTACCAGGGCGCCAAGGGCATGGTGGGCGCGGCGCCCATTGTGCGCGAGGGCGGCTGCATCGTGATTGCGCAAGAGAACAGGGAAGGGATCGGCGGTCCGGAGTTCACCGCCCTCATGCTCAACCTCGACGACCTGCATGCACACATGCGCCGGGTCCTTGAGACCAACGAGAGCACCATTGACCAGTGGCAGGCCCACGTTCTCGAGAAGACACTCCGCCGCTGCAGTGTGCTCAACTTCTGCACCTGCATCGACCGAGCTACCCAGGCGCGCTTGTTTGTGGAGCCCGTTTCGTCAGTGGAGGAGGGCGTTCGCCTCGCACTGGAGCGTCTCGGTCCGGAGGCAACCATCGCCGTGATCCCGGAGGGACCTTACGTTTTGTGTGATGTGGGGGGCTGAAAAAGGGGGTTGCCCCGCCTGCTGCTGATGTGGTATGGTGCCGCCACAATCAAATACATCTTGCTTGCGTGGTACAGGCCTGTGGTTTTTGAGTCACAGGCGCTCGGAAGACGGTGAAAGACCGTCGCTGCCCCGCAACTGTAACCGGATGCGAAACCCGCACGATGCCACTGCCCTCTTCAGAAGGGTGGGAAGGCGCGGGGAGTAGGCTAAGCCGGAAGCCAGGAGACGGCCCGCAAGCAATTTGCTGCATCCTCTCGAGGGGAGAGGGTGGGCGTTTTTCGTATCCGAAGAACGATTCTCGCCGCGACTCCTCCGAGTCGCGGTTTTTTGTTGGGCCATCACCCGGGCTGCCATGCCCGGCACAGGGAGACAGAAGCCATGCAGCGCCGCCAGGGTTTCACGCTCATCGAACTTCTGGTCGTCATCGCAATTATCGCGATCCTCGCCGCGATCCTCTTCCCGGTGTTCGCCCGGGCGCGGGAGAAAGCGCGACAGGCAAGTTGTCTGTCAAACTGCAAGCAACTTGCCCTCGCTTTCCTCATGTATGCCCAGGACTACGACGAGACCATGCCCATGGCCGTCTATCCTGACTGGCAGACCTACTGGGACACCAAGGTTGACTGGTCGGGCAACATCATCGGCCCGGGCCTCATCACGCCCTATACGAAGAACGATCAGATCGCTCAATGCCCGTCGATCAAGGGTATCTCCTCCGACCGTCCGTATTCGGGCTATGCGTACAATGTCAGCTACGTGGGCTGCAGCCCAGCAATCGGCGGAACACCAGCATCACTGGCCGCCATCAACCAGCCCAGCAAGACGGTACTTGTCTGCGACAGCGCTATCTGGTCCACCTGGACCAACGAGCTTTATGGCAACAACCTGCTCCACTCGCCGGCTCATCCTTACATGGCCTGGGACCCGGGCCCGACAGTGCACTTCCGCCACAACGGCGCGGCCAATGTTGCCTACTGTGACGGCCATGCGAAGGCCGCCACCCAGAAGTTCCTGCCCTCCAGCCACGATCCGAACCTGGGCTATCTGTCTCAGGACGAGTCCGCCTACAACCTGAATTGAGCTGTCGGTCCCTTGCCAGGGCCGCCATTGACGAGAAGACCGCCCCCACTGCCAAGGCCGGGGGCGGTCTGTTGTTCATCACTGCTCCTCACCGTGGCTCGCTACAGATTCATCGCCGCCTCGTACATCTCCAGGTACTTCCTCGCCGAACGCTCCCATGAGAAGTCGCAGGCCATCGCCCTTCTCACAAGCTGCTCCCACGCAGCAGGATCCCGGTAGCGCTCGACGGCGCGGCTTAGCGCCCACCTGAGGTCTTCCACGGAATACCGCTGAAATGTGAAACCGTTCTGGTTCTCCGGGTCCTCACTGACTGTATCCGCGAGTCCGCCCGTGGCATGCACGATGGGGATGGTCCCGTATTTCAGCGCGATCATCTGGCTGGTCCCGCAGGGCTCGCGGCGCGAGGGCATCAGCAACATATCCGCGCCCGCGTAGATATGCCGTGCGAGTAGGTCGTCGAACTGGATGAATGCCGCAACATCTTCGCGCGTGGCCGCGGCGTGGCCGATCGCGCCTGCGTAACGGTGGTCGCCGGTGCCCAGGAAGACGAACTGCGCCTCGCGCCAGTCGTGCAGCACCGGGATCACGATATCGAACCCCTTGAGGGCATCCAGCCGGCTGACCATCCCCACCAGAGGCATTGTCGGGTCCTGGGGCAGTCCGGCGATGCGCTGCAGATAGGCCTTGCACTCCGCCTTGCCTGACAGGTCATGGGGGCCAAATTGCTTTGCGATGGTCCCATCGACGACCGGGTCCCAGACCGCGTAGTCTACACCGTTGAGAATGCCCCGGAACCGGTCGCCCATCTCCTCGATCAGGTCCCGCACACCCTCCTCAGCCCACGGCTGAGCGATCTCCCACGCGTATCGCTCGCTCACAGTATTGGCCATGTCCGCAAGCGCCAGTCCGGCGCGGGCCAGGTCAATCTGCCCGTCCTGCACGAACTTGCGGACTTCCGGTCTCCCGAGGTCAATCCCCGCAAGGGTCTGCAGTGTGGTCGGGAACAGCCCGTGGTATGTGATCCCCAACTGGTGCGCCGTGTACACCGTACGTAGATTGAGTGACCACATGCGCTGGTACAGAGCCAGCAACGAGGTGTGCCAGTCGTTGAGGTGGACGACATCGGGGGTCCATCGCAGGCCGGGGAAGCCGGCCAGGATCGCCCGACAGAAGAAGACGAAACGCTCCAGGTTGTCGCCGAAGCTGTCTCCCCCCGGGGGGCCGAAGACGCCCTCGCGGTCGAAATACTGGTGATGCTCCACCATGTAGACCGGCACGTCGGAATGGGGCAGGCGGGTCTCGTCGATGGCGCAGCCTGTCACCCACCAGGGCATGTGCACCGGACAGTAGTCCACCGCGCGGTGTACCTCAGTCCCGCGCTCAGCGGCGCCCCGGTGCTTCGGCATGATAACCCGGACTTCAACGCCAAGCTTCTCAAGTGCGCGGGCAAGTCCCGCCGTTACATCACCCAGCCCCCCTGTCCAGGCGAAGGGGGCCAGTTCCACCGACGCGATCATAACTTTCATCGAGACCCGACACCCTCTCGGAACACGGTGGCACTCTGGCTCGGCCGGCCGGACTCAGCCCAGAATCACGCCTTGCGGAACGACGGTGATTCCGCCCTCGGACACCACGAAACGCTTTTCGTCAACTTCCCGGTCATATCCAATGACAAAGCCCTCCGGGATCCGGCAATCTTCATCCACGATTGTGCGGAACAGACGTGCTCCACGTCCAATATCGGCGCCGTCCATGACCACGCACTCAACCACCTGCGCGCCTTTGTGGACGTAGCAGTTGGGCGAAATCACGCTGCGGTGTACAGTGGCGCCCGAGATAATTGTCCCGGCGCAGACCATCGAATCAGTGACCGCGCACAGATCAGCATGCACCATCTTCGCCGGCGGCGCCTGGACCTGGTCGGTGTAGATGGGCCAGCCCTGGTCGTACAGGTTCAGCTCGGGCACCACGTCCACCAATTCCATGTTTGCCAGCCAGTATGCGTCCAGCGTCCCGATGTCCCGCCAGTAAGCCTTCGCCCCGCCGGGAGCGGTGTCGAAATGGTACGCGTAGACAGCCGCGCCCTCTCGCACCATGGCGGGGATGATGTCCTTGCCGAAGTCGTGACTGGTCCTGCGGGTGGCATCATCCGCCACGCGCCGCACCAGAGCTTCGGTCTCCCACACATAGACACCCATGGAAACCAGCGAATGAGCCGGATCGTCCGGCAGCGGTTTCGGGTTATCCGGTTTTTCCTCGAAACCCACGATGCGCCAGTTCTCGTCCACTTCGAGCACGCCCAGTTGCGTGCAGGCCTCCCGGGGCAGGCTGAGGCTGGCGATGGTCAGCACAGCGCCCGCATCCAGATGCTGGCGAACCATACGCCGGTAGTCCATCTTGTAGGCATGGTCGCCGGAGAGAATAACCACCAGTTCGGGGCGTTCTTGCTGAAGGAGGAAGATGTTCTGGTAGATCGCGTCTGCCGTTCCCGCGTACCACCGGTCGCCGTGCATCCTCTGGGCCGGGGCGACCTCCACGTACTCATTGAGTTCATCGCTGAGCATGGAGGCCCAGCCGCGGCGGATGTGGCGGTTCAGCGACCATCCGGCAAACTGGGTCATCACAAAAATGCGCCGCATTCCCGAGTTCACACAGTTACTCAGCGTGAAGTCGATCATGCGGTAGTTCCCGCCGAACCTCACGGCCGGTTTCGCCCTGCGTCGCGTAAGCGGGTACAGTCGCTGCCCCTGGCCGCCGGCGAGGATCATCACCAGCAGATCTGCGGGGATGTCGCGCTCGGTCACACCGTAGTCCATGGATCTCATTTGTCCTCAGGCGGCTCAGGGGGCTCGATTCCCCGTTTCTTGAGCGCCTCGGCGACAGCATCCACAAGCTCGCGGATATCGCTGCTCTTGGTCACGTACGCTTCAGCCGCCCAGGTCATGAAGTCATCTTTGTAGCTGGCGTAGCCCGTATTGAGGATCACCGGAAGCTCATTGTTCACTGCGAGTATCTTGGCGAGGGCTTCAATGCCGTCCATACCCGGCATGGCGATATCGAGCACCACCACATCCACGTCGTGCTGTTCCAGCGCCGCAATGGCTTCCTGCCCGCTCTGGGCGGTAACCACGTCATAGCCGTAGTAGTCGAACTCCTGCTCGTAGAGGTCGCGCAGGTGGGCCTCGTCGTCCACAATGAGCACTCTAGGCACACTGTCACACTCCTTCGGCCGGCCTCTTCCGGTGCGTCCGAAAGGCGGCACAGTTGACGCCGGTTACACCGCAATGGAGACAAGTCAGCAAGCGCCTCTTGCGCGTTCTCCCCGCCACTGTTCCGACCGTGCTGTGGCCGTCAGGATACCACACTTGCCCCTGATAGGGGCCTCATATCTCGTCTTCGGGCCCCAGGATGCGTTCCATCTCGGTCGGGGGCGGGAATGAGACCGTAAACCGCGCCCCACGTCCCTCTTCGCTCTCCACCAACAACTCTCCCCCGTGCTGAGCCACAAGCTTCTTGCATAGCGCCAGACCCAGGCCCGTCCCCGTGGGTTTGCTCGTGTAGAAGGTGTCGAAGATCTGCTCCAGACGCTCGGCGGGTATGCCCTCTCCGGTGTCCTGGACATACATCTCCACCGCGCCGTTGCGCTCCACCAACCCGAGGGTGAGGGTTCCGGACTGCCGCATTGCCTCCAGTGCGTTATTCACCAGATTCTGGAGAATCTGTCGCACCTGCTTGGGGTCCGCCAGCACGTCGGGGGCATTCTCTGGCAGGTCCAGCCGAACCTCCACGTCCTCGGCCCGCGAGTCGTACCGGAGGCTTTCGGCAACGCTCTCCAGGATCGGCCCAAGCTGGATCATGCTCAACTCGGGTTCCGAGGGCTTGCTGAAGTCAAGCAGGTCCCCGAGGATCCGCTCGAGTCGCTCCACCTCTTCCACGATGATCTGGGCATTGCGTGCATTGCGGTCCACGCGGTCCGGTTGCCGGGCGATGCTCCTCGCGAAGCCTCCGATGGTGGACAACGGGCTGCGGATCTCGTGGGCGACAATTGCCGTGACCTCTCCGATGGCCGCCAGCTTCGCGCTCTGCAGACGCTGCGCCTGGGCTGCTTTGAGCTCAGTAAGCGCCTCATCCAGCCGCTGGGCATCCTCGCGCGCCCTCTGGTACGTTCGGGCGCTGTCAATGGCCAGTGCAGCCTGATCCGCAAGCGCCGTCAATAGCTGCACCGACGCCTGACTGATGGGCTGGTCCGTGAACTTGTTGTCGGCGATGGCGGCGCCGATCACTTTATCCCGCGCCACCAGAGGCGCCACGACGAACTCACTGGTCCCGAGGAGGTCCCGCATTTTCTGGGGCACCCGTTCGTCCACCTCGGCGGCCAGCACGTGTACGGCCTGGTGCGCGACGATGGCGGCCATCGGCAATTTATCCAGTTCATCCAGCGGGAAGCGAAGCTGGCTCACCAGTTCTCGCAGGGGCTCCTCACCGGGCGATGGTGCGCGATCGTATTCCGCGAGAAAATCCTGGAGAGTGTGGTGGTCGTCCGAGATCTCGTTCCAGATCTGAATCGCCTGCTCCAGGTTCTCCGGCCCGACTCCCATCTGCCCCTGCAGCACCCCTTCCTCCTCGTCCACCAGCAGCAGGAATGCCCGGTTGAACCCCAGGCCCACCGCCCCCCCCGCAGTCATACCTGTGAGGATCGCGTGCAGTAGTCTGGGTAACTCGAGCTGCCCCAGCAAGGCGTGGGATATCTGCTGGAGAATCGCCCGTTCATACAGCTGCCGCTGACGCTCGGTGATGTCCTCCAGTGTCAGGAGGATGGTGCGGTCGCCGTCGGGGCCCTGGCACGGGTCCACGCGGATGTTGACGACCCGGTCCCGATGCGTGCTGGCCGACCGGTGCCCCGACCAGCGAACGGGATGTCCTGTTTCCAGCACCGACAGGAGCGCTGCTTGCAGCCCGGCCTTCTGCAGCGTATGCTCGGACATGACCTCGTCGATGCGCTTGCCGACAACCTGCTCCTTGCTCAGGCCCCGCTCGGCATAGTAGGCCCGGTTCGCGTGGATTATCCGGAGTTCCGAATCAAGCACCAGAATCCGGATGGGCAGAGCCGAGATGACGTTCTCGAAGAACGCGCGGAGCCGGTCGATCTGGGCCAGGCGTACATCGACTTCGGCTCTCAGATCCCGGGTCAGGTTGCGCAGGGCCGCCCGACCGGCCTCGGCGCTCTCCGGATTGTCCAGCAATGCCATGGCCAGAGGGCGCGAGCCGGACCGCATGAGGGTCAGGTCCAGGTTCACGCGCAGTTTGGCACCGTCGCCCCCATGCATTTCCAGGTCTCGACGGGATGCATGTCCATTGTCTGTGGCCTCCGCCATCACCGCACGCAGGGACTCGTCGCGCAGTTCGGGGAAAAGATCGCTGAGCGTCAGCCCCCTCAAGCGCGCCTCGGAATAGCCCGTGAGCTCGGCTGCCGTCTCGTTTGCGGCCCGGATCAGCCCGTCGCCGGGCTCCACGAGGAAGACCGGTTCCGGAACCCGCTCCAGAAGGGCGTCGAGGTGCATCTGGAGTTCCGCGCGCTGTGCATGGAGCACGGCACTTTCCAGATTGCTGATTTCAACCCGGAGGGCGACCAGTTCCTGGAACAGAATGCCGGCTGCGTCCCCCTCGCTGTCGGCCAGCCCCAGGTCGGTGAGCACTTCGTGCAGCGCGTCACGCAACCAGTCGAAATATGGGTCCGCCGCCGCCCCCACGATGCCGTTCGCGTGCCACCGGGAAAGCAGAGTGTTCAAGTACTGCACGCGCTCCGAACGGCTTGCTCGCAGCCGGTAGATCAACGCCCTGAGCACCGCGCAGAAAGGCCGCACACCGGGATCGGACGCCTCTTCGAGCCCCGGCGTGATCGGCAGCCCCACTGCACCATGTTCCTCCCAGCGCGCTGTGATGGCCTCGCCGTGGGTCTCTAGAAGCTGCGCCAGGCGCTCCTGCTGCTCGCGCTGTGTGCTCTGCGTTGCTGCCATCTGCTCTGCCTCGATGCCAAAGCCGCCCCGGAAGGACGTTCTCAGTCTCCGTACTAGCCAACGGCCTGCTGGAGTTCCTTCGCCGCACTCTCGGGCGCCACAGGGTTGATGTAAAGCCCGGTTCCGCGCTCAAACCCCGCTACCTGGCCGACCCGCGGGATGATCTCAACATGCCAGTGATATCGGGTCTCCAGGTTCTCGCAATCCGGCTCCAATCCACAAACGAGCGAGTTAGGCGCGGTGTGGTAGATCAGATTGTAGGGGGCGTCAAACAGCGCTGCGCGGTACGCCAGGAGCACGCGGCGCAGCACGTCCGCCAGGTCTGCACGCTCCTGGGCGGACATGCCCGGGAACTGGTGCCCGTGGGACCGCGGGTAGATCACCGTGGTATATGGGTGCATTGAAGCGTAGGGCACGAAGGCCACGAACCCGTCGCTCTCGAGGACTATCCGCTCTCCTGCCGACAGTTCCTGCGCGAGTACATCGCAGAACAGGCACGTCCCGTTCCGCTCTTCATGGCGGGCCGCCGATGCAAGCTGGTCCTGGATGCACCTTGGGATGATCGGCACCGCCATGACCTGCGAGTGGGGGTGTCCGAGGGTTGCCCCCGCCGCCTTGCGGTGATTTCGGAAGACGATCACCTGGCGAAAGCGTGCATCCCGCTGCAGATCCTCCACACGCTGGCACTGGGCGGTGATGACCCGGATAATCTGCTCCTGGGGCATGAAGGCAAGGTCCTGGGTGTGGTCCGGGGTTTCGATCACAATCTCGTGAGCGCCGACCCCGTCCATGCGCTCGAAGAGCCCGTCTCGCCGGGGCTCCAGATTGCCCTCCACCCGCAGCGCGGGGAACTTGTTGGGGACCACGCGCACGTACCAGCCCGGCTTGTCAGGCTCTCCACGGTCGCGCACGGCGAATATCTCATTGGGGGTCATGCGCTCGTTGCCCTCGCACATCGGGCAGGCGCTGGGACGCTCGGCATCCTGGGGATCAGGGTCGAACCCCTGGGGCCGCATGCCTCGCGCGGGAGCGACGATGACCCACCGGTTGAGGATCGGGTCCAGACGAAGCTCTGACATGGCAAGTCCTTCCTCGCTGCTGTATGCGACGGCAGCCCACGCAGCGCCATGGTCACGCCAGGGCGCGGCATTCCACCAGGCACTACTTCGTTACCGGCGCGGAACGTCCCTGCCGCGTTCGCCGTTCCCTGCAAGGACCATACCACGCCTGTTGAAAGCGCTGCAGTCAGGGTTCTCTCGACGTTGGCTGCGCTACGCGGTGACTGGAGGTTGTTTCAAGAGGCAGTCGGCTTACACGCCAACGCGCACGCAGCATATCCACCAGCATTCGTGGGCCGTCGGTAAGCATGCGAACCTTGGTGTTGGGATCATTCCGCCACTCCACCGGGACCTGCGCGATCCTGTAGCCCAGGCGGCGCGCCACCAGAAGAAGTTCCACGTCGAAAGCCCACCCGTCCAGAGTGAGCAGGGGAGCAATGCGCCGCGCCGCTTCGGCCCGGAAGCATTTGAAACCGCACTGGCTGTCCTGAATCCCCGGCAGCACCAGCAGGCGCACCATCAGTCCGAACAGTTTCCCCGCCTTTTCCCGCCACCAAGGCTGGTGTACCGAAATGTGCGACCCTTTCATGGACCGCGACCCGATCGCTACGTCCGCACCTTCCCGGATCGCCGCCAGCAAGTGATCGGCCTCCTCGATGGGTGTGGACAGATCGGCGTCGCTGAACAGGACGCAGTCGCCGCCGGCCTCCATCAATCCTCGCCGCACCGAGAACCCCTTGCCCCGGTTGGGGTTGTTCGTGACAACCTTCACAGGCATGCGGCCGGCTACAGTCTCGTGCACCACATCGGCCGTCCCGTCAGTGCTGCCGTCGTCCACAACCAGCAGGTCCACCGACAGTTCGCTTCCTGAAGCGTACTGGACGATCCTATCCAGCGACGGTCCGATGCGCCTGGCTTCGTTGTAGGCGGGAATGATGATTGTCAGGCTTCGGATGCTCGAGCTTTCGTCCACTCGCATGCTCCCGGGTAGTCTGGTGCGGGCGGGAGGCACCACCGTCACTCCCGCCCGTCGCGTTTTCAAGCAAGAATCTCGTACCTGTCATAATCCACTGCGCCCACGACAGGTTCCCCGGCAGAATACGCGCGCAGAGCATCCAGCGTTTGCTCACCTATCTTGAAGTACCCGTAGAACCCCGCCCCTGAAACGTGGGGAGCGATATATACGTTGTCCAGCAGCCGGAACTCGCTGTACCTGGGCAGCGGCTCGGGTGTGGTCACGTCCAGGCACACGAATATGCCCTGATTGTCCGGGTCGGCCAGGCCCGCCTTGCACTTCTCAATGAGCGCGTCGTGATCGATGCACGACCCGCGCGACGTGTTCACAAGCGTGGCTCCCGGCTTCATCAGGTCGAACTGCTCCTTGCCGATCATGTTGTTCGTGGACTCGATGCTGGGCAGGTGGATGGTCACATGGTCGGAACGCTCGAACAGCTCATTCAGCCCGACCTTCTCCACACCCATTTCCGCTGCTTCTTCGTCGGAGAGGTATGGGTCGTGGACGATCATTTTC
The DNA here is from genome assembly GCA_013314775.1 of Armatimonadota bacterium. NCBI lineage: Bacteria > Bacillati > Armatimonadota > Armatimonadota bacterium. The sequence goes on along the minus strand of JABUFB010000001.1, from coordinate 155,711 downwards.
AGCGGCCAGACGCTAAGGAGCTTGATCACCTCGCGACCCACTTTGCTCGCGGCCACGATGCCCACGGTGCTGCCTTTCAGGAACCGGGCATTCCAGCGCACTGAAGGATCCTTCCACATACCGGTCCGCTTGAAGTATGCGTTGAAATCGGGCCAGCGGTGGCAGGTCATGAGCAGCATGCCCACGGTGGACTCAGCCACATTGTAGGCGATGGCTACGTTTGCACTGAAGAGCACGATGCCCCGGGGGACCAGGTACTTATCAATGACTTCCCGCGACACCAGTGCTTTGATGGATCCGGCGGAATGGGCTATGAGCTTGAGCCGGTCGGCATTTTCGAACACTGGGTCGGTCAAGGGCGGCGCACCCCAGCCGGTGACAATCGCATCATACCCGGCGATGCCCGCCGCGATTTCGTCGGTGGTAAGATTCCTGCCGGTGGTGTTCACCGTGACGTCGAACTCGTCCAGCATTGCCTGGTAATGCTCGGGCTGGAAGACCCGCTCGGTGTGGGCCTCAGTCTGGATATACCAAACCTTCAGCTTTGACATTTGGCTCGCTCCTGTGGCCGCGGTGGGCCGTGTTTTTCCATCGCCTGCCGAACTCGACCCTGGGCTACTCTTCTTCGAGACCCTTCGCCTCACCCTGCCAGCTGATCTCCCACTTCGGGCGGCGGCGGAACTCATTCTCGAACTGCTGCTCAATGCGCCCGGTTTTCTCCAGGTGCATCATGCACGCGCGAATGCAGCCTCGCGCGCCGCACACCGCAAAATACCCGGTGGTCTCCAGCATTGTCTTATAGTAGTCCACAACCCGTCCTGTGGGGAACTCCTCGGTGGGCCGCCAGTTCGCGCCCGCAATCGTGTACGTGAACTTGTAGGCCTCTTCCTCCGTCATCTCCTGCTCCGCCACGTTGAGCCGCAATCCGGGCGCGTCTTTGCTCAGGAAGGGAGAAGCCTCCTTGTTCAGCCCGTGGTGGGTGAGAGTACACTTGCCCATGTCCACGTTGGCCCACTCGAACTTCACGCCCTCGATTTCGATGCTGACGGTGTCATTGTCGCGAATATGCGGGATGCAGTGCCCCGGACAGTCGGGCACGCAGGACATGCACCGGTCGCAGACCCGCTGGTCCTCGGGAATCAGCGGGTCGGGCTCGAGCTCGGCGTCGGTGAGGATCATCCCCAGGCGCTGGCGGGGCCCGAACTTCCTGGTGAGAAACACCTTCGACCAGCCCATCTCCCCCACTCCCGCTGCGCAGCCGGCGATACGGATTGCCATCTGCACGTCGGGCGCAACGGCTCCCGGTCTCAAAGGCTCCCGCTGGGGCTGGGCTTCGGGGACACCAGGATAGCACGGGACGGCTTCCCACCCGAAGTCCTCAATGTAGCAGGCCGTCTCGTAAGTCCCTTTGGGTCGAAACCAGGTGTTCAGCCGGTTGTACGCGTAGAACGTATAGTTCGACCAGTGCGTGCCCTCTTCAATGCCGCGGTAGGTCCCGCGCGGAATGCGCCGCCCGGTGATAATCACCGACCGGCATTCGGGGAAGATCTCCGCCGGGTGCATGCGCTCCGGCGCACCCTCGAAGCGCTCGATGTTCGCGATGCCCACCAGATCCAGCCCGGTGCTGAGCGCGTACTCCTTCACCATTGCAGCGGTCAGTTCAGCCATAGTCGCCTCACGCCTCCCCGTCCCGCTTGCGGAAACCCTCGGGGTCCGCACAGCCGCCGCCGAAGGGCAGCGATTCGGGGCTCACATTGCCGCCAACCTCGTCCTTCGCCCACGCCTCGCGCTGACGGAAGGGCAGGCGGAAGGTGTCGTCGATCTTCTCCCCGCGCTCCAGCATATCCACGCAGGTGCGTACACACAGGGCCGCGATGCGGTCAGGCTTGCCGCTGGGGTGGTAGATGTTGGCCCGCGCCCCATTCTGGCAGCGCTTGCACTTCTCGTAGTCTACCGCCGCCACCGTCATCTTCTTTCCGGCGACGTTGATCTCTCGGGTATTGTCCCCATCAATCGCGCCCAATGGGCAGGCATGAACGCAGAGCGTGCACATGCCGCAGACCTGGCGCTCGCACAGTGGGTCCGGGTCCAGCGGCGCATCCGTGATGATCGCCTGGAAGCGCTGCCTCGGGCCGAACCGAGGGCTCAAGAAGACCCCGTGGAAACCGATCTCACCCAGCCCGGCGGCCACCGCGGCGTAGTCCATGTCGATGTTCACATTGGGGCCCGGCTGGCCCTTGCGCACCGGAATGCCCTGGGGCGGCATCTCCGGCGGGTAGCACATGATCGGTGTTGCCTCCCAGCCTTTGTCCTCCAGCCACTCGGTGCACTCGAAAGTCGTGAGGGCCGCGAACTGCTTGTCCAGCCAACTGTAGCCGAACATCTCGTAGATGTCCCGGTTCGTGCCCTCCTCCCAGCCCCGCAGAGTGCCCCGGGTGATGCGCCGGCCGATGACCACGACCGCGTTGGCGTCCGGGAAGATGTTGCGCGGGTCATTCTGCGGCGCGACGCCCTCGAACCGATCCATGGGCGCGATGCCCACGAGGTCCGCGCCACGACTGCGGGCGTACTGCTTGAACTGCTCGGTGAAGCTCGGCAACGCTCTCGTCTCCCGTCTGTTGTGCTGCTGTTTTGGTGGGTCAACTCGCCCGGTCTCGCATTACGCGTTTCCCGGCCGTCGTCAGTTTCGGAACCACTCCAGCGGGATGCTCTTGAACTTCAGCGACAAGGTTGGCCCCGCGGCCACGTAGTACGTCAACAGCGCCCGGCCCTCATGGAAGGTGACGCTGGTGTAGGCGTACGTCGCCGACCGGTTACTCTCGATCTCCTTCGGCTCAGACCACGTCCTGCCCTCATCGCTGGAGATCGCCGCCACCAGTGGCGTCCGTGGCCCCGAGTGCCCCGCTTTGAGGTCCACCTCGGGGTTGTAGATGAGAAGGAAATCCCCATTGTCGGGCATGCGCACGAGAGTGCTCGGGGCTTCGGGCGCAGCGACGGTCCAGGGTTCCGCAGCCGTCCAGGTATTCCCGCCATCGCCCGATGTACAATACCAGATCATCCCCATCTGGGTCCGAATGATCTGCAAGACCCTGCCGTCATTGAGTTCGACGAGCCCGGGTTCCATGGCGCCGCGCTTCGGACACTCCACGATCCCCTGACCCCGCTGCCAGGTATGCCCGTCATCGTCCGAGAAGTACACGACGGTGCGGAAGGGCTGGCTGGTCCAGACCTCTTCCGTGAAGGACGTCGGGCACAGGATTCGCCCCGTGCTCAGCTGGATCACCCGGGCATTGTTCATCACATAGTAGCCCGGGGCGGCGTTCACCAGAACCGCGTCACTCCACGTCTCCCCTTCATCACTGGACCGCCGCACATATATGTCCAGATCGCTGGCGGAGTTCTTCTGCAGGAAGAAGAACAGGATGTCTCCCGACTTGCTGCGCAGGAAGCTCACGGACATTACATTCTGCTTGCCTACGTTCTCCTGCAGCGTGAACCGCTCGCTCCAGGTCTTCCCGCCGTCGATGGACTTGACCGCCGAGATCCTCGCCCCCGCGTCATCCCCGGCGCCGCCATAGAAGTCGGACCACGCACACAGCAGGGTCCCGTCCTTGAGCACGATGATGTCGCCCTCTGTGTTTCGCTTATTCTGCGCGGTGCCGGGCGCAATGATGCTCTCGATGATTCCTTCATCAGTCATGGCGCACCCTGCACAGATGAGTATCAGACAAGTGACGAGGCAATCACGCATCGGCAAACCCCCAATTCAATGCCCCCGGTTGCATCAGGCTGCGGGGCAGAGCCATGAGGTCATCGCCGCATGCCGTCCCCTATGACAAACGCCCGGGCCGGCGGGTACGTTTCCCCGCGGGCGAAGGAATCCCCTCCGTCGCGTGGAAGACAAAACAGACGCAGTCGAGCAAATCTGTTTCCGGCGCGTAGGCCGACCGTCCCGGTCGGCGAATGTACAATTCCGCAACCATTGACCGGAGAAAACCCAACCCATGCGCATCCTCATCACCGGCGCCGCAGGGGAGTTTGGCCGCGACCTCACCCCCTGGCTTGCTCAGCGTTTCAATGTCCGCGCAACCGACATCGTCCCCGCCCATTACCCGTGCGAGTTCATTCAGGCCGACCTGCGCGAACCCGAGCAGGTGCGGGGTCTCGTGGAAGGCATCGACGCGGTCATCCACCTCGCTGTGCTCCTGCCGAAAGCCTTCGCAACCGGCGATTTCGTGGACGTGAACGTGAAGGCCGTCACCCTCCTGTGGGAAGCCGCGGCAAACGCCGGGGTCTCGCGCATGGTCTATATCAGCACCGTCTGGGCCACCGGTCACGGGCAGGAGGAGGGCTACCTGCCGGTAGATGAGAACGCTCCCTGCACTCCCCTGGAAATGTATGGGCTCACCAAGCTCCAGGGCGAACTGTCCGCCGAGTATTTCGCCCGCGTTCACGGCCTGAGCACCGTCGTCCTGCGCATGTGCGGCTACGCGCGCTGCCCCGAATTCGCTCCCGATGGGTCTGTGGACCTCGCGCAGGCAGATCTCGGCACCATCGGACTTTCCATGATTTCTCCCGGTGGAAAGCTCTACAACCCCAACGACCTGGGCGACCTGATGGTCTCCGCCGTGACCACCCCCGGCATCACCTTCGAGCGGGTCATCGCCGGGAACATTGTGCCCTGGCAGCCCGCGGATGCCGCCGCCCTCGCGACTGATCCGTGCCCAGTGATTGACCGATACTTCCCGGGTGCGGCGGACCTTTTCGCCGACTACGGCATCGCGCCGCCGCCCATTCCCTTCTGGTACTCCACCAGGGCCGCCCAGCGCCTTCTGGGACTGCACAATGAGTACACCCTCAACGACCTGATCGCCGCCCACCGCAGCCGGTGACGCGCGGGAAAGAGTGCATCGTGCCCAAAGTCTCCATTGTCAATGCGCGTGAAGACCCCCAGCAGGCATTCGGCAGAGCGCTGGAACTCATCGGTCTGGGTGACCTCATCCAGCCCGGTCAAACCGTGCTGCTCAAACCTAACCGCCATGGCGGGCATGGGTACACTTCGCCCGATGTCCTGGAAGCCGGCGCGAAATGGGCCTTCAGCAAGGGCGCCGGCGAGGTCTGGATTGGCGACGGCCCAGTCTGGAGCATGGTCGGCGACACCCTCACCGAGTACTTCCGGGAGAGCGGCCTTTTCGGCGCCTGCGAGCGCTCCGGCGCGACACCTTTGGACTTCCACGCGGGCGAGTACCGGCTGTTCAGGCCGAAACACCCGGACCTGCCAGAGACCATCGCCTTTTCCGAGTACCTGTACCAGGCGGACATTGTCATCAACATGCCTGTGATGAAGACCCACTTCAATACCCTGGTGACTCTCGGTATCAAGAACCTCAAAGGCTGCATGCGCCCTATCGACAAGAAAGTCTTCCACGAGATCGAACTGAACCACGCTATCGCCGAGATGTGCCGTATGCTCGCGCCCACCATCACCGTGCATCTCATGGACGCCACCGTGGCCTACGAGGGCATGGGGCCCGGCTCGGGCACGCCGGTGGACATGGGCCTGCTTCTGGCATCGAAAGACGTGGTCGCTCTGGATTCCGTGGCCTGCGACCTCATGGGCATCGACCCGAAGCAGGCTCGCCTCATCCGTTTCTGCGCAGACCGCGGCGTGGGCGTCATGGACCTGGAGCGCATCGAGCGCGTGGGCGAAGACCCCGACAAGCACCGCCGGCGCTTCCAGCTGCCCTACGAAGCACTCGCCGATGAGTTCCCGAACCTGCGCATCATCAGCGAGAACGCCTGCAGCGGCTGCGCCATGAATCTCTTCCGCGCTCTGGACATTGCTCGAGGCTGCGGGCAGTCGGTAACCTGCCAGACCGTGGTGATCGGCCCCTCGGTGGAGACGGAGGAGCAGACGCTTCTCGTGGGACGCTGCACGAAGTCAGGCTGGGACGGCGCACCTCACGTGAAAGGCTGCCCACCCAGCGTAGATTCCATCCGCGAGGGCCTCACCGGCATTCCGCACGGTCCTGGCATGCCGAAGACGTGAGACGCACGCGCCTTCCGACAACGCCACACAATTCGCTCAGCGACCAACCACCGGCAACACCCGGCAGGCTTGCTGGAGCGCCGTGACCCGCGACGTCTTCCGCTCTTGCGGCCGACCTCAACAATGCCTACGGGCAACCCCGATCCAACAATTCCGCCGAAGGTATGCCAATCCCCCAATCCTCGTATTCGCAAAGGGCAATCCCTTTGCCCCGGCGAACAGATTCCCAGCCAATTGCATCCCATGCTGTTTGATCGGAGGCCTGATCATGCGCCTGCTCATCTGCACCCTCCTGGCATTGTGGGCCATCTCATCCTTCGCCGCCCTCAACATCTACCCCGACCCCAGTTTCGAAGCTACCGGCACCCCGGGGGTCGCACGCACCGGTGAGCGCGCCGCGTACCTGAAGGTTGACGCCATGAACCACTGGGGGGCTTTCGGCGGGCAAATCCCGGTCGAGCCCTTTGCCCGCTACCGCGTGAGCGAGTGGGTCAAGGGCACCGTCGGCAAGGGCAACTTCTTCGCCCCATACGTCTACGAGTGGGACAGCTACGTCTGGGCCTTCAGCGCCCAGAATGCCATGAAGTCCTCGGACGACTGGACCCATGTGGAACTCACTTTCATCTCGCCCCACCCGTATATGCAAGTCCATCCACTGGCGTACATTGATGCCGCGAACTGCGAGGCATGGGCGGATGACATCGTGGTCCAGAAGATCACCGAACCCGAGGACGTCATCGCCGAAATCAAGGCGAAAGCCGGCCCTTCCGCCGATGAGCAGCGCATCCTGGCCCGCTGGTACGTCAGTCAGGGCGACCTCGCCGCCGCCACCGAAGTCATGCGAAAGACATCAGGCATCGTCCACGCGGACATCGCCCGGGTCATCGCCGCCGAGATCAAAGACCCCGCAGAGCGCAAGCCCTATGTGCTCGCAATGATCGCCCACGGGGGCCCCACCTACAACTGGGGTATTCGCCGCCTGAACGAGATCACCGCGGACATGACGGCCTCCGAGAAGCTGGGCCTCTTCGAGGAAGCGATCGTGTCCAATCCCGGATCGGAGGCGTCAGTGGCCGCATACCGCACCGCCCTTCAAAGTAGTCTTGCGGCCGATCCCATCGCCCTGGTGGCCGAGCAGGAAGCGGCCCTGGAAGCCACCCGAGAGGCCGTCGACCGCATTCTGGGCAAGTTACCGGACAACTCTGCCGCCCGACAGAAAATGCAGGAGGTGGCCGCATTGGTTGACGACATGCAGCGGGCAATTGCGGAACGGAAGGCAGGCCTCGGGACGTGCGAGGTCTCCATTTCCGGGAAGGTCATCACTCCCGAGACCCACGCCATCGTCATCCCCGACGAGCCAACGCCCCAGGAGCAGCATGCCGCGCGAGACCTGCGCCATCACCTGGAACTGATCACGGGCCAGGCCCTGCCGCTAGTGCACGACAGCGAACGGGGAGACGCCACACCCATCTTTGTGGGCAAGTGTGCGGGCATCAAAGAACGCATCGGGGGAATGGATTTCGAGAGCCTGGGCATCGAGGGCATCCACATCAAGACCGCCGGCCCTGCCCTGGTGCTCGCGGGAAACAGGCGCGGCGTCCTGTATGCCACCTATACCTTCCTGGAGGACTATCTCGGTTGCCGCTGGTTTGCTCCGGACTGCAGCACGTGGCCCCGCGAGGGCGAGATCAAGATCGGCAGCATTGACAAGCGCTACATCCCGCCGCTGGAATACCGATCCACCGACTACCCAAGCTCGCGCCCCGGGGACTTCTCCGTGCGCAACAAGTACAACGGAACCCAGCATCAGCTTGACGAGGCCCGGGGAGGGAACATCAGCTACCGCGGCTTCGTGCATACTTTCAACGCTCTGGTGCCGCCCGAACGCTACTTCGCAGAGCATCCCGAGTACTACTCGGAGATCAACGGGGCTCGTGTCGGCCCGGACCACTCACAGCTGTGTCTGACCAATCCCGACGTCCTGCGCATCGCCATACAGACCGTGCGCCAGTGGATCAAGGAGTCCCCGAATGCCAGTATCATTTCAGTCTCCCAGAATGACTGGCACAACTACTGCCAGTGCGAGAAATGCAGCGCTCTGGCCGAAGAAGAGGGCAGCCAGGCCGGGCCCCTGCTGCATTTCGTCAACGCCATCGCCGAGGACATCGAGAAGGACTACCCGCATATCATCATCGATACCCTCGCCTATCAATACACCCGCAAGCCGCCGCTGCATGTGAAGCCCCGGCCCAACGTAGCCATTCGTCTCTGCAGCATTGAGTGCTGCTTCATTCACCCGTTGGAGACCGACCCCTTCAACAAGACCTTCGTGGACGACATCCGCGGTTGGAACAAGATCTGCGACCGCCTGCACATCTGGGACTACGTGATCAACTACGCCCACAGCATCATGCCATTCCCGAATCTCTATGTGCTCGGGCCGAACATCAACTTCTTCATCAACAACGGGGTCACGGGGATCTATGAGGAGGCCTGCTACTACACCAAAGGGTCCGAACTTCAGGAGCTCCGCTCTTACGTGATGGCCAAGCTCCTGTGGGACCCGTCCTACGACACGGACAAGGCCATCGACGAGTTCTGCGCGGCGTACTACGGCGCGGCAGCGCCCTTCGTGCGTGAGTACATCAATATCATCCACGAGTCGGCCCAGAGCATCCCCAACATGCACGTGCGCATCTACTCGCCACCAACCGCGGGTTACCTGACGCCCGAAGTGATAGAGAAGTCGGTGGCCCTTTTCGACCAGGCCGAGGCCGCAGTTCAGGATGACGCGAAGCTCCTGCACCGGGTCCAGGTGGCCCGGCTGCCCATCATGTACACCCAGATCGCCCTGGGCACCGAGGCCAGCTTCGCCGAGAAAGACGGCGCGCTCGTTCAGCAGGCCGGGACCGACGCCGGGGACCTCGTCGCCCGGTTCGAGAAGATCGCGCGAGCCGAGGGCATCACGCGCGTTCGCGAAGGCGGCCCCCAGGCCAGTCTGGACGCGTGGCTCGAAGCCCGGCCCAAACAGGGTCGCAAGCTTGACCTGGAGACCCTCCACAGCGGTGACCTGAGGCTGTACATCATCCCCTCCCTCGGAGGGCGCATCTGGTCGGCAACGTACAAGGGCCACGAGCTTCTCCGCAAGGCGGGCAGGCCCGACGCCTGGGTGCCTGATGAGGGCGGTTACGAGGAATACACCGAGAGTGGTTACCGCTCTCCGGGGTGGTTCGAGCCATATCGGGTGACCGCAAAGTCCGACCGCAGTCTGACCCTCGAGGCGAACCTGAAGAACGGGCTGCGCGTCAGCCGAACCATCGAACTCGACGCGGACAAGCCCCTTGTGCGCATCCGCACCACCGCGACCAACCCGGAAGGCGCGGCGCGATCCGCCGCTTTGCGCGTGCACCCGGAATATGCGGTCACCTCCACCGCGAACTGCGAAGTCCGGCTCTTCGGGGCGGATGGTGGGTGGACGGCAGTCGATTGCGCCGATCCCGCCGACCCCCTGGCCGAGCGAGAGCGTTGGCTGACCACCGACGATGTGCGCGGAGCCTGGGCAGTGGTGGACAAGGGGGCGGACATCGCCCTGGTGAACCGATTCGATACCGATCAGGTCGAGCGCCTGTTGCTGAACTACAGCGGTTCAAAATCCCGGGTGAATCTGGAATTGTTCGGCAAGCAGAGGAGTCTGAACGCAGGCGAAAGCGTCACCCTGGAGCACACGCTGGAAGTCGTCCCGGCAGGGGCATTGTAGACGGGGAGTTTGCGGTGTTGGTCGCGGTCGTCGCCCTTCGCCGTTGTAGGGCGTAGACCCATGCCCCGCCCTGCGAACGGATATGGCAACTGCCCGCACCATAGCACCATCCAACGACCAGCCTTCAACGTGGGAGGAGTTCATCATGCCCCGCGAGTCCAAAGCCGCTCGCAAGGAACGCGCCGCTGAGATCTGCGCCCGCCTTGCCAAGGCTCATCCCGATGCCACCATTGCCCTCAAGTTCGGCAACACCTGGGAGCTTCTCGTCGCCACAATCCTCTCCGCCCAGGCGACCGACGTGAAGGTCAATGAAGTCACCGCCGACCTGTTCCAGAAGTACCGCACCGTGGAGGACTACGCTAACGCGGACCTTGCTGAGTTCGAGCAGGACATCCATGCGCTGGGGTTCTTCCGCAATAAGGCGAAGAGCATCACGAGCGCAGCGCGGGAAGTGCTGGAGCGCTTCGGCGGCGAAGTCCCCGGCAGCATGGAAGAACTCCTCACTCTCCCCGGCGTCGCCCGGAAGACCGCGAATGTTGTCCTCGGCAACGGTTTCGGTATTGCGGAAGGCTTCGTGGTGGACACCCACGTGGCGCGCCTGGCGGTGCGCATGGGTCTCACACCCGCGCAGAAAACAAAGACCACCAACACCGACAAGATCGAGCAGGACCTGATGGAGCTGATCCCCCGGGACAAGTGGATCGACTGCGGTCATGCTCTCATCTTCCATGGTCGCCGCATCTGCGACGCGAAGAAGCCCCTCTGCGGGGAGTGCCCCATCGCCGATATCTGCCCGAAAGTCGGAGTGAAGTCGAAGTGACGAAAGCAGTTCATCACGTGAAGCGAGGCCCCAATATGACGCTTGTCATCTGTCTCATCGCCGGACTGTGCACCATCTTCCTGCTCGGGCTCTTCCCGGGCGACGCCGCCGCCGAGCCTCTGGACGAAGCCCGGGTGGCCGAAATCGCCGCCATGCTCACTGATGCTCCGAAGGGTCTCGGAGCACCCATCGACGACCGCGCATCGTGGGATGAGCGCGCCGCTTTGGAACCCTGGCGGAACATCATCGCAAGCGCCGAGAAACTCCTGTCCGAGCCCATCCCCGAGCAGCCCGATGACCTGTATCTCGACTTCTCCCGCACGGGCAACCGTACCCGTTGGCAGAATGTCTCCGGCCGGCGCAGGGGCAGGCTCGGGACCCTTGTTATTGCCGAATGCCTGGAGAACAAAGGACGCTTCATCCCGGCAATCGAGGAACTCATCGCCGCACTTTGCGCCGAACGCACCTGGGTGATGCCCGCACACGACTCCGGCCTGCGCAACTTCGAGGGCAAGCAGATCGACATCGACCTGGCCTCCTCGGCCCTGGCCTGGGAGTTCGCCAGCACCCACTGGCTCCTGGGCGACAGGCTCAGCCCCGAAGCCCGCAAGACCCTCCGCGACAGCGTCCACAAGTTCGTCCTTGACCCCTATCGGGACATGTACACCGGCAGGCGCGGCGTCAATTGGTGGATGAACACCACTAACAACTGGAACGCCGTCTGCCTCGCGGGGGTGACCGGCGCGGCTCTTGCGCTCATCCCGGAAAAGAGCCTGCGCGCCGAATATGTGGCCGCCGCGGAGCTGTATTCCCGCAACTTCCTCAAGGGCTTCACTGCCGACGGCTACTGCAGCGAGGGCCTGGGATACTGGAACTACGGCTTTGGCAACTACGTGGACCTGGCCGAGACCCTCTATCAGGCAACCAGCGGCCAACTGGACCTCATGTCTCTGCCCGAAGTCAAAGCCCCCGCCCAGTTCGGAGCTCGCATCCAGATCATCGGCGACGTGTATCCGGCGTTCGCAGACTGCTCCGTCGCCGCCCGGCCGGATTCGCGTATCATGTGGTTCGTGAACCGCAAGTACGGGCTCGGGCTGTCCCAGTATGACAACCTCGGGGACGGCGGTGCTTCCTCTTCGCTGAAGTCGGCCCTGATCTACGGCTTTCCCAACTCGGTCTCCGGCATACAACCGGTAACCAAGGGCGCTCAGCTTGGTCTGCGTTCGTGGTTCGAGGATGCCGGCATTCTCATTTCCCGTCCGGCACCTGATTCCGGGGCGCTCCTGGGCGTGGCGCTCAAAGGTGGCCACAACGCCGAGCACCACAACCACAATGATGTCGGCTCGTACGTGGTCGTGGTCCAGGACCGCCCGGTACTTCTCGATCCCGGCGCAGAAACATATACCGCCCGCACGTTCAGCAATCGGCGCTACGAGAGCAACCTGCTCAATTCTTTCGGGCACCCGGTGCCGAAAGTCGCAGGACAGCTGCAACAGACCGGGCGCAAAGCGGAAGCGAAGGTCATCAATGCGGACTTCAGCGACAGCGCCGACACTCTCGAACTGGACCTCAAGGCCGCTTACGCCGTTCCTGAGCTTGAGGCGCTCACCCGCAAGTTCGTCTACTCCCGCGAGGGCAAGGGCAGCCTGACCGTGGAGGATTCCGTGCTCTTCAGCGAGCCCCGGGAGTTCGAGACGGCGCTTATCACCGATGGAGCCTGGCTGCAACTGGAGGACGGGTCTCTCTTCATCTCCGAGTATGACCGGGCGGTCCGGGCCCGCATAGAGGTGGAAGGCGGTGAGTTCGCCATCGAGGCCGCTGAGATCCACGAGGAAAGCCGGGTTCAGCCCACCCGCATCGCGATCCGTTTCACAAAGCCCGTGGGTTCTGCCCGGGTGACGGTCACCATTACCCCCGCCGACGGGAATGACGATGAGACCGGCGGCCTGCTGACCAACGGCAGCTTCGAGCTTGCATCCTGGGGCTGGCAGTTGAACGACGGGCCGATCAGTTCCATATCCGAGGACCAGGCCGCAACCGGCAAGCGTTCGCTTCTGATCAACGATGACCAGAAGGGCACGGGCTCCAATGTGACTTCCCTGCGCGTGCCCGTTGAGGGGAGGAAGCGACTGGTGCTCAGCGGCCAGGTTTTCCACAAGACCGGAAACGGCGTGGGCATGTACATGCGCTACCTGAACGCGGAGGGCAAGGTCGCCAACCTCAGCGACGATAAGGGCAACATGGCCCCGCTTGGGACCCTCGAAGGACCTCAGGGCCAATGGGCGCCCTTCCGGTATGAGTTCGAGACCACCGACGAGACCGTCGCGGTGCAGATCTGGATCCACAGCTACAACGCATCACAGGTCACCGCGTACATCGACGACCTGCGGCTGGAGATGGTGGTAGACCAGTAGACGAACCGGGACGGGACGACAACACCGCACATCGTCGAGCGAGAGGCTCGACCTGGGGCGGAATGGGTAACCCCGCGCAGGCCGACCGTCCCGGTCGGCGGTCGTTTCGACGGTCGTTATTGGAGACGAAGCAATCTCCTCGGCCTTTGCGTCCGGCAGGACGCCCGGCCGCAGGCCCATAGCCCCGGGTTTCAGCGCGGGGCGTCTGCCGCCCCCTTCGGGGGCTCTTGTAATCTGGAGGGGGGCCCTGATTCCACCAGCTTACGCTGGTGGCAAAGGGCTGACGCCCCTTCGGGGCTGGACGGCAAACGGCCTGTCGAGATGCTCGACCGCCGCAACCTGGTCGGCAATCTCCTCGGCCTTTGCGTCCGGCAGGACGCCCGGCCGAAGGCCCACAGCCCCGTGCTTCAGCGCGGGGCGCCAGCGCGGGACGGGAAAGCCCGTCCTCAGGACGCCCGGCCGCAGGCCCATAGCCCCGTGCTTCAGCGCGGGGCGTCGATCTGGGGCGTCGACGCCCCCGCAGGCGGAGGTCGGATTTCTGCCGCCCCCTTCGGGGGCTCTTATAATCTGGAGGGGGGCCCTGATTCCACCAGCTGACGCTGGTGGCAAGAGACTGCCGCCCCTTCGGGGCTGGACGGCAAACGGCCTGTCGAGATGCTCGACCGCCGCAACCTGGTCGGCAATCTCCTCGGCCTTTGCGTCCGGCAGGACGCCCGGCCGCAGGCCCCTAGCCCCGTGCTTCAGCGCGGGGCTTCAGCGCGGGGCTTCAGCGCGGGACGGGAAAGCCCGTCCTCAGGACGCCCGGCCGCAGGCCCATAGCCCCGTGCTTCAGCGCGGGGCGTCGATCTGGGGCGTCAACCTACGCGTCCCTCAGGACGCCCGGCCGCAGGCCTGTAGCCCCGGGTTTCAACCCGGGGCATCAACCCGGGGCGTCAACCCGGGTATCAACCCGGGGCATCAACCCGGGTATCAACCCGGGGCATCACTCACGCTCTTCTTGACTCCCGCCGCGTGGAGGCCCACAATCGCATAATCGCGCTATTCACTTTTCCACCTGGCGGTCTCTGCCCATGGTTCGCGTCACTGCTCCCGGTCGCGGGGGCATCATCGGCAATCCATCCGACATATACGGCGGCACGGTGGTTTCCTGTACCATCGGCGAGCGCGCTGACGCAACCGTTGCTTCCAGCCCGGTGCTGATCTTCGACATCTACGGCCAGTACCAGGTCATCGACACCCCGGATAAGCTCGCCTATGACCCGGACCTCCACTTCCTGGATGTGGCGAAAGCGGTCTGGCGCTATCTGCGCACCAGCGAGTACGCGGAGAAAGGCCTCATCGACCCCAATGCAACCTTCCATGTGCGCGCTCAGAGCAATATTCCTCTCATGAGTGGCTGCGCCGGTTCGACGGCCATGCTCCTGGTGATCCTCGCCGGAACCCTGGCCCATTTCGACATTGAGATCCCGCGTCACGAACTTGCCGAACTTGCGCGCCGCGTGGAGCGCCAGGAACTGGGAGTCCACTGCGGCTTCCAGGACCAATACATGGTGGTCTTCGGTGGCCTCAACTGCGTGGACCTGCGGGGCAAGGAGAACCACACTTTCGACCCCCGGGCACCCTATGCCACCGTGGAACCCCTGGCTCAGGACGTTCCGAACCTGCCCTTCATCCTGGCCAACAGCGGCGTCCAGCGTCATTCGGGACAGTACCATGCCGAACCCCGCCGCAAGTGGGAGAACGGCGACCCGGCCCAGATCGCGGGCTTCGCGCGCATCGGCGAACTGGGCAGACTCGGCAAGCGCGCACTCATCAACGCCGACTGGGAGTGGTTGGGCGAACTCATGCGCGAGAGCCACGCTCTGGTCCAGGACCTCGTGGGCGTGGGCGAACCGAACGAACGCCTCATCAACGCGGCGTTGAAGGCCGGAGCGCTTGGCGCGAAGCTATCCGGCGCCGGGCGCGGGGGTACCATCATCGCCCTGCACGAATCCCCCGACTGGATGGGGGCACAGCTTCTGGCGGCGGGGGCAGAAAGGCTCATCAGACTGGTGCCATCGCCCGGGCTCACGATCGAGCGCTACTGATCCGCCGTCATTGCGTTGTGCGGAGAGACCATCATGGACACCAATCGTCGTGTACTGGCCATCATCCCCGCTCGCGGGGGCTCCAAGGGGATCCCCCGCAAGAATGTGCGGGAACTGGCGGGCAAGCCGCTGATCGTGTGGACCATCGAGGCTGCCCTGAGGTCCACCCTCATCGACCGCCTGGTGGTCTCTACGGATGATGATGAGATCGCCGAAGTCGCTTCTGCCGCAGGGGCCGAAGTCATCCGCCGGCCCGCGGAGCTCGCCGGGGACACAACCCCCACCGAGCCCGCTCTGCTCCACGCCCTCCAGGTCCTTGAGGACAGGGAGGGGTACATTCCCGACGCTGTGACCCTTCTGCAGTGCACCTCGCCTTTGCGCGGGACCGACACCATCGACGAGTGCATCAACCTGCTCTTTGATTCCGGCTGCGACGCAGTAATGACTGTCCTGCACGTGCAGCACTGGTATCTCATGGGCACTCGTGACGAGACCGGACGGTACCATGCCGAGTATGACTACCAGAAGCGCCCGCGCTCCCAGGACATGCCCCAGAAGTACCGGGAAAATGGGGCGGTCTACGTGACCCGCCGTGATGTCCTGCTCGCGTACCAGAACCGTCTTGGCGGCCACGTAAGGGTGGTGGAGATGGACCCGATCCGCTCCATCGACATTGACCATGAGGAGGATTTCGTGCTCGCCGGAGAAGCCATCCGGGGCATCGAGATACGCTGAAGCATGACGCGAATCATCACACACCTGGCAATCGGCGACCGCCTCATCGGCCCCGGCGAGCCGGCATACATCATCGCAGAGGCGGGTATCAACCACAACGGCAACCCCGAGCTTGCCCGCAAGCTCATCGACGTAGCTGTGGCATCCGGGGTCGATGCGGTGAAGTTCCAGAAGCGCACGCTGGAAACCCTTTACTCCGCTCGCACCCTCGACGACCCCACACGCGAGGAAAAGGAGATCGGCTTTCTCCTGCCCTACCTGCAGCAGGCTGAGCTCTCTGAGGAGGTCATGCGCGACCTGTCGGGATACTGCGCCGAACGCGGCGTGGAGTTCATCTGCAGTCCGTGGGACATCGAGAGCGTGGACTTCCTGGAGAGCATCGGCATCCGCTGCTACAAGGTGGCATCCGCGGACCTCACAAACCTGCCCCTGCTGGAGCACCTGGCCGCCACCGGCAAGCCGCTGATCCTGTCCACCGGCATGTCCAGCCTGGACGAGATCGCAACCACCGTGGAAATGCTGCACCAGCGCGGGGTCCAGTTTGCGCTTCTGCATTGCCAGTCTACGTACCCGGCGCCATTCAAGGACATCAACCTGCGCTTCATGGAGCGCCTGCGGGAGTTCGGGGTGCCCGTTGGTTACTCTGGGCATGAGCGTGGGATCGCGGTGTCCACCGCCGCCGTGGCCATGGGGGCCTGCATCATCGAGCGCCACATCACTCTCGACCGCACCATGCCCGGCCCCGATCACGCCGCCAGTCTGGAACCTGTAGGCCTGGAGAAGCAGGTGCGGGACATCCGCAATGTGGAGCAGGCCATGGGCAAGCCGAAAAGGGTCCGCTCACGTGGGGAGCTGCTCAATCGCCTGGCCCTGGGCAAGAGCCTGGTTGCGGCGCGCCCGATCCGAGCCGGAGAAGTCATCGCCGCGGATATGATCAAGGTCATGGGGCCCGGCCACGGGATCCTTCCCCAGCGCATGGGCGAGCTCATTGGACGCACCGCCCGCAGAGATATCGCGCAGGATGAACAGTTCCGCGAGACCGACCTGTCCGATGCGTCTCTCGAGGAACTGGCGGGCGGGTTCCCCCTGCGCTGGGGTCCTGTGGTGCGCTACCGCGACCTGGACCGTATGACCCGCTTCCACCCGGACCTGTTCGAATTCCACCTCACCGATACCGACCTGGATGCCGAGATACCGGACCTGCCCTCCTTCTCCCAGGAATTGGTCATCCACGCGCCCGAGTACTACCACGGCCGCCTGCTCAACTTCTGCAGCCCGGACCGCGCCACGGTGCAGACCAGCATGGATGTCCTGCGACGGGTCATGGACATCGCCCGCGAACTGCGCCCGCATTTTTCCGGAACGCCCGAACGCGTGCGCGTTGTCTCACACCCCGGCGCAATGAGCTATGAGCCGGAGCCCGACACCCGCGCCGACCTGGTAGCCCGACTGTGCGACAACTTGCCCCAACTCCTTGCGGAGCCCGGTGTGGAAGTGCTCATGGAAAATATGCCACCGTATCCGTGGTACTTCGGCGGCCAGTGGTATCATGACGCATTCATGGCTGTGGAGGACTGGCTCCAGCTCGTCGAGGCGACGGGCGCCCGGCTGTGCTTCGACGTCTCCCACGCCGCCCTCGCCTGCGCGGCGGGACATGGTGACTTGCTGGAGTTCACTCGCCTCATCGCCCCCCACACCGCCCACGTCCACATCGCAGACGCCTCGGGCACCGATGGCGAAGGGCTGCAAATCGGCGAGGGAGAGGTGCCTTTCGAGGACATCATGCCTGTCCTGCAAGGCCTTGACGTCGGGTTCATCCCCGAGATCTGGATGGGCCACCGCAACGATGGCGAGGGCTTCGTGATCGCCCTGAATCGCCTGGCGAAGTTCGTTCGGTAAGACCGCGCAGCGGGGGCACCGGCACCCTCTTCCGAGGGCACACGCATCCCTGCACTATGCTGGAAGGGGCTTCCCTGCGAACGCCGTTCCCGTCTTGCCCTCAGCGGGATAGGCAATCCTGCCCGTTCGCCCTCCGACCACTGCTCTTGCCCGCGTGCCTCGCCACAATCGCCGCCACCCTCCGGGCGCTATGGCCATCCGCGATCCCCAGGTGCCGCCGCAGGAAGGCCTCCCGTGTACTCGCAAGTTCAGCCCCTCCGGTTTCCACAACCCGCCGCAAAGAGGGCAGAATATCCTCGAAGCGGTACACCCCCACCGCCCCTCCGTCCGCGACGAAGGGAAACCGATCGTCGTTCCCCGAGAGGTTCACCACCATTGCCGGTGTCCCCAGCAGCGCCGCTTCCAGCACCACTGTGGAGTCCACCGTCACAAGGCAGCATGACTGACGGATCATGTCATGCAAATTGCGCTCGCCGTGCTGGATGACATGCACCGTGCCGGGCATCTGGTTCTCAAGCCGCCGGTAGCCATCGGCGAAAAGCTCCCTCG
This sequence comes from Armatimonadota bacterium, assembly GCA_013314775.1. Lineage (NCBI taxonomy): Bacteria > Bacillati > Armatimonadota > Armatimonadota bacterium. The sequence continues at coordinate 137,401 of JABUFB010000001.1, read as the reverse complement.
GGTGCAGTTTTACGGCCAGAGACAGCCCAAGCTCCCGGCATGCAAGGGCAACTCCCCGTGCCCACCAGTTCGCACGCTCCATATCCACCCTCTCGCAGCCGTGGGGCTGGGTCGCAAGCAGCACCTGCCGCAACTCGCCGGGATCGGGCGACTTCTCGCCCGACCCCGCGAGGTCGTCGTACACGCAATGACCGACCACCGTCACCGGCGTTTTACCCGCGCGGTCGGCCAGCGCTTCGGCGGCGGAGTCCCCGAATACCAGCATTTCGTCATACGGCAGCGGGAGGGTGCAGTCGTCCTTCGTCAGATAGATTCCGTGCTGCAGATACACCACCGGTATGCCTCGAGCATGGGCTGCGAGCACAAGCGGCGCGGTGCGATACCACGACAGATGCAGCGACACGAGGACTTTCGGCGTGTACTTGTCCAGAGCGCGTTCTGCCGCCTCGATATCCGCCAGCGTCTGCTGACTGTCTCGCGCGAGGGCTACCATGAGCAGCGCGGTCACCGCGGGCAGAAGGCGCCCGAACTCCGTCCGGTTCACCTGCCGCAGTGTGTGCAGATACCACCACGGCCAGGCAAGCGCCACCCTGCCGAAAGTGCCCAGTGCTTCCCACATTCCACCATGCACTTGGTCGATGTACGAGTAAGGGGTGTCGGTCTTCGACGCTCGCTCCATGCCCATGTCGTCCAGATCGAACATGAGAGCCGCGCTTGTCAGCCCGTGAAAGGACTGCAGAGCGGACGCGACCCGGTCGATGATGGGCACGCTGGTGGCGCCGATTGCCAGGAAGAGCACATCGGCCGGCTCTGGCGCGGCGAGGGAGCGCATCCAGGCCCCCCGCTTACCCGCCCTTGCGCCGCCGAAGCGCCGGAACAGGCCGTCTGCGGGCGAGGCCAGTGCCAGCGCCGCTCGGCGAACCGCGCGCAACCAAAGCGGTGGGTGTACCTCGGGTTCCAGTCCTGTCCCGAGAAGCCCCGCGCGGACCGGTTCATACACCTGCTGCCTACATGTCCACCACCCGGGCCGGGAGGCATCTTCCAGCACCATCGCCCGCTTCGGCTCATGTTCGGCAACCGCAGCCCGTGCGATTGCCGCATTCGCCAGCATGGGCGCCAGGAACCACGATCGGAAGGACTCCCCGCGGCAATCCCAGAAGCTCACGGTGCTCCGCCGCGTTGCCCCGAGACCCGGCGGCATCGCCCGCCCCAGTTCTCGCGTGAGCTCCGCCGACCGCTCTGCCACCTCCTGCCAGTCCTCCCGGCTGATCCCGGACATCTTGAGCCGCCGGAGCTCATCCTCACGCACAACGAGGCGAATGACGACTGTATCTTCCTCCGACCGCGCGAGATCATCGGCGGCAGCCTGGGAGTTTTCGTCGGGGAACAGCACTGTGGACATGGGTTCACCGCATTCCAGGGTGGGACCGTTCTTATTAGTGCACTCGCGCCACCACAAGCAGTGTCAGTGCGAGCTTCGGTCCCAGCACCGGCGTGGCGTTCAAGGGCTCTGCTAGGCGCCGGACAGCCTCCGGGGAGAGCCCCTTCCGCAGCGCGCGAAGCCGGTTGCTGTGCAGCGCCGACCCCAGCCGGCGCGTGGAGATCACTTCCAGCCCGGCATCCCGCACGACCCCTGATAGTTCCCCAAGTGTGAACTCGAAGAGGTGGTCTTCACCGCCGGGACCGAACTGCCGCCCCTCGTCTTCCTCCGCGCAAGCCGATGCAAAGGTCCGATCGCGGTTGCCGATACGCTCGCCGTTTGGCGTCGTCAGGATCAGACACCCGCCGGGCTTGACACACTGTGCAATCCCGCCAAGCACCTGCGCAGGCCGCGCACAGTGCTCCAGCAGCTCCCCCACCAGCGCCGCATCAAAAACCCCCTGTGCAAAAGGCAGCTTCGTCGCATCCCCGCAGATCGCATGGAACTCCCCGCGCTCGTGCTTCATCCGGGCGTAGCCCAACGAATCCGGCAGCAGGTCCAGACCCACGCATCGGTACCCTTCTTCGGCCAGGAGCAGGCCTGCATTGGCCTGCGCGCAACCGACTTCCAGCACCAGTCCGCCAAAGGGGGCGTATTTGCGCACCGCAGCCGCCACTGCCTCCAGCCGCGCCATGTACTTCAGCGCCATGTGGTCGCCCGGGTCCTGCGCATTGATCTCGCGCAGGTCAAAGTCTCGCAGGCGGGCTTGCTCGGGGTTGAGGGGGACGATCTCCCGCGCGTCCTTCATGGTGCGCTCCCAGGCGGTCTACAGATCGCGCCAGCCGTGCTCTTCGATGGCCTTGAGGCTGTCCGGGGCAGGCTTCTCATCTTTCGGAGGCTGTGGCCCCACCTCGCGCAACCACGTGTTGTCCGGATTGCGGAGCTTCAGTGAGACGACCACCGTCTGGAGGGGCTCCACATCCACGAACACCGCGGGCAGGCCCCACCTGCGGGCCAGCGCATCCCATGTGAAGCTCCCGTCGAACTCCCGCTGGCACAGCTCGCCTGGATACGAAATGCGCAGCAGCCGTACCTGCACCGGCCTCGCGCGCACATCCACCGCCACCGACTGCCGTTCCCGGGTATTGTTCCACAGCACCACGATCCCCTCGTCGCCGCGGATGAAGGACCGCAGCACCACCGGGCGTCCGGGCTCATACGCCGCAACTGCACTGCTCATGGGGGGGCTCAGGGGGATGGCCCCGGCAAGCTCCCGCGCAAGCTCGTCGACTACGGTCACGACCGCTTCATTCAGCGTGCCGTCCGGCTTCATCAGCCCGATCTCCCCCGTGCTGCGGGCCATCCCCGGCAACGCAATCCCATTGGCTCCCACCGCCGCGATCTGGGTGATGATCCGGCTGAGCAACACGGCGTCCAGCCCATCCGCACCAGTGCTATGGCCGGACACCAGTGCGAACAGCGGCAGCGTAGCCCCGGCCCGGATCAACTCGTTCCGCAGGCCCGCCAGGTCCCAGGAGCGGTCGAAATGCTCCAGGCATGGCAGCGACGCGCCCTCTCCGGTTGTCTCGCCGGTTTCGCGAACCGCAACACTCCCCGCAAACTCGGGGAGCCGCACACTGAGCACGTCTGCCCAGCGCCCCGAGCCTTCGACCAGCGCACTTCGCAGATCCTCGCCGGCCTCGAGCCCCGTCGCCGATGCCCTCAGCGCGAATGGCCTGCCCGTGATCACCGCGCTCTCATTGACCGCCCGGGCCGCCGCATAGTAATCCTTCGCCGTATCAAGGATGAGCGCCGGATCAGTTAGCCCGATGGTTGCCAGCGTCTCAGCCAGCGCCTCAGGGAGCACCCTCAGCGCCGCCAGGGCCTGCGCGGCTGTCCCATCAAGCGTCAGGCCCGCGTCCCCCGGCAGCGACCCCAGGCGCAGGAGGCCCGCCTGGGCGAGGTCCGGCGGCGCGATCAGGTGGTTGAACTGGACCGGCAGGGCGTCTGCCTTGGCGTGAATGCTGTCCGGGTCCGTCCAGAAGGCGCCCAGCACCGGATATTGCCGCAGAGTATGTACCGTGACCGGCATCGACCGAGCGCTGTCTCCAGCGCCGAAGACAACCTTGACCCGGCAATCCCCCGCAGTCATGGACTGCAGCGGCAGGTTCAGCGAGACCGTCTGCAGCCCAGGCACTTCCGTCTCCCAGGTCTCCATGCGCCAGCCCCGCGGCCCCTGGACTTCCACCCGGAGAGTTCCCGCCTTGGGCGCGCGGTTGAACACGTCCAGATACATGCCGGTCCGCTCTCCGCGCCTTATCGTCACTTCCTGCAGGGGATTCAGCTCCAGCATCCCCGCCTGGATGTAGGTGCTCTCCTCTCCCATGAAGGTGCGGACTTGCAGGTCCAGTTTGCCCTGAGGCTGCCAGTCCGGCGGCAGTTGCGCCCCGTAATCAGGGAGACGGTCTTTCGGGATCTTGCGCGTAACGGGGGCCAGCCTGGCTTTTCCGAGACGCACATCATCCACCGCAAGGCTTCCGCTGCCCGCTTCCACACCGATCGCAAGTCGCGCTCCCGCAATCCCGCACACTACTGTGAACGAGCGACGGCTCCAGCGAGGCGCACTGGACGCCTTTCCTCGCCAAAGATACGGGCCTTCGGGCGCCCCCGCGTCCTTCACCAGCGCCAGAGCGACGATGGGCTCGCCGGATGTTGGTCTCAGGGCCAGTGATAATTCGAAGGGTTCACCGACAACGACGCCCAGTTCTTCGGAGACCACCCACGTCGCCTCCGTGCCACCATCGAGGACCAGGCAGTTCGTGCCCCGCGCGGGTCGATCGGCGCTCCACCGCGCCGCGCCCTGTGCTACCGACCACCCCGCCCCCGGCTGCTCGAAATCAAGTTCCTGGCACTCAGCAAGAGACGAGGCGACCAGCAGTGCCGTAGTGGCAATGGCCAATGAGACTGCGCGTGTCAGTGGAGTGTGATGGTCACGTCCGGATCTCAGCACTTCGCAATTCACTCCAGAATATCCCCCACCCCGGCGCGTTCGAAGATGCTCTTGTACAGCAACAGATACCCCGCGATCAGCGCGCCCAATGCGATGAGCACCGTGGTTGCGTAGATCAGGACCAGCGCGGCCAACCGCAGCCCGCCCATCATCTGGTCCCGGGCCGTCTTCATCTGCTCCGTCAGGCGCGGCAGTGTCTGGTCGAAGGTCCCGCCCTGCGCCGCCGAACTCAGGCTTCCCAGCAGTTCCTTCGAAATGAACGGGCAGAGCATGAGCGCCTGGTCCAGCGGCGTCCCCCTCCGGGCCGCTTCCCCCGCCGCCCTGATCTGCCGCACCATGAACCGGTTGCCCGCCGCATCCGCCGCGCTCTCCAGGGCCGTCGGGAAATCCACCCCGGCCCGCACCGATAGCTCCAGCGCCCGGAAGAACCGACACAGCCCGTAGCGCACCGTGAGCCCTCGCCAGACCGGCAGGTAGTACGCCGGTATATCACGGACCCGCAACACGCCCGGGAGGTTCCACACAACCCGCAACATCAAGTACGCCGCGACCGCCACCAACATCCAGGGCAGCACCTTCGCGACGACGTGGGCCACCCAGAGCCGCAGGCCGGACATGATATCCGGCGCTTGCACGACCATCGGGAAACTCGGGATCAGTGCCGCCAGAACCAGGACTATCAGGAAGTAGATCTTCGGGATCAGGAGCAGCCACCAGATACGCTGCTCACCATGGTAATCCGCCGCGAGGTCCAGCGCTACCTCATCCAGGTTCCCCGTCATCTCGCCCACGCGGACCATCCCCACAACGCCGGGCGGGAAAACTTGTGGGAAGGTTTCAAGACCGTCGGCCAACGTCCCCCCGTGCTGCACGATGGGCCGCGTCTCCCGCAGCACCCGCGCCAGTTTCCCGCTGGAGACTCGCGCGGTCATCCCGTCCACTGCTTCGCCAAGGCTCACCCCGGCCCGATACAGGCCGGCGAGTTGGTCGAAAAAGTGCCCCATGCTCCCCGGCCTCACCGGCGCGAGACCGTAGGCGAACCACCAGCGCCTGGGGGTCGCCGCCTTGCGTCGCGCAGCCCCGGATTCCTCGAGGGCCTCGATCCAGATGCCCTTCTGCCGCAGGCGGACAGATGCCGCGGCCTTGGACGGCGCCTCGATCTTGCCCTTGACCTCGGTTCCCTGTTCGGTTCGACCGGTGTACTCGAAGTCCGGGATACGCCTCACCTGCCGCCCATCGCTTACGCGCCGGAAGTCACGGGGAGAGTAGCCCCTTTCGCGACCCACGGTCAAGGCCGGCAGGTATCCCGCTGCTATAGGCAGAAAACACTCCGCGACTGCGAGATCGCGCCGTGCGTCAATCTCTGTGCGGGGCCCTGTGCCTAGGACAACAGGCACATTCCGCACCTGACTATCGGGCTCGGCCTTTCGGCTTCATCGCAGATTCTGCCGCCCCTTCGGGGCTCCAACTATTCCGAATGGCGGCCCTGATTCCACCAGCTCACGCTGGTGGCAAAGGGCTTACGCCCCTGCGGGGCTCAACGACAACGACCAACAACCGCCGGCCGTCCGCCTTCCGGCGCGTGGGGCGGGCGTCTCGACGCCGCCGTCCGTCGTTGCCGTCAGCCCCTTGCACCCAGTGCACATGGCAACGCACCCATACCACAGTATGCCCTCTCGCGAAAAGGAGCCTATCCGCGTGAACGTCCGCCTCATCGCCATCCTTCTGGCCGCATCCGGCATCGCGGGTCATGCGCAGACCCGGGAGTTCAACCACGACGGGATCCTCACCCTCCGTCTCGAAGTCGGTCGAGCGCGCCAGGAGGGGCCCGCTGCCTGGGACGTTCGTCTGTCCGCTCACCTGCCCAAGGACGTTGTGGACCGCTGGGCGCGCACTGGCCGGCAGGGGCTTGGTGAAAGCGACTCTGCCAATCCCGAGTACGGGAATCCCCGCGGCTACCGGATCTGGTTCGCAGCACGCCGGGACGGGGTCGCACTCCCGCCGGTCCGCACCGTGCCCGGCACCGGTCCGCTCGCCGACCGTGTCGGCGTCTACCCTTCCAGGCTCGGCAACATGACCGTCTTGACCACCGCGTCCTCCGCGTCCGCAACCTTCCGCCACCAGGTCTCAACGGGCCCGGCCGAGTACGAGTTCACCTGGTATGTGGACTGCATGGTCGCGCGCACCGAGAAGCTTACCCTTCCGCCCGAGAAACCCTCTGAAGAATCTGCCGGCAATGACGCACCGGTGAGCACCAATGGCCGCGGCCTGATCGCCCCCGGCGCCGAACTCGGGGATACCTATCCCTTCACGGTCTCCGCCAGCCAATTGGGGCCCGCCTTTGACGGAGAGGGCGTCATCGTCGCGCGTCTTGCCCCCGAACAGGCGCAGGAGCGCCTTGCACTCCCTGAAGCTCCCGCGCAACCGGTCCTCCTGGGCTGGCAGGCCGATCTGCGCGCCGGCTTCAGCATTCTCATGTCCGCTGAAGACCAGGCCCTACTGCCCCAGGTGGGCATCCCAGTGCCTCAGAACCTGCTCCCGGCCAACTGCGCGCAGACCACGGACAGGCCCGCACTCCTCGTCACCCGGCAGGCCGCGGACAGCCCCGTTCGAGCATCCCTCGGACTGGCACCTGGGTCGCTTCTCACCGCCCTGCCCGATGGTGACTTGTTCCTCGCCTCCGGGACGCTGCGCATCAGCTCGCTGGAATCCACGGTCGCAGTCATCACGCCTTCTGGCCGGGTCCACGCATCGGGCCTGACCATGGTCAGCGTCGGGACCGTGCCGGGCACGCGTCCTGCCCCGGTCACCCTGTGGGTCGCCCGGGGCACCGCGGAATTCCGGGGCACGGAGATCAAACAGGGGCAGGTAGCTCGGCTCAGTGACACCAACCTGTCCATCAGCGCCCCCGAACCGTCTGAACTCGCCGATGCCTTTGTCCAGACCTGCTACGCCACCCGTCCCGAGGCTGCGCCTGCCGTTCCTGCTGTCTCTGAAGCGGCCTCGGACATCATCCGCGATGTCGTCCTCTGCCGGGGACTGGACTCCCGCAACCAGCCCGTGGATCCCGGAACGGTCTTCTCCGCCGGGACGCCGGAGCTGTCCCTGCTCGTGTCCCATCATCTCCCGGTACGGGAACAAGCGACTTTGGTGGTCACCCTCTTCCGCCAGGGGAACATCACGCTGCGCCACGAGGTCGACATAATGGGCGAGGGACGGTTCGTGATTACCTTCCGCCCTTCAGCCGCAACCGGTTTCGCCGCCGGGCCGTGGAAGGTGACCATTGCCCGCGCCGGACAGATCCTGCGGACCGTCGATTTCGTCATCGAGTAACCCAGCTCAGGGGAGCACCGATGCCCACCCCCGAAATGCGCAAGGCGCGTTATGTGGCACTGGCCTGGGGAGCCGGTCTTGGTCCCGCGGGGTTTCGCCGCGTTGTGGCTCACTTTGGCTCACCCGCCGCCGTAATCGCCGCCTCGGAGCAAGACCTGGCCCTCCCGTCTCTGCGCCTGGATCCAGGCCAGATCCAGCTCATCAGCTCCTTGAGAAGCCGCCTCGACACTTTCCGCGCTGAACTCGCCCAACTGAAGCAGGAGTGCATCAGCGTCTACTGCGACTGGGAGGAGGGCTTCCCCGCCCTGCTCAAGGGCATCCGCAACCCTCCCGTGGTGGTGTGTATCGCCGGGCGCCTTCTGCCCGAGGATGATCCCGCCATTGCAATCATCGGCACCCGCACCCCCAGCCCGGACGGGGCGCGCATGGCCCGTGATCTGGGGGCTGCCTTCGCCCGCACCGGAACCACGGTGGTCGCAGGCCTCGCGCGGGGTTGCGACACCGAAGCCCATTACGGCGCTCTCGAAGCCGGAGGCCGCACCATCGCCGTACTCGGCTCAGGCATCCGCGTCATTACACCCCGCGAGAACCTCAGCCTCGCCCGGCTCATCTTCGAGCGCGGAGCGGTTCTTTCCGAGCAGCCACCCTCCGCCCAGCCCACCACCGCCACCCTCATGGCCCGCAACCGCCTGCAAAGCGCCCTGAGTCGCGGGGTCATCGTGGTCGAAGCCCGGGCCACCGGCGGCTCCATCAATACCGCCGAGAGCGCCTTGGACCAGGGCCGCCTGCTCCTGGCTGTGCGCTGGCCGGATGACCGCGAGACCGCCGCCGGAAACAACGCGCTCATCCAACGCGGTGCATTGCCCGTCCGGGGACCCGGCGACGCTCCGGACATCCGCCTGCAGATTGCGGACCACATAGGGCGGATGAAGTCTGCCGCGAAGGTCACTGCGATCCAGCCGTCTCTCTTCCCGGACGGGGATTGAGGGCTGGTGGGTCCCTTGCCCCACTGCGAGGCGTGCGGGGAAGCAACGGCTCAGAGCGATGGACACGCTGACCGCGCAATCGGCCTCAGCTTGCACGCATCCCACGAAACCGATGCACCCGGCCCCCCGCCGCGTTTTTCGTTGACGCGCTGCAGTGGCCTTTGATAGACTAACGCACCGTGCCGGCAGCTGGGCAAGGGCGGGTTGAATCTGCCGGTTCAGGTTGACCGCGCGAAGTCGATTCATTATAATGAATATAATGAATTGGTCTCAACGGTGTCTCGGTGCCTGCAGGCTGGTTTCCTCGGCCGCACTTTAGACCCGAACTATAGCGCAGCACATAACCAGGAGGGATCGTCGTGGCTATCAAGGTCGGTATCAATGGGTTTGGCCGCATCGGTCGTCAAGTCTTCAAGGCTCTGTGGGAGAATTTCCGCGACGACGTGGAGATCGTGGCCGTCAATGACCTGACGGATGACACAACTCTGGCGCACCTGCTGAAGTACGACAGCATCTACGGCAAGATGGATGCGGACATTACCGTGGGCGAGGGCGCGCTGGTCGTCGATGGTGTCGAGATCAAGAGCCTGGAGGAACGGGACCCGGCTGCGCTGCCGTGGGGAGACCTTGGCGTGCAGGTAGTCCTCGAGTCCACCGGGCGTTTCACCGACGAGGAAAAGGCTGCCCTGCACCTGCAAGCCGGCGCGAAGAAGGTCGTCATCTCGGCCCCGGCCAAGGGCGACGGCGTGAAGACCATCGTTCTGGGCGTCAATGATGCCGAGTACGATCCGGCCCAGCACAACCTGGTGTCCAACGCAAGCTGCACCACCAACTGTCTGGCTCCGATGTGCAAGGTCCTCGTGGACAATTTCGGCGTTGAAATGGGCCTCATGACCACGATCCACAGTTACACCAATGACCAGGTCATCCTGGACTTCCCGCACAAGGACCTGCGGCGTGCCCGTGCTGCCGCGATCAACATGATCCCGACCACCACCGGCGCCGCCAAGGCCATTGGTCTGGTCGTTCCGGAGCTGAAGGGCAAGATGCACGGCTATGCCATGCGCGTGCCGACCCCGACCGGCTCCGTCACCGACCTCACCGCGCTGCTGAGCAAGAAGACCACGGTTGAGGAGATTAACGCTGCGTTCAAGGCCGCCGCGGAATCCGGCCCGCTGGCGAACGTGCTGGACTACACCGACGAGCCCATCGTCCTTGCGGACATCGTGGGTTCCAAGGCGTCCTGCACTTTCGATGCCGATTGCACCACTCTGCTCGAGGGCAATTTCGTGAAGATCCTCGGCTGGTACGACAACGAGTGGGGTTACAGCAACCGCACCGCGGAACTGATAAAGAAGATCGGCGACATGGGCGGGTTCTAGTCACCGCGAGCACCCGTCGCAAGATGCTCTCCGGGGCGAGGCCCGCAACTGGCCTCGCCCCGTTTGTTACGCGCTGCACAAACAGACCCTCAGACATCAGGGGAGAGTGAGACCATTGGCGAAGAAGACAATCAGAGACGTGAATCTGGAGGGCAAGAAGGTTTTCGTCCGCGTGGATTTCAACGTCCCGCTGGATGGCACCACCATCACGGACGATACGCGGATCCGCGCGGCGCTGCCCACCCTCGAGGCGCTGTCGGGTTCCGGGCTCGTGCTGGCGTCCCACCTTGGCCGGCCCAAGGGTAAGCGCGTACCCGAGGAGAGCCTGGCGCCCTGCGCAGCGCGGCTGAGCGAACTCCTGGGCAAGCCCGTGGCTTTCGTGGATGACTGCATTGGCGAGGCAAGGGACGAGGCCGTGACCAATCTCAAGCCCGGCGAAGTCGTGCTCCTGGAGAATACCCGCTTCTACAAGGGCGAGGAGTCCAAGGACAAGGACGAAATGATGGCCTTCGCGCAGCAGCTTGCGGCCGGCGTGGATGCCTACGTCAATGATGCTTTCGGAAGCAGCCACCGCAAGCACGCGTCGGTCTACGGGGTGCCCTCCATCGTGAAGCCCGCTGTGATGGGGCTTCTTGTGCAGGCCGAAGTCGAGGCGCTGGGTGCGGTGTATAATGCTCAGCCCGAGGGCTTCGTGGTCATTCTCGGCGGCGCGAAAGTGGACGAAAAGATCAACGTGATCCTCAGCCTTCTGCCGCGATGCGGAAAGATGCTCATCGGCGGCGCGATGGCCTGGGCGTTCTTCAAAGCCAAGGGCATGGAGATCGGAATGTCCTATTGCCCGGAAGGCAGCCCCGAAGCGGCGGAGAAGGTCCTGAACGAGATGGGCGATCATCTGGACAAGCTGGTGCTGCCGGTGGATGTCCACATGAAAAACGAGCAGGGCGACCATTCGCTGCTGTACGCCCCGGCAGACGGCATCAAACCGGGCTGGGATGCGCTGGATATAGGCCCGGAGACACGCGCACTGTTCAGCGACCTCATCAAGGGCGCGAAGGTAATCTTCTGGAACGGACCCATGGGCAAGTTCGAGGACAAGCCCTTCGACGAGGGCACGCTGGCCGTGGCCCAGGCCGTCGCGGACTGCCCGGGTTACTGCGTGGTGGGCGGCGGCGATTCTGTGGCCGCGGTGACCCAGATGGGTCTCGCGGACAAGATGGAGCACGTTTCCACCGGCGGCGGCGCATCTCTGGAGTTCATGGAGAACGGCAGCCTGCCTGGTATTGACGCTCTCGACGACCTGTGAAGGGAACTGGAGCACGCCCCGGGGTGAACTGATTGCCCCGGGGCGCACTCTGCCGCAATGTCCGGAGCGCGCGGTAGCACCACACTCAACCCGAGGAGGAACTGTTTGCCATGCGTCGAGGATTCACGCTCATCGAACTACTGGTCGTGATCGCTATCATCGCCATTCTGGCGGCGATCCTTTTTCCCGTGTTCGCGCGAGCCCGGGAGAAGGCAAGACAGACCTCGTGTCTGAGCAACCTGAAGCAGCTTGGCCTGGGGATGCTCATGTACGCGCAGGATTACGATGAGTGCACACCTGTCGCGTACAGCGGGATCAACTGGTGGAACGGTACGTGGCGCGAGCGGCTGCTGCCGTATGTGAAGAACTACCAGATTTACGACTGTCCCTCGCGACGCCTGGGAGTCCCGCCATCGGGCAACGGTTGCTACGGAATCAATGCGTATATAGGCGAGGCCCAGGCTTTCGTGACGCTGGCGCAGATTGAGGAGCCTGCGCAGACTTTCGGGATCGGCGAGAACAATGAGGGCGACTGGGTCATCGAGCCCTCAGACCAGTTCGTAAACCCGCCGCCCTTCGACCTGGGCGCGGGACGAGTCGCCGCGCACCACAATGAAGGCGCGAACTTCGTCTACATGGACGGTCATGCGAAGTGGATGAAGCTGTCCACGGCCCATGAGAACAACCTTTACTACTGGCTTGTGAACAAGCCGTAGCAGGGCGCTTCGCCCCCCTGAATGAGAGCGGGACGAAAGCGGCCTTGTCTGCGAAAACCGAGGAAATACAGAGAGGAGCAGCAGCATGCGAACGCCCATCATGGCGGGGAACTGGAAGATGAACATGAACAATGAGGAGGCCTGTGCGCTGGCCTGCGCGGTCAAGGAACAGGCGGGCAACATTTCCGGGGTGGAAGTCATCCTGTGCCCGCCGGCAACCGCATTGACCACCGTGGTCGACTGCGTGAAGGGTTCGGCCATCGAAGTTGGCGCCCAGAACATGTTCTGGATGGACAGCGGCGCGTACACCGGCGAGATCTCCGCAGATATGATCAAGTCCACCGGCGCGAAGTGGGTCATCATCGGGCATTCTGAGCGCCGTGGCCGCTTCGGTGTGGCTGAAGAGGGTTTCACCGAGGAGCTCCAGAAGGTCTTCGGGGACACCGATGCAAGCGTGAACCGGAAGATCGCCAAGGCCCTTGAGGCCGGCATCAGGCCCATCGCCTGCTGCGGCGAGCTTCTGTCCGAGCGCGAGGCCGGCAAGACGGACGAGATCGTGTCCGCACAAGTCCGGGCGATGTTCGAGGGCATGTGCGGCTGCAATGCCCGCAACGTGGTGATCGCCTACGAACCGGTCTGGGCCATTGGGACCGGCGAGGTCTGCGACGCCGATGAAGCAGACCGCGTCTGCGGGGTAATCCGCTCTGTGGTGGCCGAGATCGGTGGTGCGGAAGTAGCCGAGGCCGTGCGCATTCTCTACGGCGGCAGCGTGAAGCCGGACAACGTCGAGGGCCTCATGGCCAAGCCAAACATCGACGGAGGCCTCGTTGGCGGCGCGTCGCTCAAGGCCGACAGTTTCGTAGCGCTCATCGAGGCCTGCAAGCCCAAGGGCGGTTGCTGCTGCTGCGGTCAGTAGCCCCAAACGGCCAGAATGCTCCCCTGGGGCCGCTTCAATCAGGAGGCGGCCCCTTTCTGTGTCCCCTGTCAGATGTCCCGCCGCTTGCGATAGCGCGCCACCCCTTCCCGGTACCTGACCATGTAGCGACTCAGCGCCTCCTGCCTGCGGCGGAGCACATCGGCCCAGAGGCTGAGGGCTTTCACTCCTAGCTCGGTGATGTAGTACCTGCGACGCGGATGGCCGTCGCCAGTGGTGTCCCAGGTAGACCGCACCTGCTCGTGACTTTCGAGCCAGCGCAGGGATCGATAGACGGCGGAGGCATCGATTTGAGCTTCCGTGAGTCCCACCTGGGCGATCTGCTCGGGCATTTCGTAGCCGTAGACGCCGTCGGTCTCCAGGAGGAGAAGAAGTATCGCCGGCTCCAGGAGCCGCGATTGCTTGCGTGCGGCGGGGGGCATGAGCGGTTCGGCGGCAGCGTGACGTGGGGATTTTTGCATGATGATCACCTTTGAGGGCTATCGACATTCATAGTATAACGACATCGTCGGAATCCGGCAATAGAGCCCTATAGAACCCCCGCAGGCCACAATAACAGGGGATTCCGGGTGCAGCGGACGCCCGGACTCGTTGACGCGCAAGTTTGAAATCTTTACGTTGCAAGATAGCGGGAGTTTGGAGCGAGCACCCCCGACATCTCGGGGACTCGACATATCGACCATGGAGGGATTCACCATGCCGTTGTCCGTACCCAATGCCAGTGGCGCTACAGAAACTCACCTCCGCACGCGCAACTCGTACTCGCGCCTCAGCGGGATGTGCGCCACCTGCCTCGACGGCTGCCCGGGATATTGCGAGGTTGGCCGATCCGCATACCGTGGCGCGGAGGCCATCTACCCACAGCCCTTTGGCGATGTGACCGCCGGAGCCGAAAAGGAGTACCCGATCAGCTACGCGGATTTCAACATCAGCGGGACCGCCGTGGGTGCCGTGGGTGTGGAAGCCGACAGTGACAAGGCAATCTTCCCGGCCGTCGACCTCACCATCTCCCTTGGCCACGACGGAGGCATCAAGCTGGACCTGCCCTTCGTCATCCCCGGACTTGGCAGCACCGACATCGCCGGCAAGAACTGGAGCGGCCTGGCGGCCGGCGCAGCGCTCACCGGCACACTCTTGACCATCGGCGAGAATGTCTGTGGGATGGACGACGAGGCTGAGTTCTCTCGAGATCCAATTCCCCAGGTGCTGCAGTCCCCGGACATGCGCCACCGCGTGCGCACCTTCCGGGACTGGCAGGAGAACGGCCGTGGCGGCATCGTGCTGCAGGAGAACGTCGAGGACAGCCGCCTGGGCATCATGAAGTACGGAATCCAGGAGCTTGGCGTCACCATTGCCGAGCTGAAGTGGGGCCAGGGCGCAAAAGACATCGGTGGCGAGGTCAAGATCGACAAGCTGGCCAAGGCGCAGCGCCTCAAGGGCCGCGGGTACATCGTCCTGCCGGACCCGGACGACCCCCATGTGCAGGAAGCATACGAACGCGGTGCGATCAAGGAGTTCGAGCGCCACTCGCGCATCGGCATGGTCACCGAAGAGGGGTTCATGCAGCGGGTTCAGGAACTGCGGGACCTGGGCGCGAAGTACGTGTTCCTGAAGACCGGCGCGTACCGGCCGGCGGACCTTGCGCGTGCCGTCAAGTACGCATCTCTGGCGAAGATCGACGTTCTCACCGTAGATGCCGCGGGTGGCGGCACAGGCATGAGCCCGTGGCGCATGATGAACGAATGGGGCGTTCCGCCCATCGAGATGCTGACTCTGACCCGGGAGTACATGGACAGGCTGGCGTCACGGGGCGAGTACGTGCCCGACCTGGTGATTGCCGGCGGCATCGCCTTCGAGGACCAGATCTTCAAGGCATTCGCCCTGGGCGCACCGTATGTGAAGGCGGTTGGCATGGCACGCGCGCCCATCTGCGCCGCGCACGTGGCCAAGAACATCGCCAGTCGCGTCAAGAGCGGAGACCTGGACAAGATCCATTCGGCATACGGCGACAAGCTCAACAGCATCTTCGTGTGGTTCCATGAACTGAAGAGCAGACTTGGTCCGCGGATGGAAGAGCTGCCGGCCGGCGGCATTGGCGTGTACCACTACTACATGCGCCTGGCCCAGGGCCTGCGCCAGCTCATGTGCGGCGCCCGGAAGTTCGGGCTTGAGCACCTCACCCGGGACGATGTGTTCGCGCTGACCCGCGAAGCCGCGGAGCTTACCGGGGTGAAGTATGTCATGGATGTGGACCGCGACGAGGTCGACAAGATCCTGGGCTAAGCCTACCTGGCAGCATCGGAGCACCGAAACGGGCCGCCGGAAGCATCCGGCGGCCCGTGGGTGTTCTGCGGGGTGGGGCAATCAGTTGGACTTGCGGCGAAGGAAGGCTGGAATGTCCAGGTCGTCCTCATCATAGGTCGGCATGTCATCGGAGAAAGCGGCCCGGCGACGGTCGCGGCTCTCCTCGCGCTTCCTGGCCTCTTCCTCTTCCACAGGCCTGCGTGCGGAGGGCTGGCGCTGCTCGCGAGCCGGTTCAGCGGGCTCTTCCTCGCGTTCGGCTCCGCGGGGCTTCTCCGTGGACTGCGCCGGCCGTGATTCGTCGAACCCGGTGGCGACCACGGTGATGCGGATCTCGTTCTGCAGGCCGTCGTCGATGACGGCTCCCAGGGTGAGGTCCACGTCACCCATTTCTCCACCCGCGGCTTCCTGCACGATCTTGGCGGCTTCCTGAACTTCGCTGAGGGAAAGGTCAGGCCCGCCAGTAACGTTGAGGAGCACCGAACGGGCGCCCTTGATGCTCGTCTCCAGGAGGGGGCTGTCAATGGCGGCCTGCGCGGCGTCAACAGCGCGCTTCTCGCCCTGGGACTGCCCAATGCCCATCATGGCGGTACCCGCATTGAGCATGACGGCGCGGACATCGTTGAAGTCGAGGTTGATGAGACCGGGGACCACGATGACCTCTGAAATCCCCCGCACGCCCTGCTGGAGCACCTGGTCGGCCATCTGGAAGGCCTCCCGCAAGGACAGTTCGCGGCTGCTCATCTCCAGGAGGCGATCATTGGGGATGATGATGAGCGTGTCCACGTGCTTCTTGAGGTTCGCAATGCCCTCGGCCGCAAGCTGGGCGCGACGCTTACCCTCGACGGCGAAAGGCTTGGTCACGACCCCCACAGTGAGGGCGCCCATCTCCCGGGATATCTCGGCGACGACCGGGCTAGCGCCGGTGCCGGTTCCGCCACCCATGCCGCAGGTGATGAAGACCATGTCGGCCCCGTCCAGGGCCATCATGATGTCCTGGCGGCTTTCCTCGCCCGCCTGCCTGCCGAGGTCGGGGTTGCCCCCAGTGCCCAGCCCGCGGGTCAGGTTCTCGCCGATCTGCAGCTTCTTGTCTGCCGCAGACATGTCGAGAACTTGCTTGTCGGTGTTCATGGCGATGTACTCGACGCCCATGAGCCCCGCTTCGATCATCCGGTCGACTGCATTGGAGCCGCCACCGCCGACACCGACAACGCGGATCTTCGCGTACTCCTCGACATTTGCGCTGAGCATGTAAAAAGGCCCCTCCCTGGGAGCAGAGCAGGGTTGGAACACGTATTTCAGGATAGTATGGAATTATAGCCCGCGTTTTCGCAGAGTGTCAAGCAAACCAAGTTTCCGAAAGGTGGGCGGCGGCAGCATCAGTTCTGTGGGATGCATACCGGCTGAGGTTGAACTCACGTTCAGCGAGCTCTTCGCCCCAAGTCCTCGCCTCACAGCAGAGTCCACGGGTTTCATTCTGATTCGCTCCACTCCACCCGTGGCTATAGGCTGTCGCCCGCTTCGCGGGCTGTGAGACAAAGGACCCACAAGCGAGACTCCAACACGCTTCAGGACACCGGAGCTCACACCAGACACAAAGAGCACGTGATCTCGGTGGGACTGGAGACGCACGAGACAGCGATGAGACCAAGCGCAGATTCCCGCAAGACTGAAAGGTAGCCGGTCTCAAATGTTAGAAGACCGCATCTTGACCGACGTCCTGCCCCGCTATATACTGTCATGCA
The DNA here is from genome assembly GCA_013314775.1 of Armatimonadota bacterium. Taxonomy (NCBI): domain Bacteria; kingdom Bacillati; phylum Armatimonadota; species Armatimonadota bacterium. The sequence goes on along the minus strand of JABUFB010000001.1, from coordinate 120,271 downwards.
CGTGACGACTATATAAGGTGATGACGGGGAAGAGTACGCGGATCCGTGCGACCTTGAGAGAGCCGGCGACCAGGTGAAAGTGTCGGCGGTTGCACCTGCGGAAAGTCACCCCTGAGCCGAAAGCTGAAACGCATCACGCGGAGTAGGCCGAACCGGGTACGCCCGTTACAGCGTCAGAGCGTCATCCTTTGAGCGGGATGGAACTCGGGTGGTAACGCGGGAAGCTTCACGCCTCTCGTCCCGTTGGTGGACGAGAGGCGTTTTGTCTTTGGGCTACCGGGTCATCAAAGGCCGGGCCCTAACTCAACACCGAAGGCTGGGGAGAAACCATGCGCAGTGATCGAGCAGTCAAAGGCCTTACCCAGGCGCCGAGTCGGGCACTTCTTTACGCCTGCGGGTTCACCCCCGATCAGGTAATGGGCGGCATGCACATCGGCATCGCGGACAGCACATCCGATATCGTCCCCGGCCACGTGGGTATGGGAATGCTGGTGCAGAGGGTGGCCCTCGGTATCGCTGCGGGCGGCGGAACGCCCATGGCCTTCGGTATCCCGGCCATCTGCGACGGAATCGCCATGGGCCACAAGGGCATGTTCTATTCGCTGCCCTCCCGCGAGCTAATCGCCGATTCCGTGGAGAGCATGGCCGAAGCCCACGCCTTCGACGGTCTCGTCCTTGTGACCAACTGCGACAAGATCACCCCCGGGATGCTCATGGCCGCCGGACGGCTGGACATCCCGTGTATCGTGGTCACGGCGGGACCCATGTTTTCGGGGCGCTACAAGCAGCGCCGGACCTCCCTCGTACGCGACACTTTCGAGGCCGTCGGTCGCGCTCGCGCAGGGAAAATGACCGAGGAGGAATTGGCGGAGGTGGAGATCCAGGCGTGTCCCGGGTGCGGCTCCTGCCAGGGTCTGTACACCGCCAATACCATGGCGTGCGTCACCGAGGCCATGGGAATGAGCCTTCCAGGCTGCGGCACCGCCCTGGCCGGGCAGGCCGAGAAGATGCGCATCGCCTACGAGAGCGGGCGGCGCGTGTGTGACCTGGTTAGGGAAAACATCACCGCCCGACAGATCATCAATGACAAGTCGGTGCGCAATGCCATCCGCATCGATATGGCCCTGGGGGGCTCCACCAATACCTGTCTACACATCCCGGCTATCGCTCACGAAGCAGGTCTCGACATGCCGTTGGAGACCTTCGATGAGATCAGCAAGGTCACGCCGCAGATTTCCCTGTTGCGCCCCGCCGGTGAGTACATGATGGAGGACTTCCATTGGGCGGGTGGCGTGCAGGGCGCGATGAAGGTGCTCATCGACTGGGTTGAGGACAATCCCACCGTGAGTGGCAAGTCTTCGAAGGAGATCGCCGCCGCCGCTTCCATCTCCAACGACGATGTGATTCGCCCCCTGGACAACGTATATCGGCCCGAAGGCGGTATCGCCGTCTTGCGAGGCAATCTCTGCCCTGACGGCGCGGTTGTGAAGCAGTCCGCGGTTGCGCCGAACATGCGCCAATTCAGGGGGAAAGCGGTTTGTTTCGACAGCGAAGAGGCGGCGATGGAGGCCATTCTCGCCAACTCGATACCGGATGGTTCTGTCTGCATTGTGCGGTATGAGGGCCCTAAAGGGGGCCCGGGCATGCGCGAGATGCTCAATCCCACCGCGGCCTTGACCGGCATGGGCAAGGAGGGTTCCGTGGCCCTCATTACCGATGGCCGGTTCAGCGGCGGCACCCGCGGGCCATGCATCGGCCACGTCTCGCCGGAAGCTGCCGAGGGCGGCCCCATCGCCCTCGTGCAGGAGGGCGATGAAATCGAGATCGATCTCGATGCCCGGAGCCTGAACTTGCTGATTGATGATGCGGAAATGGCCAAGCGCCGCGCGAACTGGACGGCTCCCGCGCCGAAGGTCGCCAAGGGCTGGCTGGCCCGGTATGCAAAGCAGGTCAGGAGCGCCGCCACCGGAGCGGTAATGTCGGACTAAAGGACGGCGAAGGGCGGCCTCACCCCCCTGGCGGATCCAGGCTGGTGGTTCGCTGTCCAAGCCGATGACGGACACGGGCCCGATTGCCCCGTCCCCGCGGCTCCCTTGCAGGATCGAGTTCGCCCGCGAGACTGTCGCGACATCGCGGAAGCTGTACAAGTGCGGGCGATCTTGCTCTTGCAAGCCCAGATATGGCCCGTGCAGTACCTTTCGCCTTCCCGTCGCAATCGCGCCGTACCCAACCGACCAACTCGAGGTGATTCAGGTGTCACAGGTATCCCGGCCAGAACCAGTGTGAGTTCGAGCACCGTACACTGCTGACCGGGAGTGATACCCATGCCTGACAAAGACTTCATCGGCGCGGACGCCGTGCTAAAGGTGTTCGAGGAGCAGTCAGTTGACGTGATCTTCGGTTACCCCGGCGCCGCGCTGATGCCGATCTACGACCGCTTGTACTCCAAGGCCCGGAAGGCGGGCATCCGCTGCATCCCCGGCGAGTCCGCCGACCCCGCGAGCCCCACACAGAACGGACGCGAGGTGCAAGACATGACACAGACAACATTCACCGGCGCTGACGGCCTCCTCAGAGTCTTCGAACAGGAGGACGTCAACGTGGTGTTCGGGTTCCCGGGTGGCGCCGTGATCCCGATTTATGACAAGCTCTACCACAAGATTCAGGACGGCTCGATCCTCCACGTGCTTCCCAGGCATGAGCAAGGCGGCGCGCATGCTGCGGATGGTTACGCGCGTTCCACCGGCAAGGTGGGAGTGGTCATGGCCACCAGCGGACCGGGAGCCATGAATCTGGTGACCGGACTGGCCACCGCGTACATGGATTCCGTGCCGATGGTGGCGATCACCGGCCAGGTGAAGACCCACGCTATCGGCAAGGACGCCTTCCAGGAAGCCGACACGATCGGTGTGACCATGCCGATCACTAAGCACAACTACCTGCTGAAAAACGCCTGCGACCTGCCCGACGTGGTGCGGGAGGCCTTCTACATCGCGCGCAGCGGTAGGCCCGGCCCGGTTCTCATTGACGTGCCTTTCGACGTGAGTGCCGCCCCCTGCACCTGGCACGACCGGGGGTTCAGTCCCATTCCGGGATACGATCCGCCGGGGCCTGGCGACCCCGAACTCGTGCGCAAGGCCGCCGAGATGATCAATGCCGCGGAGAAGCCGATCCTGTACATCGGCGGCGGCGTCATTTCCTCGGGCGCATCCGACTTGCTACGCGAGCTTGCCCATAAGGCCAACATCTGCGTGGTGCACACCACCATGGGCAAAGGCGCCTTCCCGGAGACCGACCCGCTGTCTATGGGCATGCCAGGGATGCACGGGATGGCGTACGCCAGCCACGCGCTGCAGCATGCCGGGCTCATCATCTGCATCGGCGCGCGTTTTGACGACCGCGTCACCGGCGACCCGAGCAAGTTCGCGCCGGAAGCGAAGGTTATCCACATTGACGTGGACCGCGCAGAAATCAACAAGGTGCGCCGCGCCGACGTGGGCATCCACGGCGACGCGAAAAAGGTCCTGGAACAACTCGTGCCCCAGGTCAACCCGCGGCAGCCGGGACAGTGGGAAGCGCACCTCGACGAGTGGCGCCGCACCCACCCACTGAGCTACAACACAGATCCGGAAGACGGCATCGCCCCGCAATACATCGTGGAGACACTGGGCGAAGTCACGGGCAATGAGGCCATCGTGACTACCGAGGTGGGCCAGAACCAGATGTGGGCGTGCCAGTACTACAAGTGCATTCGCCCGCGCCAGTTCCTTACATCCAGCGGGCTGGGGACCATGGGTTACGGCTTCCCCGCGGCAATTGGCGCGCAACTGGGCAATCCGGACAAGGTGGTTGTGGACATCGCCGGCGACGGTTCGATCCAGATGTGCATCCAGGAGCTTGCCACGGCGGTGGTCCACAAGTTGCCGGTGAAGATCGTAATCCTGAACAACTCCTGCCTGGGCATGGTGCGCCAGTGGCAGGACCTGTTTTATGAGAAGCGCTACAGCGCAACGCTCCTGACCGGCAACCCGGACTTCGTGAAACTCGCTGAAGCTTACGGCGCTGTCGGGTTCAGGGTGGAGCGCAAGGAAGACGTGCGCGCGACGCTTGAGAAGTCGCTGGAGATCACGGATCGCCCGACCATCATGGACTTCCGAGTACCCGGTGAGGAGAACGTGTACCCAATGATCCCGGCCGGCAAGACCTTCGATGACATGATGGAAACCGCACCCGTGGGCGTGTGATAGAGCGCTGCCGTGCCCAAATCCTGAAAGCAACGGGAGTCATCACCCATGAAACACACCATCTCCGCGATGGTTGAGAACAAGCCGGGCGTGCTTGCGCGCATGTCGGGGCTCTTTGCGCGCCGCGGCTTCAATATCGACAGCCTGGCCGTGAGCACCACCGAAGACCCGCGCATCTCGCGCACCACCATCACCGTGAACGGCGATGAGTACACGCTGGAGCAGATCTGCAACCAGCTTGCGAAACTCATCGACGTGATCCAGGTCATCGACCATACAACGCACTCGTATGTGGAGCGCGAACTGTGCCTGTGCAAGGTGGCATCCACACGAGAGAACCGCAATGACGTACTGCAACTGTGCCAGATCTTCCGCGCAGATATCATCAGCGTTGCGCCCACGAATCTGATCATCCAGGTCACGGGAGACGAGGGCAAGATCGACGCCTTCGTGCGTGCGATTGGGGATTTCGACATCCTGGAGATGGTGCGCACGGGGAAGATACTGCTGGACCGCGACACTAACGGCACTCAGGGCGAGAAAGCCTGAGTGTGCCCGCTTGTGAGGGCAGGCCTGTACTGCACCGGTCCTCCGCTGTTTCCTGGGGGCGGGCATCCGAGTGCAAGCCGCTGCCCAACTCGGTGCCCGTACCCGGCGAGATGTTGCTGTCAGCCTGTCTCGAACCGGGTCAAGCATCAGGGGCTCGCCGTCGTGATATTGCCGGACCCCGGTGAGCATGCATGGATGAAATGCACGAACTGATCACGGTGGAGGCCTTTGGACACGGCCTGATGATGGTGTCCGCCGCCTGGGTCGTGATTGGCCTCGTGGTCACGCTCATCGCGCGCGGCTCGCCAAACGCCTTGCGCCGAGGCCTCGCTTGGACTATGCTTGGCGTTCTTCTGCCCGCCCTGTGGACTTTCTATAGCTGGATGGTCCGGGTCGATCCGAAGACTGGCTACGTAGGTCTGCACCGAGTGTCGGTTTTCGTTGTGAGCGCAATGGTGTTCATCGCGGTCGGGATCGCGGTGGGTTTGCTTTTCGCCCGTCTGTACCGGAACAACACACAGGACGACGCTTAGTGCGTCGCCCTGGAGCTGTCACCCCCAAACACGCCAGGGAGGAAACGTCAATGGCTGCAAAGATGTTCTACGACGACGACGCCGATCTTTCGCTTCTCGATGGGAAGAAAGTTGGGATTATCGGCTACGGTATCCAGGGCAGCGCCCAGTCCTTGTGCCTGCGCGACAGCGGCGTCGAGGTTATCATCGCCGAACTGCCCGGCACCCCTAATTTCGATCGCGCGGTGGCCGACGGCTGGGAAGTCCACGACACGGAGACGGTTGCGAAGGAAGCCGACCTGATCCAGATCCTCACCCAGGACCACGTCCAGCCCGTGGTCTACAAGAAGTTCATCGAGCCCAATCTCGTGGAGGGCAATGCCCTGATCTTCTCCCACGGGTTCAACATCCGCTTCGGCACCATCGTGCCACCGCCTTTCGTGGACGTGTTCATGGTCGCCCCCAAGGGTCCCGGCGCCCTGGTCCGAGAGTGCTACCTGGCCGACACCGGCGTTCCGTCACTGGTCGCCATCGAGCAGGATGCCACCGGCAAGGCGCTTGACATCGCGCTGGCTTATGCCAAGGCCCTCAAGGCCACCAAGGCCGGGGTCATCCGCACCACTTTCACTGAAGAGACCGAGACCGACCTGTTCGGCGAGCAGGCCGTTCTCTGCGGTGGCGTGTCCGAGCTGATCACCGCCGGATTCGACACCCTCGTCGAGGCCGGTTACCAGCCGGAGATCGCGTACTTCGAGGTCTGCCACGAGCTCAAACTCATCATGGACCTCATCTACAACTACGGCATCCAGGGCATGCGCGAGCGCGTGTCGGACACCGCTACGTACGGTGACCTTTCCCGCGGCAAGCGGATCATCACCGACGAGACCCGCGCGGAAATGAAGAAGATGCTGGAGGAAATCCAGACCGGTCAGTTCGCCCGGGAATGGACCCTCGAGAACATGTCCGGCCGCATGGTCTACAACAGCCAGCTCAACGCCGGCAAGCAGACGCTGATCGAGAAGGTCGGCTCAGAACTGCGCGCGATGATGCCCTTCCTCAAGAAGGAGTAGTGGCCCGAGACCAGGGGCACGGCAGAATTGGGGTTCGCCCGTGTCAGATGCGGGATTTCATCGCCGTCACGTGCAAAGAGCCCCGCAAGAAGACGCAGGAAGAAAAGAGCCCTCCCGGCTGCGGGAGGGCTCTTTGTGACTGCGCTCGACAAGCCCGGCTGACTACAGCATGGACTTGATGATGTCCGTGCGGCTCACCACACCCCACAGGGTGCCGTCTTCCTTCACAACCAGCGCGCGCTTGATCTTCTTGTCGATCAGCAGGTCAGCGGCCTCTTTGATGGTCGCATCGGCTCCGACTGTGATGGGCTCCGCGGTCATTGTCGACTTTACGGTGGAGGTCTTCCGCGCGGTCATCACATCCGCCTCGGTGATCACGCCGACGACCTTCCCGGCTTCGTCCACGACCGGTAGCCCACTGACCTTGTTGGTCACCATCAACTTCATGGCGTCCGCGACCTTATGCTTCGGGCCGCAGGTGACCAACGGCTTCGCCTTGGTCCCCTTCGTCATGATCTCCTTCACGAACTTCTTCTTCTTCGCCACTGCCATGTCGTCTCACTTCCTCCCTGAGGTTTGTCGCACTCCGCAAACAGCGCGACGGCCGGAGCGGAGTCCAAGCCTGTTACGCAGAACGCAACCACTGCGCCTGTGAAACAACCCACCGCTGCAGTAGCCGGTGTAGCGTCCGGTATTGGCCTGCTCGGGAAGTCCTGCGACCACAATGAGCGGCGAGCAAGTTCCGCCGCGTGAATTCTGGAAGTGAGACCCTAAGCCTCTGCCCCGCAAGGCCCGCGGGCGAAGAGAAACGCTAATCAACCAGCAATGTTATTCGCGGGAATCGCGCAGGTTCCTTCTGGTTCGCCGAAAAAAGTGAATGCAAGCCTTTTCGAGACTGCAAGGAAGCAGCGCCGCCCGCGACGAAATGACACGCGCTCGGAATACCTTTCACGTGATATCGACTGCCTCGGCGGAGTGGCACATGATCCAGCGCAACCAACTCGTATCCGAGTTCTGCGAGCTCGTGCGTATCAACAGCCTGTCGTTGCGGGAGAAGGCGCTGGCAGAACTGCTTGCGGCGAAACTCATCGACATGGGATTGTCGGTGGAGTTCGATGACGCCGACAAGGCGCTGGGCGGCCAGGTCGGTAACCTCATCGCCAAGCTCCCGGCGACTCGTCTTGGCCCGACGCTCATGCTCCAGTCCCATATGGACACGGTGGAGCCCGGCGAGGGTATTGAGCCGGTCATCAACGGCAACCTCGTATGCAGCGCCGGGGAGACGATTCTCGGCGCCGACGCCAAGGCCGGCATCACAGTGATCCTCAACGCGGTGCGGGAAGTCATCGCGAAAGGAATTGATCACGGCGAGCTGCAGATCGTCTTCTGCATCGCTGAAGAGACCGGTCTGCATGGAGCCTACCACCTGGACTACAGCAGGATCAGCCCCGATTTCGCCTTTGTCTTCGACGGCGGCAAGCCCGCCGGGCGCATGACCACCGCCGCGCCTTCGGCGTACAAGATGACTTTCCGCATGAAGGGTCTCGCAGCTCATGCCGGAGTGCATCCGGAGCGAGGTGTCAGCGCGATCCAGGCAGCTGCCAGCGGGATCTCGCGGATGAGGCTGGGCAGGATCGACTTCGAGACCACCGCCAATATCGGCGTCATCGAGGGCGGGCAGGCACGGAATATCGTGCCCGACTCGTGCACCCTCCTTGCCGAGGCCCGCAGCCATGATGATGTCAAACTCGATGCCCAACTGGCGCACATGGTGATGTGCCTGGAGCACGCGGCGAAGGAATCGGGCGCGACCTTCCTGGAACCGGAGGTCGCCACCTCATACCGCAGCTTCAAGCTCGCCGATGATTCGCCCATCGTACAGATCGGCTGGCAGGCGGCGGAGGCCATCGGCCTGGAACCCGGCACCGAACCGGGCGGCGGCGGAAGCGACGCCAACGTGTTCAACGAGAAAGGCATCCCGTCTGTCATCTGCGCCACCGGCGCACAAGGCGCCCACACCACTGCGGAGACCGCGGATATCGACGAGATGCTCAACTGCGCGCACTGGCTCGTGGAGATCATTCGCCGCGCATGAGGGGCAGATCTCAGCCGTCCCCGGCGCGTGACACTGGTTCGGGCAAGCCGAAGCCGCGCTGATCGACGACAGTAAGTGCAACACCACGCGGGGCATGGTCCGGCGCCCCGCCGAGACCGCCATCTGCCGCACCAACGCGGCCGTACCAAGGGGTCATCAGCTATGGGACATCTGCAGGCCGGCGTCGCCACTGTTGACATCACCCCGCCGGTGGGAACATGGCTCGCCGGTTTCGCCGGGCGCTACAAAGGCAGTGAGGGAATCCACGATCCCCTGCGCGCCCGGGCATTGGTTCTGGACGACGGAGAAACCCGCCTGCTCATCATCACCTGCGACATCCTCAGCCTTGCTTATCCCTTCATCGATGATTTGAAGGCGCGGATTGAGTCGGAATGCGGCCTGCCGCCCGAGCGAGTGATGGTGAATTGCAGCCACACTCACTCCGGCCCCGTGACCCGCACTCCTGCCGCCGAACCGACCGCGGACGACTGCTATATCCTGAGCCTTCCGCTCAAGCTGCTGGGAGCCGTGAAGATGGCCCTCGCCGACCTAAAACCCTCGCGCATAGGCTCGGCGCGGACAGACGTGCAGATCGGCATCAATCGCCGCGAGCGCATCCCCGGAGGGACGAAACTTGGCCGCAACCCGGACTTGCCGGTGGCGCCATACGTGGACGTGATCCGCATTGATGACATGTCCGGCAATCCCCGTGCCATTCTCTTCTCCCACGCCTGCCACCCCGTGACCCGCGCTTCCGACAACTATCAGATCAGCGCCGACTTCCCCGGCCGTGCGCAGGAGGTCGTGGAGTCTGTTTTCCCCGGCGTGCAGGCCATGTTCGCACAGGGTTGCTCGGGCAACATCAACAGCGAGCCCTGCGGCGGAAGCTTCGACGATGTCCACCGCCTCGGCACGGTTCTCGGGGGTGCGGTCATCAAGGCTGCGGCAGGCATTGAGAGCCAGTGCGAGACCCGCCTTGCTGCGGCGATGACCCCCACCGTCTTGCCGCTTCAGGAAGCCCCGCCGACGGATGTGGCACTCGAGCGCCTGGAAGCCGCGAACCGCGCCCTGGAGGAAGCACAGGCATGCGGCGACCCTGGACGCATCAAGAGCGCACGCAGTTTTGCAGAATGGAACCAGCGAGTGTATGACCTGGCGAAAAGTGGTGCAACGAATCGTGTGATGCGGTATGATATGCAGGCTTTCGCGCTGGGTGAGGTCGGCATCGTCGGCCTTCCAGGCGAAGTCTTTGTCGAGTACCAACTCAACATTGCAGCGCGCTCGCCATTCGCCCAGACCCTGGTTTTCGGGGTCACGAACGGGTGTCCCAGTTACATTCCAACCGCCGACGAGTATCCCCACGGCGGGTACGAGGTGCTGGACGCCATCCGATTCTACGGCGATACGATGATCGACCCGGGGCTTGAGCCGATCATCCTGGATGCAGCCCACGAGCTGCTGATCACCGTCTCGGCCTGCAATGGGAAATGATGCAAGGACGGCGCTTTCCAGTGAAGAATAACCCGTTCAGCGCGCCCGGCCAGTTTCTCAAGGGCAACGTCCACCTGCATACCACCAACTCCGACGGCCGAATGTCTCCCCAACAGGCGCTGGACCTGTACGCCGGGGCGGGCTATGATTTCGTGGCGATCACCGACCACGGAAAGGTGACGCCCACCGAGGGCCTCCAAGCGAACGGCCTGCTGATCATCCCGGGCGCCGAACTCCACCAGGGACGGGGCGAACTAGGGCAGGTGCACCACGTCGTGGCGCTCGGGATCGGAGACGGCTTCGCGCTTCCGGAGACTGAAGACCTGGGCGAGGTGCTCGCATATCTACGCCCGCGAGCCCGGTTCGTTTTCGTCGCCCACCCGCACTGGACAACGCTGACGCTGGCCGATCTGCTGACGGCCCAGGATTTCGTGGGCGTCGAGGTCTATAACGGCACATGTGACCATGGCATCGGTCGCGGCTACAGCGAGTACATCTGGGACGAACTGCTGGTACGCGGCAGGCGCTTGTTCGGACTTGCGGTGGATGACGCCCATTGCCACTACCCGGACACTCTGTTGGGCTGGGTGATGGTCAAGTCACCGACACGGACGGCTGCCGACGTGCTGGCTTCACTTGAGCAGGGCCTGTTCTATTCCAGCAACGGGCCGACCATAGAGGATGTGGCCTTCAGCGATGGCGCAGTGACCGTGAGATGCTCGCCGTGCCGGGCCATTCATGTCATATCCCCCGGACCGGGGCGGGGAACCACGACCCACCATCTCCAAAGCGAACCCGGAATGTTTTGCGAGGCTCGTCTGCCGGTATCTGCGGATTGGAACCCGGTGCGGATTGAGTGTGTGGATGAGGCCGGGCGTAAGGCCTGGACAAATCCATTCTGGTTCGACTGATCCTTCAGTCCCGCAAATTGTGTTTCGAGGATGTTGAATCTTGCAGGCCGCCAGCCCGGCTAGATGCATTGAGCCGATAAGTCCGCGGGCGCGGTTCATACTGGGAGGAATCTTGCTCCTGGGCATGGGCCTGCGACTGTATGGTCTCAACTGGGGATTCCCGCTCTCATACCACCACGATGAGAGTCGCTGGGTCCTGGCTGCCAGCGAGCTGGCTGGATCGATGGGATCGGGCGGGAGCATGCTGCCTGAGCAGTCCTCCTTCCGCACCCTGCCGATGTACCTTGCCCTTTTCCTCGCGTGGATCCTGCGCGGTGTGGCCACGGTGGCGGGACATTCGTACGAACTGGCGCCCAGCGTGCTCCTGGCCGGTCGGGCGCTTTCTGCGGGCGCCGAACTCGCTTCGATCTTGCTCGTCTTCGCGCTGGGCCGTCTGTGGTCCGTGCGCTCGGGTCTGTGGGGGGCAGGCCTGTATGCAGTGGCGCTCATCGCCGTGCGCGAGAGCCACTTTTTCACGCTGGAGCCGCTGGCGACCTGCCTCGCGCTGCTGTACGTCTATTGTGTGGCACTCGCCGCACTCTCACCAACCCGGTACAGATACGCCGTTGCCGGTTGCGCACTGGGGCTGGCTCTCTCCGTGCGCATCTTCCCGTTGCCGCTGGGCGCGCTGATTCTGGTGGTGCTCTGTCGCGATGTGCTGGATGGCATGGTCAGCGGCGGAGATCACAAGCCCTTTGTGATGAAGCGCAGCGCCCGGGTGCTGCGGGGCTGGCTCGGGGGGATGGCGCTCCTGTGGATTCTCCCGGTTCTCGTCTGGGGAATGAGCGGCTCGGCGATCAAGGCTTACACCCGCAATGCCCTCACAAGCACCGTCGCCGAGGCGAAGTTGGAGGCCCACACCGTGGATTTCTGGCGGGCCCAGGTGGATTCGGTCTATCGTGGGGGGCTGCTGGCACTTGGGCTCATGGCTGTTGCCGGTAGTGGTGGGAGCCTGCTGGCGCTTCACCTGCTCACGGTGCACCGCGGCCCGCGCGCGTCCTTCGAGACATACGCCCGGCTCCCTCGCATTGGCGCCTTCGTTGGCGGGGCGCTTGCCAGCTTCCTGGTCTTGAACCCCGGGGCAGTGGTCAGCCCCTTCGGATTCTGGGCGCCCTCGGGGCCCGACTCGCTCACGTGGGATCTCTTCATGTCATCGGGAGTGCTTCGGCCGCCACCCTCGTGGGCGATCCACTTCCTGGGCACGCTCCCCTTCGTCTACCACGCGATGCACATCCTGCCCTTCGCCTGGGGGCCGCTGTTGGGCGTGCTTCTGCTGTCGGCGCTCATCTGGTCGGTGGCCCTGCTTGTACGAGGCCGGACGGGTCGCATGTGGCCCGTGGCGGCTACCGCCTGCGTGCTCTTCCTGCTCCTCGGGACACAGGGCGTCAAGCTGACGCGGTACGTGCTTCCCCTGACACCCTTCCTCTGCATTCTCGCAGGTGGGTTCTCCGCTGCGCTGACCTCTCGAGGGCGCGGGGTGGATGGAGTCGCCTGGCGGTTTGTGCTCGGGGCCGTATGGGCGATCTCCGCCCTCTGGTGCGTCGCTTGCATCGGCATCTACGGCCGGGAGGATACCCGCCTGCGCGCCACAAACTGGGTCAGGGGCCACGTGGCGTCGCTGCCCGGTCTGTATGAGCTGGATCGCGCGTGGAGTCATGACTCCGAACGCAAGTTGCTGGAGATCACTCGTCCCCACCTGCAGCGTTACAACCCGGCGCTCAAGGCCCACGACTTCCTGGAGGGACCGCCGCCCACGGACATCATCGAGGAAAAGCGCAAGTACCTGGTGGACATGCTGGACGATGCCGAGTATATCCTGGTCACCGACAACAACCGCAACCGGCTCAGGCCCCTGCGGGAGAGATTCCCGGTCATCAACGACTACTACCAGGACCTGTGGGCCGGGCGTCTCGGATTCGAGCTTGCCGCACGCTTCGAGGACGGGCCGACGCTGTTCGGCATCCGGATCGACGATTCCTGGGCCGAGCCGAGCTTTCGGTACGAAGATCACCCGTCCGTCTTCGTCTTCCGCCGCACCCGGGAGCCTGCCCTGCCGGCTCATGACGCGGGCGAATCAGCCCTCCAATGAAAACCGGGCCGGCGCTTTCGCCGGCCCGGTCATGGTGTGCCGATCAGCACTGATCCCCGGTTGTGGTTATTACTCCCCGATTTCGAACTTGTAGCCCACGCCCCACACAGTCGCAAGGCTCCATGGCACGTCGCGGCCCTCTTCCAGCTTCTTGCGCAGCCGCTTCACGTGGGTGTCGACCGTGCGCAAGTCGCCGCCCGGCGGGCTGTATCCCCAGACATCCTCAACGATCTCCTCGCGGGTGAATACCCTGCGCGGCCGGGATGCCAGGTGGAACAGGAGGTCGAACTCCTTGGGAGTGAGATGCACTGTCTCGCCCTCGACGAAAACCGAACGGGTCGGCATGTCAATTTCGATGCCGGGAAAGCTAATGCGCTTCTTCTGGGCGGTGGCGCGTTCGGTGATTACGGAGCGCCGCAATAGGGCGCGCACCCGGGCAACAAGCTCACGCGGGCCAAAGGGCTTAGCCACGTAGTCGTCAGCGCCCAGTTCGAGGCCGACGACCTTGTCCACCTCATCCTCACGTGCGGTGAGCATGAGCACCGGGATCTCATGGCGCTGGCGAAGCCTGCGGCAGACTTCCAGGCCGTCGATGCCCGGGAGCATAATGTCCAGGAGGATGATGTTGGGTTGATCGAGCTCAACCAGTTCAAGCCCGCGTTCGCCGCTCTCGGCCTCGGTGACCTCATACCCTTCACGGCGCAGCAGTGTGCTCGCCAGGTCGCGATCAGATGGCGAATCATCGATGACGAGAACCTTGTCCTTGTCTGGCATGTGACGTTTCCTTTCACTACACCGGCATAGTGGCCCGCCGGATCTGCCCCGCCGACCCAGAAATATAGCACAGTGTACCCATCTATGCAACGAAAAGGTCACGTAACCCTAGGTTAGCTAAGAAGTCTTCGCTTTCCGAGGACTAACCACCTACCAGTCTAAGGATCGGGACAATTCTACCGCATTGTTCCCTCTCCTCCCGCGACTGATCGTGCCAATCATCAGGCGCTTCAGAAATTGCAGGTAGCATATTTGCAGGCCCACCAAGTCTTTGGCACACCGGCGGACATCACCTTTGGTGATCGGGCCGCAACCGCACCGTCACGCCGGGACCACCAGTCCTGTGGCATGTGTGCCGGCTGAGGGCCGAATTCGCGGTCAGCGTACCCTTTCCCCGGAGCCGCCGCCCCGGGATGCACCTTGAGCCCCCAACGGCGGCGACAGGCCGTTCTCCGGGCACCGGGTCCGGCCGCCCCTCCGGGGGGCAGGGGCAGGGCACGACGAGGGCGACGACATCCGCCAACCGTCCACCCAGGGGGCGCCGCCAACCTCCCTGCCCGCTGTAACCCGTGTATGTTACTTGCTCACACCACGCGCCGCTTCGCCTTGACTTTCCCCGGCGCTTACAGCAAAATGGACCGGTTCCCTGGAGGGCGCCCAAAAGATCATGAGTTCAGGTTTTGACACACCCGTCGCGCGGGCTGTGAGCGAGGCTTACCGCCGCGGTGAAGAGGACGAGACCATGCCCGGCCTGCACCTCGTGGATGCGGCCGGAATCCCCGTGGGCTGCATGGACGATGGTGACTATGTCATCTTCTATAACATCCGCGGGGAGCGCGAGGTCCAGCTTGCCCAGTCTCTGACCCAGCCCGGATTCAGCCGGTTCCCCACCAAAGACGGCATGACCGTCCACATGGCCACCATGATCCGGTATGCGCCGGAGATAACCGAGCATGTGGCCTTCCCCCCCATCGGAGCCATCACTGGGACACTGTCTGAAGCCGTGAGCGCCGCCGGACTGCGCCAGGTGAAGATCGCAGAGTCAGAGAAGGCCATCCACCTCACCTACTTCCTGAATGGCAAGCACGCAAACCCGTGGCCCGGCGAGGAACAGGTCATCATCGAGTCCAATCGCGAGGTCGATGACTTCGACGAATTACCCGAGATGAATGTCGCGGACGTCGCAGACGCAGTCATCGAGAAGCTCGCTGACCCGAGCTATGACCTAATCGTCGCCAACTTCGCGAACATGGACGTAGTGGGCCACATTGAGGACCGCGAGGCGGTTCTCAGCGCAATCCGCGCCGTGGACCCACAGGTGAAGCGGGTTGTGGATGCTGCGCTGCAGGCCGGTGTGACGGCGCTGGTCACCGCCGACCATGGAAGCGTGGAGAAGTGGTACTACCCCGAGGGCGCCATCGACACCGGGCACACCGACAGTCCGGTGCCCTTCGTGGTGTGCGGCCGGGGACAGGTCCAGCTTCGTGAAGGTGGCGACCTGACCGACGTGGCCCCAACGGTTCTCACCCTGCTCGGCGCGCCGGTGCCGACGGAGATGACCGGCAAGCCTCTGTTCCGGGCTCCATCAGGCAGCACTGGCCGAGTGCTGCTGCTCATTGTTGACGGGTGGGGGTTGAACGACGACGCAGCCGCCAACCTGATAACCCAGGCCGAGACCCCGGGGCTGGATGGGCTTCTGGAACAGTTCCCCTGGACATCCCTGAAGGCCAGCGGGTCCGCCGCTGGGATGCCCGAAGGTACGGTGGGCAATTCCGAAGCCGGGCACCTTCACATCGGCGCCGGGCGTTGTATACCCTCGGACCGCCTGCGCATCGCCAGGGCCATGGACAGCGGCGAGTACCATGATAATCCGGCATTCAACTGGGCAATTGACGGGGCCTTGCGCGAAGGCAAGAAGCTCCACCTGCTTGGCATCATCTCCTTCTTTTCCTCCCACGGTTCGGTGAAGTACCTGGAGGAGTTGCTGCGCCTGTGTGCCCGGCGCAAGGTGCCCGAAGTCTACGTCCACGGTCTGCTGGGAAGGCGCGGCGAGCGCCCGGAAAGCGGAGCGGCCTACGTCAACGACGTGGAGCGTCTGTGCCGCGAGCTCGGCACCGGCAAGTTTGTTTCAGTCATCGGCCGCCACTGGGCCCTGGACCGAGAGCAGCACTGGGATCGTGTCGAGATGGCCTATCGGCTCCTCGCCTTCGGTGAAGGCCACCCGGTGCCTGACGTGGCATGAGTTCTTGACACTAAGTCGTCCATCCGCGGGTTCCATCGATCCGCATCATCCGGCTTGTTCGAAACCGACGAGACCCAACCAAGGAGAGCTGCGATGTCAAAGCTGACCGTGTACGTGTCTGATTACACTCTCGCGGAGGACATGGATCTCGAACAGAAGATCCTTGACCAGATCGACGCGAAGATCGACCGCGCGCAGTGCAAGACCGTCGACGAAGTGCTTGCTACCATCGGGGATCCCGACGCAATCATCACCCAGTGGGCCCCATTGCCACGAGAGGTGCTCAGCAAGCTGACGAAGTGCAAGGCCATCTGCCGCAATGGGGTGGGCGTGGACAATATTGACCTCGATGCGTGCAAGGACCTGGGCATCGCGGTCCTCAATGTCCCCGCTTACTGCGTCCAGGATGTGGCCGACCACGCCCTGACCCTGTCGTTGGCCTTGTGCCGCAGGTTGCAGCAGACCATCGATTTCGTCCGTGGTGGAGGCTGGGGCGAGGACCCGATCTTGCCGGCTCACCGCCTGGATCAGCTGGTCTACGGCGTGGTGGGTCTTGGGCGCATCGGCCGGGCATCTGCTGTGCGTGCAAAGCCCTTCTATCGGAAGGTCATTGGCTACGACGCCTTCATGCCCAACGCCAATGTGCCGGAAGTGGACGAGGTCAAATCAAGCCTTGAGGAACTTCTGGGCGAAGCCGACATCATTACGCTCCACGTGCCCGGCACCGCGGAAACCAGGCAGATGATGAATGCCGAGCGCTTCGCGCAGATGAAAAAGGGTGCGTTCCTGGTGAACACCTGTCGTGGCAGCGTAGTCCACACCGACGACCTTGTGGCGGCGCTGCAGTCCGGGCATCTCGGCGGCGCCGGACTCGACGTACACGATCCGGAACCCCTCCCGCAGGACCACCCCCTGCGCTCCATGCCCAATGTCATCATCACCCCCCACGTGGCCTATTACTCAATAGAGGCCGTCATCCAGGCCCGCGAGGAGACCGCCCAGAACCTGGTGCTCTTCTTCCAGGGCAAACAGCCCATTTCGCGCCTGGTCTAGACAACCGCGCACCCGTTCGCGATCCGCAGGGCCCCTCCCAAAACGAGGGGCCCTTGTTTTCCCCCCGGCCCCAAGGCGAACACGCACGGTCCTCCCGCAGTCAAATCCACCGACCACCACTTCAGGAGGCGTGGACAATGGGGACTCATGCACACGTCGGTAGGGGTTGCCTCGTCGCAGTTCTACTCCTTTGCGCAGCCGCAGGCCTCGCAGAGCCGGTTGGAGGGAGAAGCATTCCCGCGGACCCGCTGGATTCGCTCCTGCGAGCCGTGAGTGTGGACACCGGAGTGAGCTACCGCGGATTGACGTTGTTCCCGGTGCGTCTCCGGACGGACTACAGCGACCTGTCCGTGGACACCTTCGACGAGGCCGTCCGACGAGGCGACCTCGAGGTGCGGGAGGTGGAGAACGGCGAAGTGGGGAGCGTGCGGGTACGCAATTCCGGCAGCCGGCTCGTATTCATCATGGCCGGAGAGATCATGACCGGCAGCAGACAGGACCGCACCGCACGACAGGATGCCCTGATTGCGCCGGACACCGGCTGGATCCGCATCCCGGTGTACTGCGTAGAAGCGGGCCGGTGGACCCCGATAAGCCCGCAGTTCGGCAGCGGCAAGAGCCTCGCCGGGGCAGACCTGCGCCTGAACGCCTACGCCGGGGAAACCCAACAGCGCATCTGGGAGGAAGTGGACCGCACAGCTGCGGCCAATTCGGTCACCCAGTCCATGGCCAAGCCACTGCAGGAAGTCTTCACCGATGAAACGGTTCGACGACGCCTGGAGGACTACTCCCGCGGGCTGGCCTTCGATCCCGGGCGGGATTGCGTGGGCCTCGTGGCGTTCTCGGGTGCGCGTGTCATCGCGGCGGATCTGCTTGCGACCCCGGCGCTGTTCCGCGAACTCAAGGACAAGCTTGTGCGCTCATATGTGATTTCCGCGGGGGAGATTGTCCCGGGCCGGAAGGAGGAGCCCTCGGGACATGATGCCGCCCGTTTCCTGGCCCTTGCGTGGTCCGAAGGCTGCCGGCGAATTCCCGTGGACAATCCCGGTGTCGGCTCTTTCTTCCGCCTGCACAGCACTGCCGGGAGGGCATCCGGGGGCCTGCTCACGTACCGGTTCGACACGGTGCACTGCGCCCTGTTCCCGGACAGCAAGCCCACCCCAATCCCCGAGCCAGTACCCTTCCCTATCCCAGTGCCTCGCCCGCTCCTGGAGGATAGCGTGCGTTGAGCAGCCCCGGGAAACGATACGGCGCGGTCACCTTTGCGGGCAACCGCGCCGTTCACATTGCGACGTGTTGCGGTCAGGCTACGGCGTCCAAGTCGGGTTCCACTGGCTGGGTATCCAGTTCTCCCGCTTCTGCCACTTGGCGTGGCCGTCGCAGAAACCGAAGTTGGCGCCCTCGTTGTGAACATCCTTGATGCGGCAGTTGGCGTGCCCGTAGATCACCATGGTGTTGCCGTCAATACCCCACCATCCGTTGCCGGTGCTGTCGGCGATGGTCACGGTCTCAGCGGGCTTCTGGATATCCGCATCCTTGCGACCATTCAGGTACACATTGTAGATATAGCTACACGTCGTGTCGTTCTTGCTTGGACACAGGAAGATCTGGGTGTTCTTGATGTAGGGAGCAATCTCCCCACCCCACCAGACACCATACGGCTCCCAGCGGCTCGTGGCGCCGGACCAGTACATGAGCGGAAACTTTTCATCGTAGTCCTGCGTGTAGGCCAAGAAGGCGATACCGATCTGCTTCACATTGCTAAGACAGGATGATTGCCGGGCCTTTTCCCGGGCGCGGGCGAATACGGGAAAGAGGATCGCCGCCAGAATGGCGATGATCGCGATCACGACGAGCAGTTCAATCAAGGTGAAACCGGTTCTGCGGTGCGTCACAGCGCTGACCTCCATTGCAGGTTGGTACGGCCTTGGAATTGATGCTAAGCCCTGCTGGCGGCGGCTGTCAAGGACAACCCAGCCATGCCCATGCTCCCATGCTTGCACCCGGGGCCCTGTCAGGCTATATTGTCCTGTAACGGCGTCTCCACCCTGCGCGCCTCCCGAAAGGAAGACCATCCGCCTTGGCTGAGCAACTCTGGCACGCCATCCAGGGGTTGCCCGACTGGCTGGCTGTCGCCATTCTCTCTGCCGCGCCGATCAGCGAAGTCCGGGGTGGGATCCCGGTCGGCCTGTGTTACTACGACATGCCCATCTGGCTTTGCCTGCCGGTGGCGATCCTGTCCAATGTGGTCTCGGTGCTGTGGATCGTGCCCACCTATAACTGGATGGCGCGGACCTTCGACTCCACCCCCGGACTGGGCAGTCTGTTCCGGTGGCTCACGGCGAGGGCCGAAAAGCGCAAGAGCCTGGTGGAGAAGTACGGAGTCCTCGCGGTGACTATTTTCGTGGCGGTACCGCTGCCCGTGACCGGGGCATGGACGGGGAGCGTGATCGCCTCCGTCTTCCGTATGCCCTTCGCAAAGGCCGCCCTGTGTATGTTGCTGGGCGTCCTCATCGCCAGCATCATCGTGACGGGGCTTACCCTTGGTGGCGTCGAAGTGTTCAATGCCATCCACGTGAGTCCTGATGTCGCCGCAAGCCAGTGAAACTGGACCCGCGTTATTGGGGAGGTTGCCAGACACATGGATCGGACGGTTCGCATCGAGTTTGAGCGATCACCGAACTACCGCCTGGTTCCCGCCGATGGCGCCTGGGGTGGCCCAACGCCCCGCGGGAAGATTATGGTCAACTTTTTCGTTGATGTTCCCACGTCGCCCTACTCCGTAACCCACGGGGTGACGGAAGAGGGGCAGTTGGGGCCGGAGCTCGAGCGTACGCCGGACGCAGCGGAGAGCACGCCCAGGGTGACCCGCGAATTTGAGATGGGCGTGCTGCTTTCCATTGATGATGCGGAGAGTGTCGCACATTGGCTCCTGGATCAGGTGGAGATGGTGCGCCGCGACATGGAGGATGAGTAACCCGCGACGGGCGGCAATCCCCTGCACCACACGCCATCACGCCCCCGTGAGACCCGCGGCTGGAATCTATTGGTCGGAGTGTGGCACCCGGGCTGTGTTCCCTGGGGGCCTGGTGGCCCGCAGGGACCGGGTCCCAGCGCTGCCGTCGGGCATTTCGCCGAAGCCCGCCGCGACAGGTTAGACACACATTGCGCTAGAATATCTGTTCGTATACGCTGTTCCCCAATGCCCATATTCCGCTCCCTGCCCCAGGCTTCGAGCGCGCAGATACCGGTGCCATGTCCGATCGTATCCTGATTCGCGGCGCCCGCGAACACAATCTCAACGGGGTTGACCTCGACCTGCCCGGCAATGCCCTCATCGTCTTCACGGGCGTGAGCGGCTCGGGGAAGTCCTCCCTGGCTTTCGACACCCTCTTCGCCGAGGGCCAGCGGCTCTACCTGGAGTCTCTGTCCACGTACGCGCGCCAGTTTCTCCAGCAGTTGCCTCGCCCGCGCGTGGAGCGCCTGGAAGGCCTCGCGCCGGCCATTGCAATCCATCAAGGATCGCGCAGCCACAATCCACGCTCCACCGTGGCCACGGTCACCGAAGTCTACGACCACCTGCGCGTCCTGTACGCGGCCATCGGCAAGCCACACTGCCCCCGATGCGGTAAGCCCATCGGCGCCCAGACCCGTGAGGCCATCGTCGGCGCAATTCTGGCGCTGGAGGACACTCCGCAGGTAAGCATCCTCGCGCCGGTCGTCCGCGCCCGTCGCGGGGAGTTCAGGGACCTGCTGGAAGACATGCACAAGCGCGGGTACGTCCGCGTGCGCATCGACGGCCAGCTGCACGACATTGCAAACCCGCCGGAACTGGACCGGCGGCGCAAACATGACGTGGAGATCGTCGTCGACCGCATTCAGTTGCAGGGCGATGTGCGCGCGCGGGTGTCCGAAGCGGTAGAGGCGGCCGCGGAACTTTCCGAAGGCGACGTTGTGGTGGCTGCGGAGGGCAAGCCGGACATGCTTCTGAGTACCCGCTTCGCATGCCTGCCCTGCGGCTTGAGTTTTCGCGAACCCACCCACGCCTCATTTTCCTTCAACAGCCCTCAAGGAATGTGCCCCGAATGCCAGGGCCTGGGTTCCACCCGCACCATGGACCCGGCGCTTCTCGTAGAGCACCCGGAGAAGCCTCTGACGCGCGGCGCGATTCCCCTTCTGCCCTCTCTGGACAATCCCCAGCGCCGGCACTGGTACGAGGGCGTTGCGAGGCGTTACGGGTTCTCACTGGACACCCCCTGGCGCGACCTCACTGACCACCAGCGTGAGGTTCTGCTGTATGGCTCCGGCGGCGAACTGGTGGAATACTACTTCAAACATCCCCGGCACGGATGGGAGTGGCGCCACGCCGAGCCCTGGGACGGAATCATTGCCAGGCTGATGTGGCGTCAGAACCGGGTGCGCGCCCGGGTGCTACGGGACAAGTATGAGGCGGTCATGCACACTGGCCGCTGCCCCGCCTGCCGTGGCAAGCGGCTGAAGCCCGAAAGCCTGGCGGTCACCCTCGGTGGTCTGTCCATCTCCGACCTGTGCGAGCGCACGGTGGAGGATGCACTGCGGTTCATCACCACACTCCAACTGAGCCGCACCGAGGCGCAGATCGCGGAGGATGCGCTCAAGGAAGTGCGCGACCGGCTGGGGTTCCTGTCCCACGTGGGCCTGCACTATCTGAACCTCGACCGTTCCGCACCCACGCTTTCCGGCGGCGAATCCCAGCGCATACGCCTCGCGAGTCAAGTCGGCAGCGGACTGGTGGACTGCCTGTACGTACTGGACGAGCCCAGCATCGGCCTGCACCACCGAGACCAGGGCAAGCTGCTGGATACACTCCTGCACCTGCGCGACCTGGACAACACGATCATTGTGGTCGAGCATGATGAGCAGACCATGCTCACCGCCGACTATCTCGTGGATTTCGGTCCGGGAGCCGGGGAGAAAGGTGGCGAGGTGGTAGCCTGCGGCACGCCCGGGCAGGTGAAGCGCAACCCGGCTTCCCTCACCGGGCAATACCTGTCAGGCAAGCGCAAGATCGCCACTCCCGAGAAGCGTCGCAAGGGCAATGGGAAAGTCCTGAAGATACTGGGCGCTCGTCACAACAACCTGCGCAATGTCGACGTGGCATTCCCGCTGGGGACATTCATCTGTGTCACGGGAGTCTCGGGTTCGGGCAAGAGCTCGCTGGTCACCGACACGCTGTACGCAGCGCTGGCATCCCGTCTCCACCGGGCCGAACTCGAACCCGGTGAGCACACCGCGATCCAGGGCATCGAGTACCTGCAGAAGGTCATCCTGATCGACCAGGACCCCATCGGCCGCACGCCGCGCAGTAATCCGGCCACGTACACCAAAGTCTTTGACCATATCCGCGACCTCTTCGCGCAACTGCCGGAATCGCGCGCCCGAGGATATGCTCCCGGCCGGTTCAGCTTCAACGTGCCGGAGGGCCGCTGCGGGAACTGCGAGGGCCACGGTGCAGTGAGGCTGGAGTCCGACTTCCTGGCGGACGTCTGGGTGACGTGCGAGGTCTGCGGGGGAGAACGGTTCGACCGCGAGACACTATCCATCGAGTTCAAAGGCCACAACATCGGCGATGTGCTGGACCTCGAGGTCAACGATGCCCTGGAGCTGTTCGGCAACATGCCGCGCATCCGGCACATTCTCGAGACCCTGAGGGACGTGGGGCTCGGCTATATCAAGCTGGGGCAGCCCGCAACCACCGTCTCCGGCGGCGAGGCCCAGCGCATCAAACTCGCGAAGGAATTGGCCCGTCCCGGCGGGGAGGGTTGCCTGTATATCCTGGACGAGCCCACCACCGGCCTGCATTTCGAGGATGTCCGCAAGCTCCTGGAAGTCCTGCACCGGTTCGTGGAGGGCGGCAGTACTGTTATCGTGGTGGAGCACCATCCGGATGTCATCAAGAACGCCGACTACCTCATCGACATGGGGCCTGAAGGCGGCGCGGATGGCGGGCGCGTGGTGGCCAGGGGCACGCCCGAGCAGGTGGCTCAACGCCTGACGTCACACACCGGCGCCATGCTCCGGGAGATGCAGGAACTGGGCAGGGTCCGCGCCGCGCCCGAACATCACCGGCGCCGATCGCCCCGCCCGCGCAGCGAGCACATCGAGGTTTTCGGCGCCCGGGAGCACAACCTCAAGGGCATTGACGTTCGCATCCCGCGCCGCAAGTTCACCGTTTTCGCGGGAGTCAGCGGTTCCGGCAAGACTTCTCTCGCCTTCGACACGGTCTATGCGGAGGGTCAGCGCAGGTACTGCGAGTCTCTGTCCTCCTACGCCAGGCAGTTCGTCAGCCAGATGCCCAAGCCCAAGGTGGAGCGGGTTGCGGGCCTGTCGCCGGGCATCGCCATCGAGCAGCGCAATGCGGTGCGCACGCCGCGCTCCACCGTGGGCACCGAGACCCAGATCTACGACTACCTGCGGGTGCTGTACGCGCGCCTGGGTGTGCCGCACTGCCCCGAGTGCGGTGATCCCCTGGGTGCGCGCAGCGTTGCGGATGTGGTCGAGGCCATCCTGGAGCACTTCGGCGAACGCCGCGCCCTGATTCTCGCGCCCGTGAAACCGTCTGGAAATGAAGAGTACCTGGACGTTTTCACACGCCTGGCGAAAGATGGCTGGAACCGGGTGAGGGTGGATGGCGAGATCCTCTCCTTGCCTTACTCTGGCCCGCACATTGACCGCCGGCGCAGGCACCATGTGGAACTGGTGGTGGACCGCCTCACCCCGCACCAGTCTGACCGGGCGCGGCTTGCCGAAGCCGTGGAGCGCGCTTTCTCGGCCTCGGGCGGCGAGGTCATTGCGGCGGGCTGGGAACCCTCGGACGGCGAAGCCCTCCGTATGTCTCGCGATTACGGCTGTGCGCGCTGCGGCACCAGCTATCCGCGCATCACCCCCCGCGCCTTGTCTTTCAACCACTGGGAGGGCTGGTGCCCGACCTGCGAGGGCCTGGGCGTCCTGCGCGGCCTGGACCCGGAGATCATGGTTCCCGATCCACGCCTGTCCATCCGCCAGGGCGCAGTCACAATCTGGGATCAGATCGCGTCCGGGGGACTGCTGGAACGCACTTTGGAGGCCCTCGCCGAATACGGCGGCTTTTCGCTGGACCAGCCTTTCGAGACCCTGAGCCCCGACCAGAAGCGCCTGATCTTCGAGGGCAGCGACGCCGAGTTCCAGGTGGAGCCGGGGCTCAGCGTTCGGTTCGCGGGTCTCTCGCCGGGAATTGAGGAGGGCTCCGCAGTCAGCCACCATTTCCGCCGCCAGTTCACCCGCGCGGTGGGCGACCTGCCCTGCCCCGAGTGCCACGGAGGACGGATCCGCGCGGAATCCGCCGCCGTGCGTTTCCGCGGCATGACCCTCGTGGACCTGTGCCGCCTGCCGCTGGATGATGCCCTTGCATTCCTGAGCGAGGTCCAGTTGACGCCCGACCAGAGCGCCGTGGCCGGGGAGATCCTGCAGGAGATCACCTCGCGCCTGCGCTTCCTGGTGGAGGTGGGCCTGGAGTACCTGCATTTGCACCGTCCTGCGCCCACGTTGTCCGGCGGCGAAGCGCAGCGGGTCAAACTTGCGGGGCAACTGGGTTCAGGGCTCACCGGGGTCATGTATGTGCTGGACGAACCAACAGTGGGTATCCACCCCAGGGATAATGACCGGATGCTGGCGGCTCTCGAAGGCCTGCGCGACCTGGGCAACACGGTGATGGTGGTGGAACACGACCCACAGACCTTCAGTCACGCGGATCACATCATCGACTTCGGTCCGGATGCCGGACCTTCCGGGGGGCAGGTCACAGCGGCCGGCACTCCGGATGTGGTCAAGAGAGTGCGCAAGTCCCGCACCGGAGCCCTCCTGCGCGGCGAACTTGCAGTTCCGGTGCCCACCAATCCGCGCGAAATCGGCGACCCTTCCGCGGGAGGCTGGCTGCGCATCGAAGGCGCCCGCCACAACAACCTGAAGAACATCGACGTGGATATCCCACTGGGCCGGCTGGTGTGCGTCACCGGGCCCTCGGGTTCAGGCAAGAGCTCACTCATTGGAGACATCCTGTACGAGGAGTTGTCTTACCGCCTGCATGGCCGCAACACCATGCCCGGCCATCATCGGGCGATCACCGGGTTCGAATCTCTGCAACGCGTGTCGGGCATCGACCAGTCGGCCATCGGCTACTCGCCGCGCTCCAATGCGGCAACATACATCGGTGCCTTCGACCCGATTCGCGACCTTTTCGCCCGGTTGCCTGAGGCAAAGATGCGGGGCTACACGCCGCGCCGATTTTCCTTCAACGCCCGGGGCGGTCGGTGCGAGGCCTGCCAGGGCATGGGCTTCCGGGTGGTAGAGATGCACTTCCTGCCCGATGTCTGGGTGGAGTGCGAGGAGTGCCGAGGCCGGCGCTACAACCGCGAGACGCTGGACATCAAGTACCGTGGCCGCAGCATTGCCGACGTGCTGGAGATGTCCGTGGACCAGGCGCTGGAGCATTTCTCGGAGTTCCCGCGCATCCAGGCGATGCTCCAAATCCTCTCGGACGTGGGACTGGGATACCTGCCGCTGGGACAGGGAGCGCCCACGCTCTCCGGCGGCGAGGCCCAACGGGTGAAGATTGCGCGGGAACTGGCTCACCCGTCCGCTGCGCGCACTCTCTACCTGCTGGACGAGCCTACCACCGGCCTGCACGTGGCGGACATTCGCAAGCTGCTGGATGTCCTGAACCGCCTGGTCGATGCCGGGCATTCGGTGGTCATCGTCGAGCACAATATGGACGTGGTGAAGACCGCTGACTACGTGATTGATCTCGGTCCCGGTGGCGGCGAGGACGGTGGGCGTTTGGTGGCCGCGGGCACGCCGGCACAGATCGTCGAACAGGCTGCCGGCGTCACCGCACCTTATTTGAAGGCCGCGATGGATGCCAGCCCGCGCGAGGAACGCGCCGTGGTTGAGGTCCGTCGCCGCACTGGGCGTCGGACTGTTGACCTGCCCGGCGGCGAGGACATCAAGCGCCCGTGGGAGGTGGATGGGGAGCGCTGGCATACCCGGGAACGCGTGAATGAGCAGGGCGAGACGCCTGCATGGCACGACGAGGCGCTGATCCAGTTGGCGGCGATGCTGCGCGCACTGCCGGGCGCGGCCGAGCCGGACTGGTCGGACCGGGGCCGCGTGTTGTTCTCGGCCACAGGCGCCCCGGTGGAGTTCGCCCGCATTCGCACCGACCGACGCTGGGTGCTGGACCTGTCCTTCCGGGTGCCCAAGGGCTCCTTCGACGAGGAGGATCTGGCTGCAGAACTCGCTTTGCCGAGCTGGGACGACGTGGACCAGGTTCCCATCTTCGGCCGGGGCTCTCGGGTCCGCATCCGCACCCGTACCCGGGACTACGACCGCATCGCCATCCAGGTGCATTTCGAGTCCGACGTCACCAGCGAGGCATTTCGACGCTTCCTCGCCCGCGCCTGGGATGAGTACCGCCGCGTCTGGGCGAAGGAGGGCGACTGAGCCATGCCCGGCTTTCCCTCCCGCGTGCTGTTCAAAGCCGTGGCCCGGATCCCGCGTGTCGGTACGCTCCAGATCGATGGGGACCTCGGCGACTGGACCGACATTCCGGCCCTGCCTGCGCTTGCGGAACTCGATGGGGCGGACAGCTTCGCCCGGATCCACGTGGCCTGGAGCGATGCGGGGCTGTTCATCGCCGAATACTGCGACAAACCCGTGGGCACCGTGTCCGTCAACCGCCGTTCACCCCACGCCGGCGACGGATTGCAGCTTTGGATCGACACGCGCGGCACCCAGACCACCCACCGCGCCACCCGTTTCTGCCATCACTTCGTCCTCCTGCCCAAGGGCGGCGGGCCGAGCAGGCAGGAGCCGCTGGCGTGGCAGGGGAACATTCGCAGGGCAAGAGAGCGTGCACCGCTGTGCGATCCGTCGGAGATCCGCCTGGCCTCGCGAGTTGGCCCGGATCATTACACGCTGGAGGCCTTCCTGCCGGCACATGTTCTGACCGGGTTCGAGCCGCGCGTGGGCCTGCGGATGGGGTTCAACTACATGGCGCACGATGTTCCGGGCGGCCGACAATTGTGGTCGACTCCGCCCGGTTTCCCCGCCGATTGGGACCCGAGCCTGTGGGGGCTCCTCGAACTGGCCGACAGCTGACGGGAGCGCGTTTCATGCTGCTGTTGATTCTCGATTACCTGGGAACCTTCGCTTTCGCCGTGTCCGGTGCGCTCAAAGGCGTGCGAAAGGGCATGGACCTGTTCGGCGTGAGCGTCCTGGCGCTGGTTACCGCCATCGGAGGCGGCACGCTGCGGGATGCGCTATTGGACGTGCGCCCCTTCTGGCTTGGAGATCAGGTCTATGTGCTCATCTCCCTGGTGGCCGCGGGTGCCGTGTTTGTATTGTACAGGCTGTTCGCCCGCACCGAGCGGTCGCTGCTCGTGTTCGATGCGGTCGGCCTGGGGGTGTTCACAGCAATCGGCGCCATGAAAGCCCAGGCGGCGGATGCCGGCGGTCTCGGCATGGTCACCATGGCGGTGATGACCGGAGTAGGCGGCGGCATGATGCGCGACGTGCTGGCCGGAGACATCCCCGTGGTGCTCCGCGAGGAGATCTATGCTTCGGCCAGCATCGCCGGAGCGCTTGTACTGTGGGGCGCGCTGGCGCTTGGCCTGCCGGAAACAGTCGCCATCTGCGCGGGGGCCGGGCTCACGGTGCTTACCCGCATACTCAGTATTCTGCTCAAGTGGAAGCTCCCGCGACGGGACCCGGACAGTTGTCGCGAGCAGTAGCCCGGCGTCCCGGCGCGGGCCTGGAGGCCCGCATGCTCCCCGAAACGTTGCTCGCCATCGCCGCCGCCTGCCTGCTCACAGCCGCCTGCGCCGATGTCCCCGGCCAGGCGCGCCTCCCTCGGATTGGCGGCTTCCGGCTGCAAGAGACCCGAATTACATCCTCCGTGGATGGGGTTGAGCAGCCCATCATCTTCGGCGTTCCCGATCCCCTGCCCGAGGGCCCGCTGCCCCTTCTGGTCGGTCTGCACACATGGTCCGGCGACTACCGCCAGATGGTGGAGGAGTACCCGCGCCAGGCCGTCCGGCGCAAGTGGCTGCTTGTGCTGCCCCACTTCCGCGGGCCGAATCTCACCACGAACCCCAATGCCCGGCAGGCCGGCGGATCGATCCTCGCCCAGCATGACATCGTGGACGCGGTCAACTGGATGCGCGAGCAGTTCGCCGTGGACCCGGACCGCATCATGATCATCGGCGATTCGGGCGGCGGGCACATGACAAGCCTCATGTGCACCAAGTACCCCGACCTGTTCGCGGCGGGCGTGGCATACTGCCCTATCACCGATATGCGCGCCTGGCAGAAGCAGCACAACGGCTACCAGCAGCACATTGAGGCGGTGTGTGGTGGCGCGCCCGGGGCTTCTCCCGAAGTGGATTTCGAGTATGCGCGGCGATCTCCCCGCACCTTCATCACCAACGCCGCCCATTGCAATCTGCTCCTGGCCCATGGGGATAAGGACCCCACGATCTGGCCCGAACAGACCTGGGAGACCTTTCGCGGGCTCAAAGACCTGCCCGACCACAAGGTGCTCTTCGAGTCCTGGAGCGCCGGGCACGTCGGAAAAACATCCGAAGGCCTGGACTGGGCCGCGACAATGGTGCGATCGACCACGCCGCCCTCGCGGCTGGATATCGTGACCGACGAGGAGAAGCCCTACTTCTGGCTCACTCTTGGGCCAACAGCGGACCTCACCTTCGCCCGATGCACTGCCCTCCTGACGCGGAAGGGGCAGGCCGTTGCGAAGGACACCCCGGCACCCGAGACCGTCCTGCGGCTGCAGGTCACGGACGCAACCGTGGTCCGGGTGTCCCTGGGTGCCCTCGGCCTGAGCACGCCCGCGAACCTGCCGGAAGGCATGGCGCTTGAGGGAAGTGACCTCTTGGCCCGTCCGGGGCCGGGCCGGCACCTGTTCACCATACGCTTCGGAGACGCGCAGCCCGAGTAGCCTCGGCAGCCAGGGGCCATGCGCCAAGCAATGATCGACGGGAGAATCGCGACATGACGCCGCATCTGATTGGCAGGGGCCTGCAGGACATCGACACCCCGGCGCTGCTGGTGCGCCGGCCGATTCTCGAAGAGAACCTGATGCGCCTGCAGGCCGTCGCGGACGAGGCCGGCCTGGAACTGCGCCCCCACATCAAAGCTCACAAGACCCCGGAGATCGCGCAGATGCAGATACGCGCGGGGGCTGCCGGCGTGACGGCGGCGAAGCTGGGTGAGGCCGAGGTCATGGCCTCCGCGGGCATCGAGGACATCTTCATCGCCAACCAGATCGTGGGGCCGTTGAAGCTTGCGCGGCTGGTTGCGTTGGCGAGAAGAGTCCCGAAGCTCTCGACGGCAGTGGACAGCATCGAGGTCGCGCGCGGGCTGAGCGAAGCATTCTCTGGCGCGGGGATGACCCTCGACGTACTCATCGAACTCGACGGCGGCGCGGGACGCTGCGGAGTCACGGAGGAGGGGCTGATCCCGCTGGCAGAACAGGTGGCGAACCTGCCCGGACTCGCGCTGGTGGGGATCATGGCCTACGGGGCGCGGAGCTACCAGACTCGCACCCCAAAGGAGCGCACCCAGGCGGTGGCGGCGGAGGGCGATTTCCTGGCGACCCAGGCGGACCGGTTGCGGCAGGTGGGGTTCCCCATCGTCCGAATCAGCGGCGGGAGTACACCCACCGCGCTGCATTACTTCAAAGGCTGCGGGCTTACCGAAATCCGCTCCGGGACCTACTGCCTGTACGACCACAACCAGGTGGATCTGGGCACCGTCGGCGCGGAGTGCGTTGCGGCGACCATACTCACGCAGGTCATCAGCGTACCCGCGCGCGACCGGGCCATCTGCGACGCCGGGACGAAGTCCCTGGATCAGCAGGTCAGCCAACTCACTGAGGGATATGGCTGGACGCGGGGGGAACCGCGGGTGAAGGTGTCGAAGATCAATGATGAGCACGGGTACCTGGACATCAGCAGCCTGCCCGAAAAGCCGCGGGTTGGCGACCGGTTCGAGATCATCCCACCGCGCATCTGCACCGCTCTGAACCTGTATGACGAGATGGTGATTCTCGGCGAGGATGACCGGGTGGAGGACGTCTGGCGCATCGCCGCGCGCGGGAAGAACGCATGAAGGGGCCTTCCGGGTGTCGGCGGAAGGCATTGGGGGACTAGCATCCGGGTCCGGACCTCACCCGGAGACGGGCCTGTTCCCGATGCCTTTGGCGCGGCTCTGCGGAAGGCCTCACAGGCGCCCGATGCGCGAAGGGCTCTGTCCCGAGATGCCAGTCCCCCGCTTTCGTGGTGCGCTCGCCGCATGATCGACGAAAAGGAAACAGGGAGCCTGAACCCATGAAAGTCGTCATCACCGTCCTTGGTAAGGACCGGGTGGGCATCATCGCCCGGGTCAGCACCGCTCTGGCTGAGAGCAACGTGAACATCCTGGATATCAGCCAGACCATCCTGCAGGACTACTTCACCATGCTCATGCTGGCCGAGATTCTCGACGAGAACCTGAGCGTCGAAGCCCTCGGGCAGCGGTTGGATGAAGTGGGCAAAGACCTGGGCGTGCAGGTGCGTGTGCAGGCCGAAGCGATCTTCAGCGCCATGCACCGTGTGTGATTCCCCAGATTACCCCGAGGCGATCCCATGCGCTTTCTTGCCACTGAGGAGATACTCGAGACCCTGCGAATGATCCAGCTTGAGAACCTGGACATCCGCACCATTACTATGGGCATCTCGCTGCGTGACTGCGGCGATTCCGATGGCGCGAAAGCACGGCGGCGCATGCGCGAGAAGATTACCTCCTGTGCCGCGCGGCTGGTGCCCGTGGCTGAAGCGATCGAGAAGGACCTGGGCATACCGATCATCAACAAACGCATCTCGGTGACTCCCCTCGCGCTGGTGGCCGAAGCCTGCGACGAGGAGGACTACGTGGAGTTCGCCCGGACGCTGGATGCCGCGGCGGCGGAGGTGGGCGTAAACTTCATCGGGGGCTTCTCGGCGCTGGTCCACAAGGGCTACACGACGGGTGACGCGCGCCTCATCGCCAGCATCCCGCAGGCTCTCGCAGCCACGGAGCGAGTCTGCGCTTCCGTCAATATCGCGACCACCCAGGCCGGCACCAATATGGATGCGGTGCGCCAGATGGGTGAGGTGATTACCCGGACCGCACGGCTCACGGCGGACGAGGGCGGCATCGGCTGTGCGAAGCTGGTGGTGTTCGCGAACGCCGCCGAGGACAACCCCTTCATGGCCGGCGCATTCCACGGCATCGGCGAGCCGGAATGCGTCATCAACGTGGGCGTCAGTGGTCCGGGGGTCGTAAAACGCGCGCTGGAGCAGGCTCCGGACGCCGATCTCGGTGTGGTGTCCGAGACCATCAAGCGGACGGCTTTCAAGATCACGCGCATGGGGCAACTTGTGGCCCAGGAGGCCTCGCGCAGGCTCGGCGTGCCCTTCGGCATCGTGGACCTGTCCCTCGCGCCGACCCCGGTGGTGGGCGACAGCGTGGCCCACATTCTCGAAGAGATGGGTCTGGAGCGCTGCGGCGCGGCGGGGACAACCGCCGCTCTTGCCCTGCTCAATGACGCCGTGAAAAAAGGCGGCGCGATGGCCACCAGTTACGCCGGTGGCCTCAGCGGCGCGTTCATCCCGGTGAGCGAGGATGCGGGGATGATCCGGGCGGCCAGCGAAGGCGTGCTGAGCATTGAGAAGCTGGAGGCCATGACCGCGGTCTGCTCGGTGGGACTGGATATGATCGCGGTGCCGGGCGACACCCCGGCGGCGACGATCGCGGCGATCATCGCGGACGAGGCGGCCATCGGCGTGGTGAACAACAAGACCACCGCGGTGCGCATTATCCCGGTGCCGGGCGGCGAAGTCGGACAGCTTGTGGAGTTCGGCGGCCTGCTGGGCACCGCGCCGATCATGCCCGTTCGAGCGCTGGACAGCTCTCGCTTCGTGTCGCGAGGCGGCCGGATTCCCGCTCCGACAGGCGGGTTGAGGAACTAGAACGGCCGACCATCGCCTGGCGCTGAAGCACGCGGCTGAGGGTCCCGCGTTCCCTGTCCGGAGCGCTTCGCACCGGGCGTCCGGACGGTTCCGCGGGATCGGGCCCCTGCGGACGGCCTGCGCGGCCAGTATGAGGTAGACAGACTCCTGGAGTTGGAGAACGACCGGCTGTCACCGCCGGGGGATTTCGGCTACTCGGGCTGGGTACAGCTGCCGGATGGACGGATCTTCTGCGCGGCGCACTACCGGGGCAGCCACGCGTACTCGTACATCTCGGGAACGTGGATCAAGGAAGGGGACTTCGGCGGCCGACAGTAAAGCGCCGACTCAAAACGGCGGGCGGCTGACCCTCTTCGGGTCTCGCCGCCCGCCTCTGTTCTGCAGCAAGGTTGCAGTCAGGCCTACTCGTAGATCGTGGTGGCCCGCATATCGAAATTGCCCTTCTTGAAGTCCTTTCCCCACTTGGCATGGCCGTCAGCGAAGACCGCGTTCATGCCGTCATTATGCGGGACGTAAGCCGGATTGCCTGACCGGAAGGCATTGTAGTGGTCAATGCCACGGAAGCGCCAGCAAGGAGTGTCGCAGACCGCGATCTTCTCGGCCGGAAGCTGGATATTCGACTCCGACCAGCCGGCGCCGTAACCCAGAGTGCTGGTGCCGGCGATACCGTCGAACTCGCCGTAGGTCTCCTGGATCGTGGTCATACCGTAGCTGCAGTACCCTCCGCGGGCGCGCGCGCCGGATTCCGGCGGATGGACGATGCTGCAACCGGTGGTGTTAGGCACGGACCAGCCCGAGCCACTGGACGGGCATTTGAAGATCTGCTGGTTTTTTACGTACGGCATGATCTTCTCGAAGTACATGTAGTCACTGCCATAGTAGCGCACCAGCTGTTCGTCATAGTCGCTGGAATACATGGCCAGGCCCAGACCGATCTGCTTGAGGTTGGACAGACAGGACGACTGCCTGGCCTTCTCACGGGCACGGGCGAAGACGGGAAAGAGAATTGCCGCCAGGATTGCGATGATCGCGATCACTACGAGCAACTCAATCAGCGTGAAACCTTTGCGACCGTGTGTCATGCTTGCGACCTCCATCGGTGATTGGTGCGGCCGGACTTTAGAGCAACTAAATTTAACCTATGAACAATGTCAGGGTCAAGGGAATCGTCAAGGAGCGTCAGGGGCCGGGAAGAACAGCGCGGATCCCCGCCGCGGCGCTGGGGCTCCTGGACTGACCCTACCCTTTCAGGCCCTCCTCCACCATCGCGAGGTAGTTTTCCAGCGGCACATAATTGGTCACCGAGTTCGACGAACCCACGCAGTAGCCCCCATTGTGCCCCAGGTCCTCCATGTTGCGCCGGGTCATGCGCCGGATCTCATCGGGCGTGCCGCGGCTCAGGCGATCCAGCTCGATATTGCCCAGCAGACACAGGCGGTCACCCACCTTCGCCTTGAGTTCCCGGCTGTCCATGGCCTTGGGCTCGATGGGGTGCAGGGCGTTGAAGTGACAGCTGATGATGTCCTCCATGACCGGCCACAGGTTGCCGTCGGAGTGGTAGATGAACGGCATGTCCGCCTCGCGCAGGATTTCGCCCAGACGTCGGTACCACGGGAACATGTGCTCCCGCAGGATGCGCGGGTTGACCATCATTCCCTGCCCGTAGGCGATGTCGTCGCTCATCCACAGCCCCACGACGCCGGGGATCTTCATGGCCCGAAGGCAGCAGTCGAACTGCAGTTGGCCGACGCGCTGGAACATGGCGGCCACAAGATCGGGGTTAAAGGCGCAGGCTTCGCCGAAACCCTCGAAGCCCATGAGCATCCAGACGGGGGTGAAGATCTTGCCCACGACCACGATCACGCCCATGCTGTCGGGCAGGACGCGGACCATGCGCTCCACGTGCTCCAGCGAGAGATCAGCCTGCGCGGGCCAGGGGAAGCGCTCCATGTCCTCGAAGGACCCGATGACCCCCTGACCCTCGGCCGCCCAGGTGATCTCGCTGTCTGCCTCGCTGTAGAGGCTGTAGCGGTCGGTCTTGACGGTGGCGGCTTCCCCCGAGAGCACCCCGCCGACCTGGAGAATGCCCGCCGCCAGCGGCACATAGTCGTAGCCGGCTTCGATCCAGAAGGCCGCCTCATCGTGCTCGGATGTAATCGGCCTGCCGAGAAAGGCTTCCTTGACGGCGGTGTCCACGTGCAGTTCCCACAGGGGAACCCGGTCGGGCTTTCCCTGGAGCATGAGGGACTGGCGCACTCGGGCGAAGTCATTCCGCGGTCCCATGCGATCAGCCTCCTGAAAAGGAAACGGAGCGACAGCATGATTCGCCGTCGCCCCGGAAGGGACCTCGCAACGCGAAGGCCGTCTATTTGTAGACGTTCCGCGCCTGGCCGGGCTGGAACTTCACATGCCCGTCCATGTAGACCACGTTGATGGAACCGAAACTGGCCTCGTGGATGCGGATCTTGATTGGCTCGCAGAAGACGTCGGACCACAGCCAATAGTCGCTGTCCCACTGCTCGCTCATGATGCGCGGGTAGTTCTGCCCCATGGAGTTCACAAGAAATCCCCAGGAGACCCAGGTGGTGTAGTTCGTGCCGCCCTTCGGAGTGACGGTGCCGGGCACCTGGTCGAAGCTGTAGTAGTAATAGCCGATATTGCCCGCGGCGATGTTCGCGTCCGTGGGCACGATGTCCGGGAGCCCCATCTTCGCCGCTGACGGGCAGTACATGACCTGCCGGTTCTTGATGTACGGCAGGATCTGACCCACCAGCCGGGCGTGGGTTGTGCTGCTGTTGCAGGCGTAGTAGTCACAGGGCATGAGCTCGTCCCAGTCCTGGGCGTACATGTGGCATGCCAGGCCAAGTTGCTTCAGGTTCGACAGGCACGAGGTCTTCCGCGCGGACTCCCTGGCGCGCGCGAACACGGGGAAAAGGATCGCGGCAAGAATGGCGATGATTGCGATGACGACCAGCAACTCGATGAGGGTGAAGCCACGCTTTGTGTTTCGCATTTTCTTCCATCCCCTTGGGCCCTTTGTTATCACCGCGCCGGGCCGGTCACACCACCCGGCGCGGGTTGCAGACTTATTCACTTGCGGATCTCGACCCACTGATTGTGGATGTCGGGTACGGATACGAGCCGGCCGTTGGCGCCCGAGGCGGCGATCCACTTGTCGAAGATCCCCTTCTCGGCGCACTGCTTGAAGCCATCGGTCGGGGCGTCAGGTGCCTCCCGCAGCTCCTTCGCAAGCTTGCGGAACCTCATCTCGCTGTCCTTCTCCGTCTGCATCGGGCAGCCATTGCCGATGAGAGCAATGCCGCGCGGTCGCAGGACGCGGGAGATCTCGCGGAACACCTTGTCCGGGTTGCGCCAGATAGCGGGTCCCGCATGTCCGAAGACATAGTCGAAGGTGTTGTCATCGAAGGGCAAGTGTTCGGGGTCGCAGGCGATAGCCTGGATGCGGTCCGCACAGCCGCTCTCATGCGCCCGGGCATTGGCGACTTTCGCGGCGTCGGAGTCATAGCCCCCCACGATGAAAGTCAGTTTCGTCCGCCGGGCCAGAGGCAATGAGATGCTCCCCGCACCCCAGCCCAGTTCCAGGCAGCGGCCGGAGCGCACCGCGTAGCGCTCCACAATCTGCTCGGCCATGGCGTCATGCCAGGGGGCAAGCTCTGCGGACCAGCGGCGGTACCAAGCGGAGTGGTCTGTCGGCTTACGAATCTCAAGCCACCACCCGGCGATTGGCTCCGGGATGAAACGGAACTGCCCCGGGGGGATCCCGGCGCGCAGGGCAACCTGGTCCAGGTCATTCGGGACCTTGAACCCCTCCTGCTCGCCGGCATTGGCGCGCTCCTTCGCCAGGGGATCGCGGATCTCCGGCGGCAGAATCCGAGTGAACCCCCCACCGATATACGCCACGCCTCCGGGCTTGAGAATGCGGTAGCACTCGCGCACCCCCGCTTCCCGGTCGGGCCAGAACGGGATCGAGCCGCGGCTGAAGACGAGATCGGCGAACTCGGTCCGGAAGGGCATGTCCTGGGCATCGCCCTCAACAGGAATGACGCGGCCAGTCAGGCCGGCCTCGTCAACCAGAATGGACGCAAGCCGCACGGAGTTGGGATCGATGTCCAGGGCGTACACCTTCATCTCGGTGATCTTCGCAAGTTCCATGGCGAAACTGGCCGGGCCGGAACCGACGTCCACGCAGATGCCCCTCGTGATCCCGTAGTCCTCCACTATCTGCTTTGCGAACGCCGGGTACAGTGGAGCAAACTTGCCCTGGGAGACCTCGTACATGACGACCTTGCTCATGAGGTCGGACTTGTAGTCAGCCACCGCAGCGGTCATGCAGGCGGTGAAGGCGACGGCAAGCATCCCGACGGAGAGGCGCCTCACAGACATACGCGAAACCTTCCTTTTGCCTGACTGCAGACGCAGTCAATATAGTTTACCATTCGAATTGGTAAGAAACCGGAGACTCGGAGGAAGAAAGCCGTAAGGAACGTGCCCCTTGTCCGACTTGCGCTACCTGCGATCTTCCCGAATTACTTCGCGAAACCGGCCCGTGCATTGTATAACAGGGAGAGAAAGTTGAGGGAGATGCCATGTTCGAACTGATTGTGGAGCGTCATTTTTCGGCGGCGCACTGTCTGCGCGAGTATGACGGAGCCTGCGCGCGGGTCCACGGGCACAACTACCGGGTGGAGGTTGCGGTGACAGCGCCTGAGCTGTCCCCCCTGGGTTTCGTCATGGACTTCGGCGACCTGAAGTCCCTCTGCGATGCCGTCCTCGGCGAGATGGACCACCGGATGCTCAATGAGCTTGAGGCTTTCACCCACAGGAACGCCACGTCGGAGAACATCGCCCGGCACATTTACATGCAGATGAAGTCCCGACTTGAGGGTGGACCGGCAACGATCAAACACGTGCGCGTGTGGGAGACCCCCGAGCAGTCGGCGATCTACAGGGAAGAGTGACATGAGAGCCATCGCGCTGCTATCTGGAGGGCTGGATTCCGTGGTGGCTGCCTGGGCCGCGCGGAGCGAGTGGGAAGTGGTCCTGGCGCTCACCTTCGATTACGGCCAGCGGGCGCGGAAACGGGAGATCCAGGCCGCGAGCGCCGTTGCCGGACGGCTGGGGTGTGCGCACGAAGTGCCAGCACTGCCCTGGCTGGGGGCACTGGGCAGGAGCGCGCTGACAGACGAAGCCGCGGACGTCCCCGTCCTCGCACCGCATCGGCTCGATGACTTGGCGCAGGCAACCGAGACAGCCGCCGCAGTGTGGGTACCCAACCGCAACGGCGTGTTCCTCAATGTGGCCGCAGCATACGCGGACGCCATGGACTGCCAGGCGATCGTGGTGGGGTTCAACGTCGAGGAGGCCGCGACATTCCCTGACAACTCGGCGGAGTTCATGGACGCCGCCGGGCGGTTCTTCGCGCTCTCCACCCGGGCGCACCCTCAGGTGGTCAGTCCGACAGTGGGCCTGAACAAGGCGCAGATCGTGACATTGGCGCGGGAAATCGGCGCGCCCATCGGTCTCGTCTGGAGCTGCTACCACGGTGGCGCAGAGCACTGCTGGCAGTGCGAGTCGTGCAACCGCTTGCGGCGCGCTTTGCAGAGAGCCGGCGCCTGGGAAGCATGGCAAGCGGGGGATTTGGGCTGAGGCCAGGCGCGCGCCAGGCCCCCAATGCAAGCGGCCGGCAGAGCACAGAGCTCCGCCGGCCGCCAATCATCACAACCCCGTCCTGCTACATTCCCTGCAGGCGAGCGGCGTCCACCACGTTCTTCAGCAGCATCGCGGTCGTGACCGTGCCCACACCGCCGGGCACCGGGGTGATCTGGGACGCGATTTCCACCGCTTCTTCGAAGACCACGTCACCGACGGTTTTCATCTTTCCGTCCTCCCCCTTGATGCGGTTGATACCGACATCGATGACCACCGCGCCCGGTTTGATGTGTTCGCCGGTGATAAGCCCCGCCTTGCCCACCGCCACCACCAGCAGGTCCGCTTTCGTGGTGTGGGCCTTCAGGTCCTGGGTGCCGATGTGGCAGACGGTCACGGTGCAGAAGCGGTCCAGCAGCAGAAGTGCGGTGGGCTTGCCCACGATCTCGCTATGACCGACCACGCAGACCTCGACGCCTTTACCTGCCGCCTCAGACGGGTTGGAGAACAGCGGAACGCCAGACGCCTGCGCCAGTGCGAAGGCCGCCTGAGCGGTGCAGGGCGCCAGGGTAGTTCCGCCCTGAACGACCCGGCCCAAATTGGCCGGGTGCACGCCGTCCACATCTTTCTTCGGGTCAATGGCAGCCTGGCAAGCCCGGGCGTCCACGCCTTCGGCAACAGGCATGAGCAAGATAATCCCGGTCACCGCGCTGTCAGCATTGAGCTCAGCGATCTTCGTCTCGATGGCCGACTGGTCGGCCTCGGCGCCAAGTTCCACGAGTTCGTAACCGATCCCCACTTCCTCGCACGCCTTCTGTTGGGCAGCGGCGTAGAACGCGGCGCCCTTGTTGTCCGTGGCAAGCACCGCGCAGAGCTTCGGCGGCGCGCTCATCGAGGCGATTGCAGCCTTCACGTCTTCCTTGATCTTGTCGGCAATGGGTGCGCCTTCGAGCAGTGTCGCGCTCATATCGATTCGCTCCCGTATTCGCAATGTTGGGCCTCGCGCAGGCGAGGATTGTTGCGGCGGTGGGCTCAGAACAGGCCCACTGTGTTGCCGTTCTCATCGATGTCCACGTCAACGGCCGCCGGGCGCGAGGGCAGTCCCGGCATGGTGCGCATTTCGCCGCACAGCGGATACAGGAACCCGGCGCCGACGGACGGGCGGATGTCGCGGACCGGGACGGTGAAGCCGGTGGGCCGTCCTTTGAGATTCGGATCGTGGCTCAGCGACAGATGGGTCTTGGCCATGCAGATCGGCAGCTTGTCGTAGCCCTGCTCGGTGAATGTCGCGATCTTTCGCTCGGCTTCGGCGGAATACTCGACGCCGTCTGCGCCATAGATCCGCGTCGCGATCTTCTCGATTTTTGACTTGATGGGTTCATCGAGCTCATACAGGAACTTGAACTCGCCGGGTTGTTCGCAAGCGGCCACCACTGCTTCAGCCAGCTCCGCGCCGCCTTCGCCGCCCCGTGCATGGACGTAACTGCGCACAGCGGCCATCGCGCCGGCCTCGACAGCGATGCGTTCGATCTCGCCCAGTTCCGCGTCGGTGTCGTAGCTGAAGGTGTTTATAGCCACGACCACCGGTAGCCCGAACTGGTGCATGTTCTCGATGTGCTTGATGAGGTTTTCGGCGCCTTTGACGAGAGCCGGGATGTTCTCCTTCTCAAGCTCCTCCTGCGGAGGCTTGCGGCCAGGCTTCATCTCGAAAGCCCCTCCGTGCATCTTCAGGGCCTTACAGGTGGCGACGATCACTACGCAGGACGGCTGCATCTTGCCCGTGCGACACTTGATGTTCAAGAACTTTTCAGCGCCGCAGTCAGCGCCGAAACCGGCTTCAGTCACCACGTAATCGGCGCACTTCAGCGCGATCTTGTCCGCGAGTATGGAATTGCAGCCGATGGCGATATTGGCGAACGGTCCGGCATGCACGAAAGCCGGGCCGCCGTCGAGGGCCTGGATCAGATTGGGCTTGATAGCCTCACGCATGAGGACCGTCATCGCGCCGGCCGCACCCAGATCCTCAGCCGTGACCGCCTTGCCTTCGGTATTCAGCGCTACCTGGATCCGGCCGAAGCGTTCCCGCAGGTCGCGCAGACCGGTGGATAGCGAAAGGATCGCCATGACCTCGGAGGCTACCGTAATATCGAATCCGGTTTCGCGGGGCCTGCCGTCGCCCTTGGAGCCCAGACCGCCTACGATGTTCCGCAGGAAGTTGTCATTCATGTCCACCCCGCGTCTCCACGAGATGGTGTAAGGGTCGATGTTCAGGGGATTGCCGTGCCAGATGCTGGCGTCGATCATGGCTGCGAGGAGATTGTTCGCTGCGCCAACCGCGTGGATGTCACCGGTGAAGTGGAGGTTCAGGTCTTCCATGGGGACGACCTGGGCGTAGCCTCCCCCGGCCGCCCCTCCCTTGATGCCAAAAACCGGGCCCATGCTGGGTTCCCGGGTGGTGGTCACGGCTCGTTTTCCGATGTAGCGCAGGGCCTGTCCGAGGCCCAGGGTGGTCACCGTCTTGCCTTCGCCGAGGGGAGTGGGGGTAATCGCGGTAACCAGCACCAGCTTCCCGTCGGGTTCCGCTGCCAACCTGTCCAGAACAGACAGGTCGACTTTGGCCTTGTAGCGGCCGTACAGGTCAAGCTCGTCTTCTGTGATTCCAATGTCCGCCGCCACGTCCAGGATCGGACGCAGCTCCGCCGCCTGCGCGATCTCCAAGTCGCTCAGCATGAGAATGTGCTCCCTGTTTTCGCCCGCAAACGTGCACAACGATGCACCGGCAGATGCGAAGCACCCAGCATCGAAACGCCCGAGGCCATGATCTCCTCGGTCGCCGAATGCCGGGCCTGTACATGCTGCCGAAGGCATCAGTTGCGCCCGTGTGGGCGTTGCCCGGATCGAACGGGCTCAAACGACTTGGCGATTATAGCCAGGGGGCCCCCGGGGTTCAAGGCGTAGATCAGTGGTCTTGGCGCGAAAACGTCAAGACAGCGGGAATCCGGAGGGCAGGGACTGAACCAGCGTCTCGCCTTCGCCGGCTCAGGCCCCCGTGGTACTCGTCTGAATGCGGTTCCTCAGTCCGGGGCGCGCCAGGTGCGCCGGCGCGATGGACTTCTGCGTGTGCGCCGGGGCGCTTCCTCGGTCGCGTTGGATCGAACGGTCGTGCGCCGAGACGATCCGGCGCTGGATCTTGTGCTCCGAGTGGTCCGACGCGGGGCGCGCTGCGGCTCGCCCTCAGCCCGTGTGATGCGTCGCGGCGGCGTGGTTCGCTCGAACTCGCGCTCATCGGTCGGCCGGCGGATCGTGGTTCTGCGAGGGGGCCGTGGCGGGGTCACCACTGGAGGATCGCCCCAACTCGTCTCGGGCATTGTGGCGCGGAGAATACGGTACGTGCGGACCACGAGGATCGTCAGCAAGATGACGATCATGCCCAGGAATGCCTCGGTCAGGGTCATGTCGCCGTAAACGCCGATGAGTTCTGCCGCCACGAACCGGAGCAGTTCAACCAGCGGGAAAATCAGCACAAGCCCGACGATGAGCCCGATCCCGATGTCTGCCATGATGCCGTCCTCGGTGAGTGGCGTAGCGTTTGCTGCAGCAGGAGCGCGGTCACCTGCATGAATCTTTCGACGCGTGCCCTACCCGGTCCTTCCGGGCATGCCTAACAGAGTCTCAGTTCCAGACTGATGTCCACCGCCGGCGCCGAATGGGTGAGCTTGCCCACGGAG
Organism: Armatimonadota bacterium; assembly: GCA_013314775.1. Taxonomy (NCBI): domain Bacteria; kingdom Bacillati; phylum Armatimonadota; species Armatimonadota bacterium. The sequence goes on along the minus strand of JABUFB010000001.1, from coordinate 78,727 downwards.
ATCAGGTCCACGCCGGTCTGTGCGATGCGCGCCACCGTCTCCAGGCTGACGCCGCCTGACGCCTCGGTCTGCGCCCTTCCGCTGATGAGTTCCACCGCCTGGCGCATGGTGTCGTAGTCCATGTTGTCCAGCATGATAATATCCGCCCCAGCGTCCAGCGCTTCCTGCACCTGCTCGAGGCTCGTGGTCTCGACCTCGATCTTCACCGTGTGAGGGATCCGGGCGCGGGTCTGCTCCACCGCGGGTATGATGCCTCCGGCGGCCTCGATATGATTGTCCTTGAGGATGACCCCGTCATACAGCGCGAAGCGGTGATTGGAGCCGCCGCCGGCGCGCACTGCCGCCTTCTCCAGAATGCGCAGCCCTGGTGTGGTCTTCCGGGTGTCCACGATGGTTGCGCCAGTTCCGGCCACCGCATCCACGAACTTCCGCGTCAGCGTCGCCGTCCCACACAGGCGCTGCAGGAAATTGAGCGATACGCGCTCCGCCGTAAGAATCTGGGCGGCGGGCCCGGTCACCGCAGCGAGGATATCCCCGGATGAGAAGCCGTCACCGTCGCGCTTCAGCCCCTCCAGCCTGCAGTCCGGCGCGGCCTGCCGGAAGCACTCGCGCACCACATCCATGCCTGCGAGCACCCCGTCTTGCTTGGCCAGGAACTCGCCCCGTGCCATTCGATGGGGCGGAATGCAGGCATTGGTGGTGAGATCGCCCGGGCCGATGTCTTCCAGCAGGGCGACGCGCACGATCTGCTCCATCTGCAGGCAAGGGGCGCTCATTTCTGCTCCATGATGCGGTTGCCCGGGCCGAGAATCGCAATCTTCGGCTGCACCGAACGGGCTTCCCCGTCTTCATACATGCCGTATCCGAGCACGTGGATCACGTCGCCCACCGCGGCGGTTCTGGCCGCCGGCCCGTTCAGGCAGATGACCCCGCTCCCCGGGTCGCCCTGGATCACATAGGTCTCAATGCGCGCACCATTGTTCAGGTTGACGATCTGCACGAACTCCCCTTCCAGCAGGTCAGCGGCCAGCATGAGTTCAGCGTCGATGGTGATGCTGCCCTCGTAGTAAAGCTCGGTCTGGGTCACGGTCGCGCCGTGGAGTTTGGACTTGAGCATAGTACGGAACATGGGATCAGGCCTCGACCTTCACATTGTCGATGAGCCGCGCCTTGCCCAGAAAAGCTGCCGCTGCAATGACCATGGGCGGTCCGGACCAGGTTGCGGGCTCGAGGGTCTCCGGATGGATCGCGGAAACATACTGCAATCTGAACAACGGCTCCTCAGCCAGTTTCGCACGCACAAGGTCTTCCGCCGCAGGCCCTGATGCGCCGGACATTACCGCTTGAGCCGCGAGCTTCAGCGCAGCCTGAAGAGCGGGTGCGGCGGCGCGCTCTTGCGGCGTAAGGTACGCGTTGCGAGAACTCATGGCAAGACCGTCGGCTTCTCGTACCGTTGGGACTGGGACGATGGTCAGCGGGAAATTGAGATCATGCACCATGCGGCGGATGACCTGCAATTGCTGGTAGTCTTTCTCGCCGAAATACGCGCGGTCGGGCTGGAAGATGTTGAACAACTTGGCGCAAACGGTGGTGACGCCGTCGAAGTGGCCTGTGCGGAACTGGCCGCACAGCCCTTCCGTAATCTGCGACACGTGCACCTTTGTCAGTGTCGGCCCGGGCGGTGGGTACATTTCCTCGACCGATGGCGCAAAGAGCAGGTCGACACCTGCAGCCTGGGCGATGCGCGCGTCGCCCTCGAGATCGCGCTTGTATGCGGCGAAGTCCTCGCCGGGCCCGAACTGTGTCGGGTTGACGAACAGGCTGACCGCCACTACATCCTCGTCAGTGCGGGCACGGCGCATGAGCGCCACATGGCCGTCGTGGAAGGCGCCCATTGTCGGCACCAGGCCCACGGACTTCCCGTCTCTCCAGACACTCTTGAGATATGCCCGGGTTTCAACGATTGTCGTCGTGATACGCATCTGTTCACTCGCGGCCCGTGCCGGGCCAATCCTTCCGCTGTGACGCGCGCGCTGACCGGCGCCGCTTAGCGCTGGAGTTCCACTCGCTTGCCGGTGCGGACCGCTTCCTTCAGCGCGAAGCTGCAGGCCACCGATTTCGCGCCTTCTTCGCCGGAGATCAGGGGCGTTGCCCCAGTGAGCGCACAATCCATGAAATGGCGGATCTCGGCCACGAAGTCGCGGTGCCCATCCGAGTAGTCCACATCATACGTGTTGATCTCCGGCTCGCCGCGGTAAGTGTAGACAATCTGGTCGGGCCGGTCAAAGCCACCCCGACTGCGGGCTACAGCTTTCTCGCAGGCCACGAAGAACTCTTCGTCGGCCATGTTCCACTCCGAAGCCGTGCCAAGCTCCACGGCACCGATGCAGCCGTTCTCGAACTCAAGCAGCCCCAGGGCAATGTCGATCTGCGGGGCATATTCGGGGGTGATGAGATTGCCGCCGATGCCCTGGATCGCCACGATGTCGCCAATGAGATAGCGCAGAGTGTCGAAGGTGTGCACCGAATTCTCGACCAGCGGGCCACCGCCATCATCCTCCTGCCAGAACCAGTCCTTCGGCACCTGTCCGGGGTGGTAGCGGTAGTTGAGGCTCACCGGCTTGCCGAAATCCCCGCCGATGTGCTGCTTCAGGAAGTCGATTGCGGGCGCGAACCGCTTCTTCTGGGCGATCATCAGGGTGACGCCCGCCTTCTTGCAGACGTCGATGAGCCCCTGACATTCGGCGGGGCTGGGGGCCATGGGCTTTTCGCAAAGAACATGGATGCCGGCCTCGGCCAGAGCAGCGCCGATGGGCAGGTGAGTCTTGGGCGGTGTACAGATGCAGACCGCCTCTGGCTTCGCAATCTGGAGGAGGTCTTCGACGCTGCTAAAGCCTTGCGTTCCCGTATCCGCGGCTACCCTCGATGCCCTGAGGGGGTCCAGATCGCACACACCCACGAGTTCGGTGTCCTGCATCTTTGACAGGACATGGGCATGGACTTCCCCGATACCGAGTCCGATGACGGCAAACCGCATGGATCGCACCTCCGGATGATTGCCGGCGATCATGCGCCGGCGCTGCTCAGTTCATTTACAGGTGGCCGCGTGCCGGCGGGTCGCGGCGAATTGTGAAGTGTCGGCAGTGAAACTTGCGCTTTGTTGTCGCGGAAAACCACGATGCCGCCAAGCTGCTCGCAGGCGTCCCGCAGGCCAACGTAGCATAGATCGCCCAGGCGGTGGGAGTTCAGGTGCGCCTGCCTGTCTCCCCGAGACAACAGAACCGCCCCATCGGGCGACACTTCCACGTCCCCACCAATGAAACCGGCCAGGGCATGGGCCTCTACCAGGAAGGATCCGTCGTACATGAAGGGCACGTCAAGCGCCAGTTTCTTGCTGTCAATAACCGCCGTTGCCACCGAATGCACCGGGGTGCTCAGCAGCGAGCCGTCGGCGAACTGCACGCTCGCGAAGACGTACGTGATCTGGGTAGGAAGCGGGATATCCGCCGACCACCAGGTCGCATAGCGGTCTGGCGAGCCATTCACGGTTCGCCATTCGCGGTTGGTCCAGCCTACGTCACCCACCGGGCCGTAGCAGACTTCAGCGCCCCGGACAGCAACTTGACCACCCGCCTGAACCGACACCCGTGCGCCTTTCGTTGTGGCCTCGATCTTCATTGCGGCCAGCCGGGGCGGAGCCTTGGCATGGTCGCCTTTCAGCTTCACTCCCAGCCAGCGGAAACATGACGAACGGGCCTTGTCATCGATCTTGTGATCCAGGTTGGGCCGCAGCACCAGGTCCGGTGCGGGCTTGATTGCTCTGAGAGTACGCAGAAAACGGTTCAGATAATAGCAGTTGTCATTGGTGCCGGTGACACCAAGGACTGGTACCCGGATGTCCGGCACGTAGCGGGATGGATCAAAGTTGGCCTCCCAGAGCCGGAACTCGCCCTCTGGCAGCTTGCGCAGGTACTCGTGCCACGTCGAGCCATCCCACAGCAGGCCTGCGCCATAGATGTTCACGAAGCAGGTGATGCGCCTGTCCAGGCTGGTGGTGATGAGCCCGGTTGCGCCACCCCACGACACGCCGATGAGGCCAATGCGTTTCGGCTCCACTTCAGGGCGCGTGCGCAGGAAGGATACGGCACGCAACTGTGCCAGCACCGCATTGTAAATGTAATTATCGCGCAAATCAGGCTTTACTGTGAATAATTGGTGCACCGTCATAGCCGGGCCCGTCGACCGGGACTTGCCCTCACGGAGCGTCCCGCGGCCGGGCAAGTCAATGGACAGCGCCGCGTAACCTTGCGCGGCGGCCTCGGTTGCCCGGTCCAGCGTCGCATAGCCTCCGCCGCCGTGAACCATGAGCAGGCCCGGGACACGACCGTTGCGGCTCTTCGGGTACGCATAGTACCCGAAAATGCGCACAGGCTTGCCGCCCCAGTCGTGACTCTTGAAACGCACTTCACGACATGCGATGCCGCGTGGACCTGACAGTTCGCGGTACGTGGCCTCAAGCGGCGCTCCCAGCGCCCAGCCTTTCTCCAGCAGCGCCTTGAGGACCGGAGTGCCGTCCCACTGCGGCATGGGCTCATAGGGCACTGCTGCCGAAAGGAGCTGGCGACGCACGCTCTCGGGGGAGAGCGGCTCTCCCGCTCCGACGATGTCTGGCTCAACGCGGGCATCCGCTGCGCTTACAGCGCCCCAGGCGGCGAAAGCCGCGAGTGCCCAAAGGAAGCTGGAAGCAGGCACTGCAGATCGGAAACCCATGCGCTTCCCCCGGGGTCTCGGTGGCAGCGCCCGGTGGATGCAGCCTTTCAGGCGCTGGACTGTATTCTTGCATTGTACCTGTGGCAGGTGCATGCTGGCAAGCCGCGCGAGGGCGCGGATGCCAGTCCTCCAGTTTCGTCCCTTCCCGCTGCGTGCTATAATCGCCCCATGCGGATTCTCGGCGTGGACCCCGGCCTCAATTGCACTGGCTATGGCGTGGTTGACCATTGGCGCGGCAGGACCGTCATGGTCGAGGGCGGCGTAATCCGCACCGACGCCTCATCGTCCCTTGAGGTGCGCGTGGCTACCATTGCCGAGGGCATTGAAGCTGTTCTCGCCGACTGCCGGCCTGACGTGATGGTGGTGGAGCAGCTCTACTCGAAATACGCCCACCCGCAGACCGCGATCCTCATGGGCCACGCGCGGGGCGTGATCCTCCTGGCTGGTGCGCGCCGGGGGCTTGCGGTAGTGGACTATGCGGCATCAATGGTCAAGCGCTCTCTCACCGGCCACGGGCGCGCGAGCAAGGAGCAGATGGGTCGCATGGTGGCGCGGCTGCTGGGACTGGACGAGCCGCCGCAGCCCCATGATGTTACCGATGCTCTCGCGCTTTGTCTTTGCCATTGTTCTCCCATGAGAAGCGTTTCCGGCCAGGACGGGCTACCCGACGGCATCGCCCGGGCTCTGGCGCAACAGGGAGGCCGACGCCCTTGATCCGACGCATTCGTGGCCGCCTGGTGGGGCTCGAGGAAGAGAGCCTGCTCATCGAAGTGGGCGGGATGACATACGAGGTCCTGGTGCCCCCATTCCTCCGAGACGCCTGCGAGGGCCGGCCGCTGGAGAGCGAAATCGAACTCGCCACCTTCTACTACTTCCAGACCGACCCCGCCAAGTCTGTGCCTGTACTCATGGGATTCGAAACAGACATCCAGCGGGAGTTCTTCGAGCTCCTGACGGACGTGCCGCGCATCGGCCCGCGAGCAGCGCTCCGGGCAATGAACATGCCGGTGGCCACCATTGCCCGAGCCATTGAACTGCAGGATCACAAGATGCTCAAGAGCTTGCCGGGGGTGGGGCCGCAGAAGGCAAAGGACATCATCGCCACACTCGGGGGGCGGCTGGGGAAGTTCGTGGACGCCGAAGAGTTGCAGCGTGCCGGCGAGGCGCCTGAGCGACCCCTGGAGGACTTCGAAGCGGCGGCTCTGGAGATTCTCACCCAGCTTGGCACCAGCCGGGCAGACGCTATTCTGGCCATCCGCCGTGTGCGAGAGGACAACCCGGACGTGAACTCCCCCGATGAGATCCTGCGCCGGGTGTTCCGCAATCGCTGACCGATCAACATCAGGCTCAGCCTGAGCAAGGAACAGGGTAATCACTATGTCCGACGACACCGGACGGCAGCGCATCGTGACCGGGCAGGAGCGCGGCCGCGACAGGGAAGAGCAAGCCAACGTCCGTCCCCAGACTCTCGACGAGTATGACGTGGGACAGCGAGAGCTCATCGACCAGTTGCGCATTGCCGTGAGTGCCGCCCGGGGACGGGGCGATGTACTGGAGCACATCCTGTTTGACGGGCCGCCTGGCCTCGGGAAGACCACCCTTGCCCACATCATCGCCAACGAAATGGGTGTCGAGATGCACCGCACCAGCGGCCCGGCGCTGGAAAGGCCCGGCGACCTGGTGGGGATGCTGACGAACCTGCGGCGTGGCGATGTGTTCTTCATTGACGAAATCCACCGCCTGCCCCGGGTGGTGGAGGAGTTCCTGTACCCCGCGATGGAAGACTTCCGCATCGACTTCGTGGTCGACAGCGGGCCGTATGCGAAGACCATCCCGCTCACCCTGGAGCCCTTCACGCTTATCGGCGCCACAACCCGGGCGGGCCTGCTCACCGACCCCTTGCGGGAGCGTTTCGGTATCCTGCAGCATCTTGACTTCTACACGGTGGAGCAACTTGAGAAGATTGTCACCCGGGCCGCGCGCATCTGGCAGATTCCCGTGGAGCCCGAGGGCGCGAGAGTACTCGCGGAACGATCCCGAGGAACCGCACGCGTCGTGAACCGTCTCCTGCGCCGGGTCCGGGACTACGCCCAGATCATGGCCGACGGGGTTATCACTGGCGAGCTTGCGGCCGAAGCGCTGAGCAAGATGCAGGTAGACGAACTCGGCCTCGACGAGCTCGACCGCAAGTACCTGCGCGCGATCATCGAGATCTACGACGGCGGCCCGGTGGGGTTGGGTGCGATTGCTGCCACGATTTCCCAGGACGAAGGCACGCTGGAGGACGTCGTGGAACCGTATTTGCTGAAGATCGGCTTCCTCCTGCGGACATCACGGGGCAGACAGGCCGGATACCGGGCCTACGAGCACCTGGGGATCGACCGCCAGCCACCGCCACCTCCCAACGGAGGTCAGCAGTCGCTGGGACTGGACAGTTAGGCAGCAGCAGCCGCCAGGCAGTCAGGTGCAACGGCCCTGGCCGGGCATCTCGCCCGCCCCATGCGGCTGAGACCTGCGGCCGGGCCGGACAGATCACGGGGCACAGCGACGCGCTCCCCCCATGCGGCCCATCCGAACGACATCGGCCTTCCCCCTCCTCTCACTTCCCACCGCCGCCACGGAGGGACCACGCACCCGCGCGCAGAATTGGTCCTTGTACCTCGCACATTCTCGCTGGAGGTCCCTGACCAATGCGAACTGCACTGGCGGCGACTCTGCTGGTCATGCCGTGTCTGCATGCCTGCGCCCAGTCCGTCGGCAATGATCTGGTCACCGTATCGGCGGTGGGCGAAGCGCCATACACCGGCTTTGAAGTCCGAGCCGGAGACAATGTCGTGGCCGCGGTTCAGTTCGGCAGCAGCAGCAACTTCACTGCGCGCCAGGCGAGAGCCTCCGGAAATGTCCTGCGCTTTACCGGGCTGGCTTGTCCACCGACGCCCACTCTCGGCCCCGCATCCTTCATTGAAGTGCGCGTCCTGCCGGGCACGCCCTATCCCGAAGTCCGCTTCAGCCTGGACCTGCGCAGCTTCGACCAGACAGCCTGGGAGCAGGCCTTCGAACCAGCGCCCTTCCATTTTCTCGTCTGCTCGCTCCCCGGTGCCGAGGTTTTCCACCAGCGCGGCTGGATGATCGGGACCCCGGTCATCGACGACTACATACAGATGCAGGCCGAGGGTTTCGGGCGGCAGGTGGTGAGCAGCTGGTCCCGCGAATGGACCTACGCCCCTCCAATTGGCGCATACCCGACGCCCATTGCTGGTCTGTGGAATGCGCAGAAACGGCGCTATGTCGGATACGACTTTAGCCACGCGCGCCTCACGGACAACAGCGAAAAGCGCTTCGGAACCGCCTACTGCCGAAGCTTCATGGACAGCGAGCAGTTCGTCTGCCTCACCTGGCCATTCGGCAAAGGCTACATCAACCTGCGCTATCCCGAGAAACTGCCGGAGACGATCGGCACCCACTTCCGCATTCTCTGGTCGCAAGACATGGGCCCTGACGACGACCCCAACGAGTTCGTCCACAGGCTCATGTGGCGGGACTACGCGGACCTGCTGCCCGGCGTGGAGGCCATGAGCGACCTGTCCTGGCTGCCTGATCCGTACCGGCTGTCGGGCATTGACGCGCCCGGAGACCTGGGGCCTTTCGTCCACAACACCGGCGACGACGGCGAACGCTGGTGGGCGCCGAATGTGAACATCGCGGGTGGCGTCGGCTACTTCAGTCCGGTGGACTACTACTACGACACCGGCAGCGAGGAGAACATCCGCAGGCTGGGCGAGCAGTGCCGGGAGCTTGTAAAGCTGGGGATGTGGGTCCAGGTCTGGGAGGACCTCTGCTTCGGCTGGCAGACGCCCCTCGACGGCGGCGGCGCGGATTTCTTCGGACCCGGCGTGGAAACCATGCGCCACGTGAACAATTGGGCCTCCGGCAATGCTCTGCTGGACTACGTCCGCAATGACCCCGACGGCGCCGCGGACATGGTGCCCTATGTGGATGGGGTGCTGCGGTGGACCAAGCAGATACTGTATACCCGCAACTGTTACCCGGACGTGCCCGCGGCGCAATTCGCCTGGAGCGCGACGCCGGCAGTCACCTTCTGCCTCAAGTACTACTTCCACTTCCGCGACGTGCCCGGACACGAAGAACTGGCGGCCCTGGCCCTGAAGCTTGCAAAGAGCATGACTTACCGCTATCTCGCCATCTGGCCCAGCGACAACGACCAGATGGACGCCCTGGATTCCTCTTTCTTCATGGAGCCCAACGCGGGCCTCAACTGGCTCGGCTGCGCGTGCGCCAATGAAATCTGGTGCTACAACGTCGCCATGCTGTACGAGTATGTGACCTTCGGCGATCCCATCATGGGACACTATCTGCGGGGGATGCTGGAACGTTACCACGAGATGTTCCAGGACCAGTGGTTCGAATCGGTCCAGGCATACGGAGGCGAGTTCACGGAAAGGTTCGGCCTTTTCGATGAATGCGCCCAGGGCAAAGGAGTGCGCGGCAGCTTCGGCGGGCTGTGGGGGGGCTTCGAGCGGCTGATCTGGCCCCTTGGCGCCGCGAAAGCCCGGGTGGTCTGCGGCGAAAAGGCGGCCATGTGCTTCAACCGCGACGGCCGCCACACAGACATCAGAGACTACCGCTACTTCGGCGACGCCAACTTCTCCTTCGAGCTCGTTCCGGGGGGCCTTGATGCCGACCCGGAGCGCGTCTTCGATGTTACCGTAACCTTCCCGTTCCTGCGCATTGACGACAAGCAGGTACAGGTGACCCGGAACGAGACAGTGACCCTCGGTGAGGACCGCATCATCCGTTATCCCGCCGACCCTTCGACGCTCACCCTGCGGGGGCTGAAACTGGGCGACGTGGTCACGGTGGGAGAGGCAAAGTCGGGCGTGGAATCGCTGGCATGCGAGATCATGAAAAAGCGAGAGATGCCCGGACCGGATGACGAGGGCATTATCGAGCGCGACGGGTTCGGGGTGCTCAACCTGGCGCGCGGGGCTTTCGAGGGCATTGAGCGCGACTGGTATGACGTGAAGTCCATGGCGGGCTACGAACCCGGCTGGAAGACTATCTACGGCGTGCCCTTCCTTCTGCTGGACCCGGAACTCACCGGCAACAAAGTGTGCGTTCCGCGCCAGGGCATCGCCTTCGGCATGAGCCCCCGCAAGCTTTTCCTTCTCGTGGGCGATATCGAGGAGCGCTCGCGCATCACCCTCTACCGCGACGAGCGCGAGAGGGAAAAGGTGGATCTGTCCGGCGCAATCCCGGTGGTCAAGGGCTGGCCGCCTGTGATGCAGTGGCACCTCGATCTGGTCATGGTTCCCAACGACGGCAAGCCCATCATCTCCATCGCCCCTACGGGCTGCAAGATCTTCGCGGTTACCTGGAGCGACAAGTCGGACGCGGCGCTGGCCGAGACACTGGCGGCGATCGGTGCGGAGCAGGAGAAGATGGCGGAGCACAAGCGCCTGGTGAAGGCGATGGCGGAACTGGCGCCCTTGTTCAAGCCCTTCGAGGGGCACATTGGCATCCTGCCCATCCCCAAACAGCCTAATCTTCGCGCACACCCGATCGTCAGAATGCTCACCGAAGCGGGGCTGGGGCCGAGTCTGGTCTTCCTGAAACCACAGGACCTGGTGAATCCCAAGGCGTTCAACACCCGACGCATCTGGATCGTCCTGTATCTTGCGGGGGAAGTCTTCTACCAGACGGTCAATAAGGAGGGGGACGCGGAGGAGGCGCTCATTCGGTGGATGCAGGCCGGGGGGACGCTGGTCTCGCTGGCCGGCGGACCTTTCCCCTTCTACTACAACGAACTGGAAAAGCCGGTGGTGGCAGCCCCGAAGTTCGGCCTGCCCATCTCCGGAAGCGGCGCCCATGACCGGCTGGACACCCTGGATGTCGCACCCTACACAGGCTGGGAGACAGTGCCCGAGGGCCTGAAACTCACCTTCCACACCAACCCCGACCAGAAGGTGTTCACGAGCCTTCCCGCGACCATCCCCTGGCCCGAGCAGGGCGACCCGCGCTGGCGGCCAATCTTCGATGTGGTTGGAGAGACTGACCTATACACCCCACTGGTGACCCTCAAGGACCAGGAGGGCAAGAGCTACGGTGAGGCGGCCGCGATGATCGACTACAGGGAGGGCGACCTTGCCGGCGCGCGGGTTGTCTACCTGTGGCACACCTTCCGGCAGGCCACCGGGCTGGAGCATGTGATGATTGCCGACCTGTTCCGCTACCTGCTCACCAACACGCTGCCACCGGTGGGAGAGTACACCTGCATGCGGGCCGGGACTGCGCCGGTGATCGACGGCAAGCTGGATGACGAGATCTGGCGGCAAGCCCCGGCCACCGAGGCCTTCACCCGGTTCGATCCCAACCGCGCCGACGGGAAGGACCTGCGCACCGAAGCAAAGCTGGCGTGGGATGATGAGAACCTGTACGTGGCCTGGCGCTGCCAGGACCCCGATGTGTGGTCCGCAATCCGCGAGCGCGACGGGAACCTGTGGGAGGGTGAGGTTGTCGAGGTCTACGTGGATGCCGACGGTGACGGCGAGCAGTACCGGGAGATCGAAATCAGCCCGCTGAACACCGTGGTGGACTTGAATATCCCAAAATCCCTCGAGGGTGCGCCCCAAGACGTTGAGGGCGCACGCAAGTGGAATGCGCAGGGCATGGTGTCGGCGGTGAACGTGGATGGGACGCTGGACAATCGCGACGACACCGATACCGCCTGGACTGCAGAAGCCGCGATCCCGCTCAACAACTTCGTGGACGCCGGCGCGATGCCGCGCATCGGAGACCGGTGGCGCGTGCAACTGCTGCGCATCGACCGGAGCAGGAGCCTGCCCGCGCCCCAGTTCAGTGCATGGTCGGTGACGGACACCTTCCACAACCCGGGACGCTTCGGGTGGCTAACCTTCGGCGGCAACCCCTTCCGGGAGAGCTTCGACGGCTACGCGGAAGGCGCCGCACCAGTGCCGACCTGGGCGCCCCTCGCGGGGGAGTGGCAGGTTGCGGGCGGAGAGCTTATCGGGAGGAATTCCGGAACCGGCGGCTTCCTGCCCACGGGAATCGTCACGGGCGACGATACCTGGAAGGACTACCGCGTCACCGTGCGCTTCCAGGTGCGGGAGTATGGCGGCGATCACCGGGACGGAGTCTGGATCGGCTTCCGGTATTCCGACGTGGGCAACTGTTACTCACTCAATCTGAGCCGCAAGGCAGCGATCCTGAACAAGGCCGCCGATGGAAAGACCAGCAATGATTTCAGTTGGCTTGCCCGGGCCGATTGGGCGGGAGATAGTGCCTGGCACACGGCGACCATCACCGTGCAAGGCAACCGCATCGCGGTGGACATGGACGGCAATCGACTGCTGGAGGCGGAGGACCAGGACTATCTGGGCGTGTCCCCGGTTGCAGCCGGAGGCATCTGCCTGTCGGCCCGCCGCTGGGAAAATGCTGCAGGGAACACAGTGGTTGCTTTCGATAGCGTGTCGTTGGATCTGCTGGACTGATGCCCGGCCGCTCCGGAGCCACAGGCAGGAGGGATGACCGCACGACCGATCCCGACCAGAACCAATCCACCACCTGGCGCGGGCGGAATGTCATTGCGCTGGGCATCGTCAGCTTCCTGACGGACATTCACAGCGAAGCTATCCTCGCGCTGCTGCCCCAATTCATGGCCTCGGTGCTTGGGCTGAGCATGTCGGCCATCGGGGCCATCGAGGGAATCGCGGAGGCCGGCGCGAGTCTCTTGAAGATCGCCTCCGGCTGGCTGTCTGACAAGACAGGCAAGCGCAAGCCGGTGGTGATCGCGGGCTATGCGCTGTCAACCGCAGTCAAGCCTCTGCTGACAGTGGCTTCCCGGGGCATGCACGTGCTTGCGGTGCGAATTGCCGACCGCATCGGCAAAGGCATCCGCACCTCGGCGCGCGATGCCCTGCTGGCGGATTCGGTGGCTCCCGAACACCGTGGGCGCGCGTACGGCTTCCACCGGGCCATGGACACCGCCGGTGCCATCGTGGGCACTACCCTCGCGCTCCTGCTGCTCAAGATCTTCGGGCTGGATTACCGCACCATCTTCCTGCTGGCGACTATCGCGGGTGTCCTCGCGGTGGCAGCGCTTGTGGTGGGTGTGCGGGAGGTGCCCCCAAAACCGAAGAGCGATGCCTCTGCGAAGAAGCCTGTTGAGCGTCTCGCGGGCTCTTGGACCGGCTTTCTGGTGGCTCACGGGATCTTCTCTGCGGGTAACTTCTCGTATGCGTTCTTCATGCTGCGCGCCAAGGACGTGGGTTTCGACGAGGGTTGGCTGCCCGGTCTGTACCTGTTCCACAATGTGGTTTACGCGCTGGCCGCATTTCCCGCGGGGCGACTGCTGGACCGCATCGGCGCGCGCCGCGCCCAGCCCCTGAGCTATCTCGCCCAGGTGTTGCCGTGCCTGGGTATGGCGCTGCTGGCAACACCGGCGACCATGTTTGTGTGGTTCACGCTGTACGGCATCCAACTGGGGGCGACGGGTGCCTGCACCCGGGCAACCGCTGCAGGACTGATCCCCGAAGGCAGACGGGGCACCGGGATGGGCATCTTCCACGCGGTCGAAGGCGGCGGGCTGCTCATCGCCGGGGTGGTCGGCGGCCAGATATGGGACCGCCTTGAATCGGGCGAGGCGGCTTTCCTCCTGGGCGCCACGCTGGCCCTGATCGCCGCGATTTCCGCCTGGTTCGCCTTGCGCCCGGGACAGGCCGCAGATGGGGGAAGCGGGAAGGAGTAGCGCACCATGCGCAAGTTCCTTGCAGTGCTGCTGGTCATCTTGATCATCCTGGCGGTGGCGAGCTTCGCGGTGTACCGCTACGGCGTGCACCCGTCCATCGTCGCCTGGATTCTCGACCAGACGTGGCAGCGCACCTCGGACCTGGACGCGAAGGTCGAGGGTGAGCTGGAACTCCTGGGCATCCCGATGAAAGTCTCGGGGAATCTGCGCTACAAGGCCCCGGACCTGCTGGACGTGGATGTGGTCTCGCTCCGGGTCATCGCCACGCGCGGAGAACTCTGGGTCATCGTCCCCGTGATCAGCACCGCCTTTCGGGTGCACTCGGACCGCATGACGCCGCGGGAGATTCTCACGGAGATGCTCGGCGGCAAGGACCCCGGCCGCGCAATCACATCGTCGGTGGAGAAGCCCGAGCGGCTCACGCTGAAGGCCCCTGTGGAGCAGGCGGGCGAGACCTGCTGGCTGCTGGAGTGGCCCGGACGCACCGGCGAGCATGACGGCGGGCGCCTGTACGTGAGCCAAAGGACCCGGGCGCCCGTTCTGTTCGAGCAGCTCGACAGCGCCGGGACCGTGTTGCGCACGTACAAGGTATCTGACTTCCACCGCAATTCCGGCCTGACCGTGGAGGACTTCAGCTACAGTCCCGCGCCCGGCTTCAGCGTGGTCAATTACGACTACGACACGGCGGATCCCGAGAAGCTACGGGAACTGCTTGGCGGCGGCACGGAGGAACTGCGGAAGCTGGGACGGAAGGTCAAGGAGTATCTGCCCCCGGAGGCAAACAACTGGCTGCAGCGCCACGGAATCCAGTGAAGACGGAGACAGCACATGGCTGATCAGCGCCCCAACATCATCCTCATCGTTTCAGACGATCACGGCCGCGATACCGTGTCCTATGGCAACCCGTCCATCCACACCCCGAACCTTGACGCCCTCGCGGGAGAAGGCGTGCGGTTCACCAACGGTTTCTGCACCACCGCTTCCTGCGCCGCGAGCCGAAGCGTGATCCTCACCGGCCTTTACAACCACGCCAATGGCACCTACGGTCACACCCACGGTTGCCACCATTTCGCGTGTTTCGACGACACCGTCACTCTGCCGGCGCTGCTGAACAAGGCGGGCTACCGGACGGCGCGGGCAGGGAAGCGCCACTACGCACCCGACGCACTCTTCCCCTTCCAGGATGGGCTCCCCGAGGGCATGTTCGGGCGGGACGACGTTTGCATGGCCGAGGCCTGCCGGCCTTTCATGCAGAGCGACGAACCGTTCTTCCTTTACTGGGCATCCCACAATCCCCATCGTGGCGGCGGAGTGGTCGCGGAGCACCCGTGCAGACCGGACCGATTTGGCAATCCGCCCCAGTCTTTTCCCGGTGACGAAGAGCGCCCCTTCGACGACGACGAAGTGCTGGTGCCGCCGTACCTGCCGGACATTCCCGAGACCCGGGCCGAACTGGCCCAGTACTGCCAGTCCGTGGCGCGGCTGGATCGGGGCATCGGCAGACTACTGCAGGTACTGCGCGATGAGGGCAAGTGGGACAACACGGTGATCATCTACATCGCCGACAATGGTGCGGCCTTCCCGGGCGCCAAGACCACCCTGTATGAGCCCGGCATGAACCTGCCGCTCATCGTGCGCAGCCCCGAACACTCCGGCCGCGGCACGACCTGCGACGCTCTCGTCACCTGGGCGGATCTCACGCCGACGATTCTGGACTTCGCCGGGGCCCTGGACAATCCCGAGGCCTTCCACGGGCGGTCCTTCCGGGGGATCATCGACCAGGCAAGCCCAACCGACTGGCGCGAGGAGGCCTTCGCGGCCCACACCTTCCACGAGATCACCAACTACTACCCGATGCGAGTGGTACGCACGAAGCAGCATAAGTTCATCTGGAACATCGCTCACCCGCTGACTTACTCCTTCGCTTCCGACCTTTGGGAGGCGGCCACGTGGCAAGGCTCGCTGCGCCGTGGAATTTCCGACTACGGACAGCGACCGGTGGAAGCGTACCTGCATCGCCCGCGGTTCGAGCTCTATGACCTCCAGCAGGACCCGGGCGAGACCAATAACCTTGCCGAGCGTCCGGACTATGCGGGCCTCGTGGGGCACTTCTGCGCGAAGATCAAGGACTTCCAGAAGCGCACCAACGACCCCTGGATTCACAAGTGGGAGTACGAGTAGAGTAGGGACGATATGCCCCATCCGGCCCGGCCGTCGTCGTCTCTTGCAAGACGTCGAAAAGGGCTCTTGCCGAGAAACCGCGCCAGGTCTCAGCCGACTTGTAGGAGCGAGCTTGCTCGCGAAGTCGTTGGTCGTTCTCTGCTCTCTGCCGCCCCTTCGGGGGCTTGTGAGGGATCAGGTTGGGGTCTGATCCCGGGGGCTTCCGCCCCAGGCTATATGCGAAACGGCCCCTCCGGGGCCTTGAAGGTGAACGTCAACGGCCGCCGACTACGAAGGTATTCCTGCGCGACACTGAATTACCCTGAAGGAGACAATCCTTGGCCTACAAGGCCCCGCTGCGCGAACAGGCCTACGCCTTCCGCGAACTCGCCACACTGGTGAGCGCCGGCATCACTCTGAATCAGGCGCTGGACCACCAGGTCTCCCGGCCCATGTCGCCGCCGTTCCGGGCATTCTTCCGGCGGGCCTCCGCCCGCGTCGGCAAGGGCGAGAAGCTGTCCGTGATCATGCGCGACCACCCCGGCATGTTCTCGGACATCACCGTCGCGCTCATCGAAGCGGGTGAGCAAAGCGGCCGCCTGGACAAGATGCTCACTAACATCGCCGAGTACCTGGAGCGCGAGCTCGAACTGCGCAATATGATCTCGCGGGAGACCTTCTACGCGAAGATCCTCGTCTCCGCCGTCCTGCTCATCCCCGCGGCGGCTCGGGCGATCATCGCCTGGCTCCTGGAAAGCGCCTGGCGCGCCGTCGTCATCCTGTTCCAGACGCTCATGGTCTACCTGCTCATTGGCGGCCTGCCGTTCCTCGCGTTCTATCTGATCTACCGCCGGTTCGCGGCTTCCCAGACAGGCCGCAATCTCATCGACCAGGTCAAACTGGCCCTTCCCGTACTGGGCGTCATCATCCAGCAGGTTGCGCTGGCCAAGTTCTGTCGGGCCTTCGCAGCGCTGTATGAGGCGGGTATCAGCGTCCCCGAATGCGTGCGCCTGTCCGCGGATGCCTGCGGGAACCGTTTTCTCGCCTCGCAGTTCCACGCCGCCGCGCCCGTAGTTGAGCAGGGCGTTCCCCTCAGCGACGCCCTGGGCTACACGCGTCTGTCCAACTCGCTGGTCATGCGCCTGCTGGAAACCGGCGAGCAGACGGGCAACGTGGACACCATGATGGACAAGGCCGCCCAGCATCTGGAGGACGAATCCCGGACGCGCATTCATCGCGCGGCGGTGATGATCGTGCCTGTCGTCATCATCATCATGGGCATCATCGTCGGTATCATGATCGCCCGGTTCTACCTCGGGTTCTACATGGGAATGATGGACTGAAAGTCCGAGAGGAGACGCGCGCACATGGAGTTCGGTTTCGCCGCAATCGACATTACCCCCCCGCCGGGGGAAGAGCTCACAGGTTACGGCTACTACCTGAATCGCCGGGCGACGGGAACCGCCGACCCTATCATGGCCCGGGCGCTGACGCTCAGCGACGGCGAGACCCGCGCGGTGGTGATCCAGCTTGACCTGCTGGCTCTCGACGCCCACTGGGTCTCGGCAATGCGCGCGAGAGTGGAGCGCAAGCTGGGGTTGCCGGGCGACTGCCTCATGCTCCACTGCACCCACACCCATTCGGGCCCGGCGGCGCGGGTCACCTTCGGCTGCGGGCGACCCTCCGAGCATTTCATGCACGCCCTGGGCAAGCATATCCTGCAGATTACCCAGGCGGCATTGGCCGATCTGAAGCCCGCGGATTCCGTGGACAGCTTCGATGTGGACTTTCCCGAGGGCTTCGCGCACAACCGCGTGGGCGGCGCGGACCTAGACACCCGGGTCCGGGGGCTGAACATCGTGATCCCCGGCGCGAGACCGATCCTCGTGGTCAACTACGCCTGCCACCCGGTGACCATGGGCGTGAACCGCGAATACTCCGCGGATTACCCCGGCGCATTGATCCGCGAACTGAACGCTTACGGTTGCCGGGCCATTTTCCTGAGCGGCCCCTGCGGCGACATCAACCCTCTGGCCAACACGGTCCGCGTTGGTCCGGCCGCTCGCGAGACCCTCGCTATCTACGGGCGTGATCTTGCCGCTTGCGCCCGAAGAGCAGTGGCCGAGTCCCTGCCGTGGAAGCCCGGCCCCCTCAAGGTATTCTCGCGTGCGGTGTCCGTGCAGAGTGACATTCCCGAACCGGTCCAGCTCGAGGCATCTCTCGAGGAACTCCAGGCGAAGCTGGAGGAGGACCCGGACAATGGTCTGCTGCGCGTGGATATGGAGTGGCACCTGAAGATGCTGGAGAATCTGGGTGGAGAGATTGCCGAAGAGGAGGCGCGGGCGGAGATCCAGGGCTTCGTTTTTGGGGACGCGGCGATCATCGCGCTTTCCGCGGAGACCTTCACCGCGCTGGGCCGGATCATCCGGGATGCCGCGCCAGACCACAACGTGCTTCTCGCGGCCACGAGCAACGGCGTCATCGGGTACATCGCGGACCGGCGCGACGTGGAACTGCAGGGGTACGCGTCTCTCGCAGCCTGCAAGCTGTACGGGATGGCCCTCCCACTTCCCGGAGCCGGGGAGGCCTGGGCAGCCCAAGGCGCGGCGCTCCTTGCGGAGACGATTGGGGGGAAGTAACCTTCGGGTCGGACGTCGCGTTGTGCGCGAGAACCTGATCGCGCGGATGTTACGCGCAAGCAATATTCGCCGACCGGGACGGTCGGCCTAGGCGATCAGCCCACCAAAGAAACGGCCGCCCGGAGCGATCCAGGCGGCCGTGTGGCGTCTTGTCTCGGGGGAATCAGCCTTCGAAGCGGTAGTCGAACTCGTAGTAGTGAGGGGTCGCGGAGAAGGTGGAAGGACCGAACTTCAGGCTGTCCCAGCCCCGCCACTTGGCGTGGCCGTCGGCATAGCAGATGTTGGTCCCGCCATTGTGCTTATTGGCGTAACCTTTGCTGCCGTCCACGCTCCCGGTGGTCGCGGTGTAGTAACACTGGAAGTCCATCACCATGAACACGGAGGCAGGGGACATAACCGCGGACATCGCTGGTTGGATAGCCCCACGAAACCCGAGGGATAGCTGATGTGATAGTGGTTGTACCCGTACCCAAGGTCCGGGTAGCGCACGTGGGCATTGTGGTTGCTGCAGGTACCGGTTGCGCAGAGATCACCCTTGTGGGACGGACAGACAAACAGCTGGGTGTTCTTCATGTAGGGGGCGACGCGGTCACACCAGAAATAGCTTCCCCACCAGGCTGCCGACACATACCGCTCGTCATAGTCCTGACCATACATGAGAACGGCGAGCCCGATCTGCTTGACGTTTGACAGACAACTGGCGGAGCGTGCCTTCTCGCGGGCCCTTGCGAAGACCGGGAAGAGGATCGCCGCAAGGATAGCGATGATGGCGATGACAACGAGCAGTTCAATCAGAGTGAAACCCTTTCGCATATGACTGCCTCCTGCTATGTCTAGATGGGTACGCCCCATGCCCCTTGAGACTCATTATTCCCCGGGTCGCCCGAAATAACCTCCTCGACTTGCGCGCCCAGCCACAATATGCCTGATGCACAATCCCCGCATGCACCCTCGCCTGAACGTCAGGGGCGATTTCGGGGAGAACTGCGTAGGAACCCGGAATGCAATTCGCAGCTTCACTGAGGCACGCTCAGACTTCGCCTGTCTGAATAGCAGGAGCAAAGGCGAGGCAGACTGCACCACGGTTCGTCTACCTCCAAGAGGGACAATTCATCCCAGTTCTTTAGCGCACCAAAAGAAGCCCTTGACGTTCTGCCGATACTAGAGTACATCTTGCCAAGAATAGACACGAAATATGCCCTACTAGTGGGCATGGCGCACCGCGGACCATGGGCTTGGGCAAGTCATGTGGGGGCACTGGAGGTTTGCGGAGCACCCCTCTTTCCAGGCCGTTCATCGTGGACCGAGATGCAGCAAATGTCATGGGAGGGCATATCGCAATGAACGCAGCCCGCAATTGGCCAGTCGTGACACTGTTTGCTGTGGTGGCCATGTTGTCGTGTGGCGCAGGAAGCGCCTGGGCGCAGGGCATCGAGAGTTACGCGCTGGTGCACCCATTCGGGCTTTCTTCCGCCGCGACCACCCGCTTGATGGGCATGGGAGGCCCGGTCTCCTGCGTCTGGGACCGCGGCTTCGCGAACCCCGCTTTCGCGGCCATGCAGACCGACCCGAACGCGTCCGTCCGGTATCAGACCACCGACTTCTCACAAGGCCCCGATCTGGACACCTACCAGCTGCATTACATTCTTCCGCTGACGGACAATGAGTCGGGCCTGCAGTTCAGTTTCTTCGACATGAGCGGCGACCCGGCAGCCACACGGATGCAGGGCGGACCGATGGCGAGCATGTCCGAACAGGACCTGTCTGTACACTATGGGCGGCGGATTGATGAGAAGCTGACGGCGGGCATCGGCGTGTCGGCAATCAGCGACATCGATTTGAGCCTGATGGCACCGGGGATGCCGCTGCTGAACATTTCCTCCGAGGCCGACTGGGGCGCCCGGTTGGGCGTTGCATACGAGCACGCCCCGGGCGTGTTCCTGGGTGCCGTCTACGATTACTACCAGGAGACCGCGACTGCCACCGGTGCACTGGTCGGCGGCGGCCCGGTCCAGCGTGTGTTTTGGACCGACCTGCTGGCGCTGGGCGTGTCATGGAACTGCGGGCCGAAAACACTCGTAGCCGTGGAATATCGGCGCTCGGCCACCCATGAGGGGCCCACCGTACAGACCCTCAACACCTGGCACGCGGGCGCAGAGTATGACATCTCCAACCGGTTCGCCTTGCGCGCCGGCATGAATGATTCCCGCTTGACCTTCGGTCTGGGTTACCAGGACAGATGCTGGGACCTGAGCTACGCGTACATCAACCGTTGGAACGATGATATCGCCACCGGACTGTTCGGGCCATCCGACAGCCACGGGTTGCAGGCCACGTACCGCTGGTAAGGGCTTCCTGCCGGGGGTCTGTTCCGGCGAGGGGGCAACCCTTCAACAAGTTCGTGTCGGGCTTTCCCGCCGCAGGCCAACCTGCGGCAAGAGCCTTGAGGGGAACGAGAGCATGTCAGCCATCGAAGCGCCTTCGCGCCGGGTCGTCATCACCGGTGCGGGTGTGGTGTCCTGCGCGGGAATGGGGAAGCAGGCCTTCTGGGAGGCCGTGCGAGATGGCAAGTCAGGCGTGCGCCGCATCACGCGGTTCGATGTGAGCGACCTGCGCGCCCAGATCGCCGGAGAAATCACCGACTTCGACCCGCTGGACTGGGTCGAGGCGAAGAAGGCTGCCAAGCAGGGCCGGTTCGTGCACTTCTCACTGGCGGCCGCCCAGATGGCCATCGAAGATTCCGACCTCGACCTCGAACGCGAGGACCGTCTCGGCATCGGCGTGGCATTCGGCACCAGCGGCGCGGGGAACGGGAACATTGCCGACGACCATTATGTACGCTGGGTGGAGAGCGAATTCCAACGCGTGGACCCCACCGGGATCAACGAGATCCCAGCCCACGCCGCGAGCAGCCACATCTCAATCGAACTAGGGCTGAAGGGGCCCCAGTACTCGCTCTCAACCGGTTGTGTCACATCGGTGCTCACGGTGGGGCAGGCGATGGAGACGATTCGGCGCGGCCAGGCGACCTGCATGATTGCGGGTGGGTCTGAAGCGTGCCTTTCCAGGCCGATCTACCACATGCTCGCACGCCAGAGGGTGCTGTCAACTCGGAACGATGACCCAAAGGGCGCTTGCCGGCCTTTTGACAAGGACCGCGACGGCCTTGTGCTGGGCGAGGGAGCGGCGGCGGTTGTGCTGGAGTCCGCAGAGCACGCCATGAAGCGCGGCGCCCGCATCTATGGCGAGTTGCTGGGATACGGTGTGAACACGGAAGCATACCACATGGTCATCTCCATCCCCACGGGAGATGAGCTTGCACGTTGCCTGCGCGATGCGATGCGCATGGGCAAGCTCGCACCGAACGATATCGACTATGTCTGCGCACACGGGATCGGCAACAAAGAGTACGACATCGGCGACACCCTGGGCATCAAGAAGGCGCTGGGGCAGCATGCGTACCACATTCCGGTGACTTCCATCAAACCCGTGCCCGGCCAGTGCTTCGGGGCTGGCGCGGCGATGCAATTGGTGGCGGCCTGCATGGTTCTTCAGACGGAGACCGTGCCTCCGACGCTCAACCTGGTTGAGCCTGACGAAGAGTGCGATCTCGACTACGTCCCGGGCACTGCACGGCGGGGACGCATTGACACGATCGCGCTGAATGCCCACAGTTTCGGAGGTACACACGCGGCCCTGATCGTGCGCCGTTTCGATGAGCGGACAATGGGATAGCGTCCCGAACGAACCGGACGACTGGTGTGTAGTGAGAGCCGGATGGACCTCAACGCCGTCGCATTGATCGCAGTGGGCGTCGCTTCCGCGGCGCTCGGGCTGGTCATCTACCTGCGGGCACCTTCACGGCCGGCAAACCGTCTCTGGTGCCTGCATGCACTGCTGGTCACCGGGTGGGCTCTGCTGAACTACGGGATCGTCGTCGCCAAGGACCCCGTGGTGGTCGTCGCCTACCTGCGCCTGGTCCACCTGCTCTCCGCCTTCGTCCTGGTTACCTTCGTGGACTTCTGCTCGTTCTTCCCCGATCGTCTTGTCTCCTCCTGGTCTCTTCAGCGGGTCTTGCTGTACGGTTCGGCCCTGGTCTTCGGCGGGATAGCCTGCCTGCCGGGCATCGTGCGCAGCATCGAGATGACCCCCGAGGGCCCCAATGTGGAGTTTGGCTGGCCGCTGGCTCTCCTGGGACTGTACGCCATTGGGTTGCTGTCAGTGGCCAATGGCCTGCTGTGGACCAAGTCGCGCCAACTGCACGGCGTCGCCCGGGTCCAGACGGTCTACGTCCTCGCAGCCGCCATCGGCTTCCAGGTCATGGTGTTGATCACCAACGTGATCCTGCCGGTCATCACCGGCAATACCACGTACTCGCGCTGGGGCGTGGTCACGTACTTCTTCACAATCGCCACCGTTACTGCGGCGATGGCCAAGCATAGCCTGTGGGACCTTGGCTCAGCAGGCCGGCGCGCAGCAGCGGGAGTCCTCGCTGTCGGCAGTCTCGGTATCGCGGCCGGGCTCGCAGTCAGCGTGCTCCTGGGCAGAATGCGGCTCTATGTGGATGACCCCGCGCGGCTGACCGCCTTCTGGCTGGTTATCGGAACCGCTCTCGGTTTCACTTTTACCCCCGCGTACCAGTACTTCCGGGGACTGCTCGGACGCAATGCCGATGAGGACCGAGAGCGGACCGCCAAGCTCCTGCGCAGGCTCGAAGCTGCGGTGGTCCGGTCACCGGGAAACGAGACGTTACTCATGCCGATGCTGGAGGCTGCCGAGGAGTTCTTCGGGACCGCTTTCGTCGCGGCCTACCTGCGCCGGTCAGGGAGCGTGTACGAATGCGTTGGGCTCGTGGACCCGCACTCTTATGTGGCGACACAAGCGCCCTTCCTGGCGGCCGGAAACCTGAGCGGACCGGCGCTGCGGCTGCTCAACGTTGAGGGCTTGCAGGAGCCCCTGTACGCGGGCGATGTCCTGCGGTTTGATGCATCGCCGCACGCTGCCGAGCGCCTGAGCGCCATGGAGAGCCTGCACGCGAGCGTTGTCATCCCCATGGTCTGGCAGGAGCGGCCCCTGGGTTTCTTCATTCTTGGTCCGAAGCTGTCCAGGGACATCTTCACGGCCTTTGAGGCATCAATGTTTGCAGCGCTGGGCGCCCATGCGGCTGTTGCGCTGAAAAACCACGAACTGCGGGCCCAGATACTCGCTGAGAAGGAGCGCACCGAGAAGATTATCTCCCAGATGGCCAGCGGGCTGGTCGCTGTCGACTCACGCGGGATCATAAGCGTGGTCAACGCATCCGCCTGCGAATTGCTTCACCGCAAATCCTCCGACCTGGTGGGCAGGCACCTGCACATACTGCCGGCCTCGCTTCAAGCCAGCTTGTCGGACGCACTGCAGACCGGCCGCGGAAGCAACAACCCGGGGCTGCCACTTTTCTCGGACGGGGAATTGCGGGTTGCACTGAGCACTTTTGCCCTCACGAACCCCGAGGGGGGCAATGACGGAGCGGCAGTGCTCTTCCATGACTTGAGTACCGAAGATGCGCTGCGCAGGGCCCAGCAAGAGGCCGAGCGGCTGCGATTCATCCGGGCGATTTCCGCCGGCATGGCCCACGAGATCCGCAATCCGCTGGTGGCGATCCGGACATTCGCCGAACTGGCTCCGCGGCGTCTGGACGACCCTGAGTTCCGCGAGTCATTCCTGGATGTGGCGAGGTCCGAGGTGGGTCGCCTGGAGGATCTCGTGGAACAGTTCATGACCCTGGCGCGGCCTACCAGCTATGCCTGGGAGAACGTGAACCTGCGCCAGCTTGCTGAAGGGGCCGCGGCGGCGGTGAGCGCCAGTGCAGAATCGCGAGGGATAGGAATCAGCGTGGTGCTGCCCGAGGAACTGCCTGAGCTGCGCGGGAACGAGACGCGCCTGCACCAGGCTCTCTTGAACCTTCTGCTCAATGCACTAGACGCAACGCCGGCTGGTGGCCGCGTCGAGGTCCGGGTCCAGCCGCGAATTGCGGGTGGACAGGAGCGCCTTGGGATCGGCGTGTGGAATTCTCACAGTTACATTCCGCCCGAGCAGATGGTATCCTTGTTTGAGCCATTCTTCACGACGAAGGCTTCCGGCACCGGTCTGGGCCTCACCATCTGTCACACCATTGCCGAGGAGCACGGGGGGGAAGTCGCCGTGCGTTCCGACGAGCAGACGGGCACTGAGTTCACCTTGCTGCTGCCACTTACACCGGACCATCAAAGGCACCCAGTGACTACAGCATGACCACAGCACTCTTCATCACAGGTAGCGGGTCGCACTACGCCCGGGTGCGCGAGCTGGTGTCGAGCAGGCTAACCACCTTCGACGCCGACCCGGGAATGATGCCGCCGGGCGCGGCGCCATCCCGGGTGGATGTGGTCTTCCTGGACGCGGAGCATCTCACAGACGATCTGGTCTCCGACCTGCGTTTTGTGCGCGCGAACTTCAGGGATGCTACGGTTGTCGCGGTGGCGTCTGAGCACGTGGCACGCCAGGTGCAGGTCGAGCGTATTGAAGCGCCGGACCAGTGGATCCTCATCCCCGCCAGCGATGTACGTCTCCAGGCAGCGGTGGACAGTCTGCTGGCCTACCTGTCGGCCAAGGCCGTGCGCGCTCCTGAGCCTCCAGTTACCGGCGCGACCCATTTTGGCGGCGTCCTGGACATGGACAGCGCCCACCGGCCACGCGGCGAGAATACCATCTCCCGTGCGGTCTCGCGCATGGCGGGTTCGCTGGACATCCACAAACTCTATGATGCCTGCTGCGACGCCCTGTTGGAGCTCACCGGATGCGTGAGCTTCTGTCTCCTGCGATACGACCCCACCTGTCGGGGCTTCAAGATCGTCCGGGCGGAAGGCTTGCACCCGTCGGTGGAGAGCAGCTGTGTACTGTCGGTGACCGGGCCGTTGGCCAATCACCTGCAGCGGGTGCGAGGTCTTGTCACCATGGATGCCCTCGCCGGGGTGCCCGAGGGCTCCGAGGCGATCCGCGAACTCGAGCTATGTGGAGGCGTGCTGGCCGTGCCGGTCTTGAGCCGAGGGGTCTTGCAGGGGCTCATCGTCCTCGGACCCAAGGCCATTGGTGGCCCGTACCGTATGGATGAGGTGGAGTCCCTGCTCATGCTGGCGGCCAGCTTCGCATCGGCCGTTCGCGTCAGCGAGCTCCACAGTGAGCTGCAGTCGCGCAACAACTACATCGATCAGGTCCTGTCCACAATGGCCAGCGGGGTCATTACCCTCCAGCTGGACGGGACCATCGTGGTCTGCAATCCGAGTGCGGCGGAGGTGCTCGGCCTGGGCGCCGACAATGTGGTCGGGCGAGACATGCGGGTGCTGCCGGCACCCTTGGGAGACCACCTGTATGCCTGCCTGCGCTATGGGGAGGAACGGTCCCGCGAGGAGGTCACTATTCTCGCAGGCACCCGGGAGTTGCGCATCTGGACCCGGCGCCTGCTGGATGAGAACAGCCAGCTCATCGGAAGCATGATGCTGGTCGAGGACATCTCGGCGGAGAAAGCTCTGGCCCAGGAGAAGCGCGAGGCGGAGCGCAACGAAGTCATCAGCCAGATCGTTGCGCGGTTCGCCCATGAGCTGAAGAACCCACTGGCCACAATCCGCACTTTCACAGAACTTCTGCCCAGCCGCTATGAGGACCCCGAGTTCCGCGAGTTCTGGGCCGAGCACGTGCGGCGCGATGTGCATCGTCTGGATGACCTCGTGAACAAGCTGGTCTCCATTGCGGACCCGCCCGAGACGAAGCGCGAATTGACGGACGTCCCCGAGCTACTGCAACTTGCGGTGGAGCGTGTATTGCTCCTGGATGAACAGGCGGCCCAGCGGATTCAGACACTGGCGAATGGCGCCCTGCCGCCAGTCAAAGTGGACATCAACGCGATGGCCGCGGCGATAGCTCACCTTCTCAGATACAGCGTGGGCCCGAACCACCAGAACGTGACGGTGAAAGCGGAACTACAGGACGGCCCCGAGGGTGAGCAACCGGTGGCCATCTACATCCGCACACCCATGGAAGATATCGAGGGAATGGACCCGAGATCGGTGCTGGAGCCTTCCTACGTCATCGACCACCCAGATATCGACCTGGGACCATCGGCAAGCCAGAGGCTCATTGAGAGCCAGGGAGGGGCCCTGGACGCGTACCGTGACAAGAACGAGATGGTCTTCCGCATCTCTCTGATCCCGGTCGCTCAGGGCAGCGACCTAATGCTATACAAGAGGCCTGGTTGAAATGCGGGGTAAGATACTGATCGTCGATGACGAGCCGGGACCGCGCGAGTCATTGCGCCAGATCCTCAAGCAGGATCATGATGTGCGCACGGCGTCGTGTGGAGAAGAGGGGTTGCGCGAAGTTGAGCGAGAGCTTCCCGACCTCGTGTTTCTTGATCTGCGGATGCCGGGCATGGAAGGCACCGAGGTCATGAAGCGGATAAAGGCTGCACATCCCGAGGTCGAGGTGGCCATCATCACCGCTTACGCGGCGGTGGAATCCGCGCGCCTTGCTCTGCGGCTGGGGGCCGTGGACTATCTGATCAAGCCTTACTCCGTGTCAGACGTTGAGAAGATCGTTGAGAAGGCTCTGAGTCTGCGCCGACGCGATCACGACGCCCAGGTCCTGGCCGCACAGCTTGAGACAATGACGAAGAACCTGGTTGCGCAGGCGGGCGCAATCGCGGGCTCCCAGGACAATGGCGTCGGGGAAGCGATCGCGACACTTCAGCGCTTCCAACAGTCCTTCGGTGACGACATCGCCTCGTTCCAGCAACTATGCGAGCTGGGTGAGGTGACGGCGGAAGTCAGCCACGACCTGAACAATCTGATCACCGTCATCCTCACCAGCGCCCAGTTCCTCCTTGAGCGCGTTCGCACCCAGGAGCAGACCAACCGCGAGGACGTGGACCACTGGGCCTCCAACATCGTGCGCGCTGCCCAGGACTGTACGTCCACGCTCCAGCAGATCCGCAACTACGTTCGGGCCAACATCAACAAAGAGCCTCAGGACGTGCGGGTCAACGACATCGTCCTGGCAGTGGCGGACCTCGTCCGGGACAAGGTCGAGGCGCACCCGGGCAAAGTAGAGTTGGTCACAAGCCTGCGCTCGCTGCCGGTGGTCAAAGGCGACGAGATCGCGATTCGCAATGTGCTCATGAATCTCGTGCAGAACAGCCTGGATGCTCTCCAGGGATCCGGGCGCATTGAGATACAGACCGAGGCCACCCAGGACCATGTGTGGATCCGGGTCAAGGACGATGGGCCCGGCATGCCCGAGGAGGTGCTGGCACAGGCCACTCAGGCCTTCTACTCCACAAAGAGCGAACGCGGGACGGGCCTGGGCCTGAGTATCGCCCAGAAGGTGGCCCGCAAGCACGAAGGCGAGCTTGTGATTGACAGCGAGCCCGGCCGAGGCACCACTGTCAGCCTGAGCATCCCCCTTGTACCACCAACGCCGGCGCAGACCACGGCTTCTCCTGAGCCCAAGGTCCAGGGGGGCATCGTTGTGGTTGCCGATGACCAGGAGGCTATGCGCGACATCATCGTGCGGCTGCTGGAGACTGAGGGATTGCGTGTTCTCCCGGCGCGGGACGGGACCGAAGCTTGGGAGATCATCGATCGCGCGCTGCGAGAGCAGAACGGCGAACCGCTGATGGTCGTGACGGACCACGAGATGCCCGGGATGACCGGTCGGGCGCTCGCTGAAAAGGTCAAGCACAGGGACCCACGGGTGCCGGTTGTCTTGGTGTCGGGATACAGTGTCCCTGGAAAGGGCCCCGAGGACGTGCTGGTGCCCAAGCCCTTCAATATCAGCGACTTGCTGGATCCCGTGAGACGGTTGATGTCCGAAGCACGTCGAACCTGCGCACAGCAGGGCCCTGGCGAGTGACCCGCAGAATCTGCCGTACAGCCTGTCAGACGGTCGCCGCCCGGTTGTAAGTGCTGATGAACTGCTGCATGGCGTCAGCCTGACCGGTGCTGCACCACAGTCGCGCCATGTCTCTAAACTGACGCGGCGCAATGCCCGCCAGCTCCGCCATCAGCAGCATCTCATCCGGCACTCCGGTGAGGATCCCCTCGGCCTCAAGCTGCCCAACGAACCGCGCCGTGATTGCCGTGAACTCCTGGAAGCTCATCCCATTGACCGTGTAGCCGGGCGCCTTCCAGAAGGCTGGTGGGAAGAGCATCTTGAACTTGTAGTCCAGGTGCTGTTCGATGAAGTGCTCCTTGTCCACCGCGAACCCGAAGCTTTGGGGTTCATCAAACCAGCGGGTGCCCGGCAGGAGGCCCGGGAACTGGATCGGCACGGAGTCAGGGCGCAGGTCCAGAAGCAGGCGCAGGCTCTCGGCGAGGGTCTCTTCGGTCTCGAAGGGCATCGGCACGATCATGCTGCAAACCGTCTTGATGCCGGCTTCCTTCGCAAGGGCCACAGCACGGCGCACGTCCTCAACTCGCACGGCCTTCCCACACGCACGTCTCAGCAGTTCCGGCGACCCCGTCTCAAGCCCAAAGAACAAAGCGCGCAGCCCCGATGCTCGCATGCGTCGGTAGTGGTCCGGCTCAGCGGTACTGAAATGCGCGAAGCTGGTGTATGCAATATCGATTCCCCGACGACTGATTTCATCGGAGACTTCGCCCATCAAGCGACCGGGGGTGGATGATCCCGCGAACCGGAAGGCGCGAACGCCTGTGGAGGACATGAGTTGCTCGATGTCATCCACGATCCGCGCGGCCGGCCGGATCCTTAGCGTGCGACCGCTCTCATACGAATGCATGCAAAACGCGCAGTTGAAGGGACAGCCGCGGCTGTCGTCCAGCACCAGCATTTTCAGCTTCTGGTCGCCCGCCATGGCCGGGTACACGTCGGGGTCGTACAGCGCCACCGGTGTCTCGCCGATGTCCACGGATGTGGTAGGGGCAGCGGGCACATCCTTCCCGGTGGACACCCCGGCGGACGGGTCGATCCTTCCACGGCTCGCAGCCTGCTCCACAAGCTGCACGATCTTGTCCTCTGCCTCGCCAGTGACAATTGCGTCGAAAACGTCGGTATAACGGAAGATAACATTCCCCGCCCAGGTTGCCTGTGGTCCGCCAGCGATGATGGGCACACCGGGGAGAGCCTTCCGCACCTCCTCAGCGATGACGACCGAACCCGTAAAACCGTCCCCGTTCCAGAGCTTGAACCCCACGATTGCGGGGGAGAGAGACCTGATCTCCGCTGCGATCTGTCTCGCCATCTCCCCGGTCACATTTGCCTGGACGGACTCGAGTTCAGCATCCAGCGTCGCCAGCTCGCGCACGAGAGACGGTGACGGCTGGCCCGATGCGGAGGCGAGCTCCATGACGATGGGCACCGCGCGTTGTGAAAGCTCCGGCGGGTAGAGGCGGCGCATGGTGTCCACGGTGCCAAAGTCCAGCACGCGAACATCATGGCCCGAGTCGCGCAGGATCGCAGCCAGCACGCCCAGCCCGTTGTCCGGGCAAAGGCTGCTGGGCGTATAGGGGTAACCGGCGAAACTCACGAACACACAACTGGCCATGGAGACGGCCCCCCGGAAGTTGCCCGTGCGGCCGGTGCGTTGCCCCGCACATCAGCCGCGGCGGCAGAATGTTCAACAGCCATCACGCATTTGCGAGTACGGAAAGGAGGCGAATTGCCGCGTCCACAAGGGCCCTTTCGGCGCCCACGCCGGCCGGACTCCATTCGGGCTCATAGCCGCCCTCATCATGGGCCTTGTCGGTGGACACGTAACCGATGGAGTCGTACGCGCAACTGATCACGGCGGTGGACACGAAGGGCGAGTGCTGCTTGATCTGCAGGCCGATCTCAACCATGATTTCGCCGGGCAGCGCGACAGCCGCCCAGTCGCCAATCCGGCAGGCCCAGACCTGGGTCTCGATGCCCGACGCCCCCTGGTATTTCTCGGCCATGGCGACCTGCTGACGGTGCCCGCAGGCAGCCGGGCTTTCAGGGTCCTCGCAGGCAGCGAGAGCGGCCCGCGCCTCCTCCAGATCCGGCAAGGGCTTGAGCGGGAGCGTCACGTTCTCGACTGCTGTAGCGACGGGTGCATCCCTGGTGCAATCACGAATCTGATACCACGCCCGGGTCAGCGCCGCCCCGAGTGATCTGCCCACTCGCTCGCGGCTGTCGCCCCCGCGCCATGCTGGGACCTGATTGCCCGCGCAACCCAGCGAGAAGACCAAAGGAGCGCCCACCACCGGTTCGAAAGCGCGACGGGCCTCACCGG
The DNA here is from genome assembly GCA_013314775.1 of Armatimonadota bacterium. Classification (NCBI taxonomy): domain Bacteria; kingdom Bacillati; phylum Armatimonadota; species Armatimonadota bacterium. The sequence continues at coordinate 48,090 of JABUFB010000001.1, read as the reverse complement.
GGTAGTCCGGAGAGATCGCGTAGAAATTGCCCTCGCCGCCCACAACCGGGTGGCAGGCGAAATTCGCCAATCCCGCGAGGGGCTTCGCGTCCGGCCCCACCACCTTGAGCAGCGGGGCCTCGGGGTCGGAGACACCGGCGCGCAGCCCGTCAAGTTCCTTCAGTGGCGGACTCAGGCGCGGGCCCCCGTCGCCTCCTTTGCGCCAGGCGCGCCACAGGGTGAGCCCCTCCCGCGCCGCGACCGCCGCCTGCTGGGGCTGAAGGACGAGACTCATCACGACCTTGCCGTCGGTGCCCACCGGGCGGCGGCTGAAGCTGATTCCGTCTGCGAGTGCCGCTCCCGCGCCGGCCCAGGCGGGTTGTCGCCTGCGCCACGCCTCCACCGCGCAGCCCGCGAGGGTGCGCGCCAGGCAGTCCAGATAGGGCTGGGGGATCGCCTCGCGCAAGGCGCGGGGCATGTAACCGGAGGGCCGGATCTCCGGGCCCCAGTGGGTGTGGCTCCCGCAGACGATGATCGCCTCGGCCGGGATATCCGTCTGTTCAGCGACCGACTCGCGAATCGAGGTAGTCAGTTCGCGGTGGGTGCTGATCAAATCGGCGCAGATGAGCGCCGCGTAACTCCCGGAGTTCTCGAGCACCAGCGCCCGCGCAATCAACGGGGTCTCCACAGACTCGCACCCGTGGTCCCGTGCGCCGTAACCTGCCATGGGGCTGCCCACGGGCGGGGTGATGTCGCAGGAAGCCAGACCTGCAGTGAGCTCAGACATGGCAGCACCTTCGTCTTGCGGGGTGTATAGGACCGGCGCCTGCGGTCAGTCGTCCACGGCAGGCCGGCTCACGATGCCCCCGCAGTCCGGGCAAATGGTGACCTGCGCATGGATCGTGGGGCGCCGGCCGCAGAAGCCGCAGTCGGAAACCTCGGGCTCGTCCATCAGCGGGATCTCGCCTGACTGTCGCGGCTGAATGTGCGGTTCGCTCTTGGCACGCAGCGATCTCGCGGGCTGGTGTTTCCGCGTGGAGACCAGCGGGACCTCCAGGTCCAGCTCGAGTTGCCTTTCATTGCGTTTCACAGCAGGCGCCCGCAGTTCCGGCCCGAAGCGGTCAAGGCCTGTTGTTGCCCGACGATCAGATCAATTCGGCGTCGGTAATGATGAAGCGGAGCCCCGGCGTGATCGGATAGCTGTCGCGTATGGCGTGCAGGGTATCCACCAGCGGCTGGACGCGCTCGGGCTCCAGCGCCAGCAGGAAGACCTCGTTCAGGCCCGGCCATATTGGTGATCCCTGGCGCGGCCCGGTGCGTCCCACACCCTCGACGCCCGACCAGCGCGTGTAGTGTTGGATGTCGAGTTCCTTCAGGGCGCTCACCACATCATCCGACAGGCCATCGTCGGCGATCAGATAGACCAGTTTGACTTTCTGCATGGCCCTCACATTCCTGTCTGTACGAGCCGGAGCCCGATTAGCGGAAATGCTTGTCGCCTGCCTTTCGGGATTTGCGGACCTTCGGACGAGCCCTCCGCGCAGTGATCGTCGGTCGCGCCGGGGGTGGCGGCGGCATCTCAGACGGCCCGTCTGTTGGCGGCAATTCGGGCTCGTCGGGCGGTCCCGGCAGTGCGGGTGGCTCGGGCGGCTCGCCCTCGCCTCCGTCCTTGCGCCGGCCGTTGCGGAAGCTGGCTATCAGGCTGCCGAGACCCCTGGCGAACCGGCCCGCGAAAACCTCCACCTGGTCCCAGATGCAGTAAGACGCGGGAACCACCAGCAACGAAAGCATGGTGGACAGGAGCAGGCCACCGATGACCGCCCAGGCCATGGGTGAACGCCATTCGCTGCCCTCGTTCTTTGCAAGAGCGGTGGGCAGGATCCCCAGCACCGTCGAGGCTGTAGTCATGAGAATCGGGCGCATGCGCGTCGGGCCCGCTTCGGTGAGCGCCTCGAACCGCGACATCCCCCTGGCCCGTAGTGTGTTGGCAAAGTCGATGAGCAGGATCGCGTTCTTGCCCACAATTCCCATGAGCATGATGATGCCGATCATCGCGACGATGCTGATCACGTTGCCGGTGAGCTTCAAGGCAATCAGCGCGCCCACCAGAGCGATCGGCAGGTTGAGCATGACGTTGAGCGGCTGCAGCAACGAGTTATAGAGCATCGCCATGACCACGTAGACCAATATCACGGCCAGCATGAGCGCCTGGCCCATGAAGCCGAAGGACTCGCCCTGCATCTTCAGCGACCCGGTCCATGCAACATCTACACCCGGCTCCTTCCACTCCTTCACAACGGCGTCAACGGCCTGCTGTGCCGGACCGGACCGTAGAATCTCTTGGTCGAGGCTCGCGCTGAGAGTCACCTTGCGCTGCCGGTTGTAGCGCTCGATCCGGCTAGGGCCGGTGCTGAGGTACACGTCCGCAACATCCCTCAGCCGCAGCGGCTGGTGGTCTTTCGTCAAACCGATGAACAGGTTCTCGACATCCGACACGCTCTTGCGGTCGAAGTCGATGAGCTGCAAGCGGATATCGTACTCGTCGCCTTCTTCGCGGAACTTGGTGGAGTTGTCCCCTTCGAAAGCCGTGCGAACTACCGCGCCGATCTGGGCTACGGACATGCCCAGGTCGGCCGCACGCCAGCGGTCGATGCGCGCGTGCACCTCCGGCCGTCCGGGTTTTGCAGACAGGTCCACGTAGCGCAGGCCGGGTATCTGAGCAACCCGATGCATCAGGTCGGTGGAGGCGCGTGCCAGCTGTTCGCTGTCCTCGCAGAGAATGTTGAGTTGAAGATCTGCGCCGCCGGGACGAAGCCCTCCGCCGGCGGTGACCTTGATGATCACCCCGGGCAGGTCGGCCAGGTCCTTGCGCAGCCGGGCGGCAAGTTCCTGATCTGAGTCCAGGCCGGCTTTGCGACGCTCGCGCAGGCGCTTCATGGTAATCTGCATCTGGGCGTACTGGCCGCCAACGCTGCCGGCGCCGAACAGGCCCGAACCCTGTGACCCGACCACCGAGATAACGTGCTCGATTGCCGGATAGCGGCTCTCGTCCAGAAGACGGCGTTCGATCTCCCGCACCAGGCTGTCGGTCTCCTCAAGCCTGGTGCCCACTCCGGTCTCGAGAGTAATCGAGACCTCGCCTTCGTCGGTGACGGGGAAGAACTCAAAGGGCAGGCGCACCGCCCCGAGCACCAAAATCATCGCGGCGTAGGCCACAGCCACAGTAATGTAAGGGTGACTTACCGCACGGCGCAGAAGGGCGCCGTAGAAGATTTCGAAGCGTCCATAAATTGCTTCAGTCAGGTTGAAGAATGCCGCCCACAGTCCGCGGCCTGAGGGAGCGCCGGGGTCCACGCGCTGGTACCACCAGGACGCGAGCATGGGCGTGAGTGTGAAGGACATGAGGAGGGAGAAGGAAACCACGGTGGCCGCGGTGATCCCGAAGGAGAAGAAGACCTGACCCACTACGCCACCCATCAGGGCCACGGGAACATAGACCACCACGTCCACCATGGTGACCGCCACAGCCGCGCTGGCGATCTCACTGCGTCCATTGAGTGCGGCCACCTTGGGTGGCTCACCACGGTTGCGGTGACGGTCGATGTTTTCGATGATGACGATGGAATCGTCTACCAGCGTTCCGACCGCGAGGGACAGCGCGAGAAGAACCATCTGGTTGAGCGTGAAGCCGAAACCGATGCTCACCGGCAAGAACGCGGAGATGATCGCGGTGGGAATGGCCAGGGCGACGATGATCGTGCCCCGGAAGTTGTGCAGTGTCAGGAAGACTACGAGCGCCGCGAGCAGAGCGCCGAAGACGATGGCGTCGCGTACGTCCAGGATCGCCTCAATAACGCGTTCCGAGTCGTCGTCTGCCACGACTACTCGGATGTCCGCAGGCAGCTCGCCGGCCCCCTGTTCGCCTTCCAGGTCGCCGACCAGCTCCGTCAGCACCTTGCGCGCCTGGCGGACTACCTGCACTGTGTTCGCGTCCGACTGTTTGATCACGGCGACCCGAACGGTGGGCTGCCCGTCGATGCGCGCGTATTCGTCGGGCTCGACGACGGTATCGTAGACCTCCGCGAGGCTGCTGAGCCGAACTAGACCGCCGTTGGGCACTGCAATCTCCAGGTCGCGGATCTCCTGAAGATCCTCGAACTGGCCGATGACCCGGATGGCGTAGTCCCGTGCACCTTCCTTGATATTGCCGCTGGGGACGTCGATGCTCTCGGAGCGCAGGAGTGATGCGAGCTGCGCGATGGACAGGCCGACAGCGTCGAGCCGGTCCTTGTGGGCCAGGACTTGGATCTCACGTTCTTGGCCACCGGAAATAGTCACGGATGCCACGCCGTTGATCTGACCCAGACGCGGGCGCACCACATCTTCCACGAGCTTGCGCAGATCGCGCGGTTCCCGGTCGCCGCTGATCCCTACTGTCAGAACAGGCAGCGCGCCGATGTCGATCTTATAAACTGATGGGTCTTCCACATCGCTGGGGAAGGAAGCGCGTGCCCTCGCCAACGCGTCGCGCACATCAGCGGCGGCTACATCAACATCGATCTCGTAGTTGAAGCGAACGACGCACACGCCCAAGTTCTCATAGGCGGTGGCGTCGACTTCGTCCACGCCGTTGATGACACTGACCTCATCTTCGAGAGGCCGCAGAACTCGCTGCTCAATCTCCTCAGGACCGGCCCCGGGGTAGGGGAGGATGATGGAGACGCTAGGGATCTCCACATCGGGGTTCATTTCCCACGGCATCCGCGACAGCCCGACCAGGCCGAGAACCATGATGGCGAAAATCGCCATCGCAATCGTGACCCGGCGGTTGATTGCCAGTCTGGTTAACCACATAGGGCGAGTGCTCTCACATTGCGCGCGGCCTGTGGGCTGCGCCGGGAGTATGCGCCCGGGAGCTCAAATAGAGGGGCTTCCCGGGTGGGATTCTGACTCAGCGTGCACCGCGTTCCCCTCAGCGAGCGCGCGGCGCAGAACCGTCGGACTGCGGCTGTTTCCCATCCTGCGCGGGCATTGGGCCGATTATCTCCTCCCGGTCTGCACCGGGTCTGCTCCTTCCCGCTTCGCGCGGGGGCTTGGTGCCCTTTGCTGCACCGTCACCTTGGGCGCCTTCGCTGGTCGCAGAACTCTTGCCCGAACTTTTTCGGACAGCTTTGACCTTCTGGCCATCGGCCAGGATGGACTGGCTCGCGCAAACCACTTGATCACCCGCCCGCAAACCACTCACCACCTCCACCACGTCTCGGTTGGTGACCCCCACCTTTACCCTACGGATTTTCACCACCCCGTTCTCCACCACGTAGGCATTCTTCCTCGTGCCGCGTTCCACTAGGCAGTCACGGCTCACCACGATGACGTCCTGCTTCTCGGAGACGACCAGCACCACGCGCGCGAACATTCCAGCGCGGATCAGCCCTTCCGGATTGTCGATCTCCACCCGTGCGATGTAGCTGCGCCGGCCTTCGCGCGCCTGTGGGGCCACGTCAACCACTCTGCCGAAGAATTCCAGGCCCGGCAATCCATCGACGGTGGCCACGCCGCCGTCGCCCACACGCACCTTGGAGATATCAAGCTCGCTGACCTCGCAGTTCACGCGGATCGGATCGTTGTCCACAATGCGCAAAGCGGCCATGCCCGGGGATGCGCCTTCACCCGGATCAATGTTGCGCTGGGCGATGCGTCCTGAGATGGGTGCCCGGATGGTGTGCTTTTCCACGGTAGTGGCGGCAAGGTCGGCTCCCGCGGCTGCCTGGCCGATTCCCGCCCGCGCAGCCTTGACGTCGGCCACGGCCACGTCATATCGCCGCCTGGCCGCCCGGGCCATACGCAGGTTCTCCTCTGCCTGTCGCAAGCCGACCCGCGCGGCCTCAACGTCACGGGCCGCGATGTCCACTTCGCGCTTGCCCGATTGCGCCATGTTCAGCTGCTCCCGTGCCTGCTGCACCGAGAGCTCCGCGAGGCGCTTCTGCTCCTGTCGTGCGCCCTCGCGGGCGAGGCTCAGGGCCTCGCGAGCCTGGCTGAGAGATTGCTGGGCCACCTCGTACTGGGTGCGGTACTGGTCCAGCGTGGCCTCCGCCACAGCGCCCTGCTCATAGAGGCGACGGTAACGCTCATAGGTGGTTTTCTTGAGGGACAGGTCAGATTCGGCCTGACGCACGGCGGCCTCGGCCTGGGTGATCTCCTGGCTACGCGCGCCGGCGAGAACGTCGCGCTGCTGCGCCTGGGCGCTTGCAAGGCCGACTTTGGCCTGCTCGATGGCGCTTTCTGTTCGCTCCCGGGCTAGCTCGTAGGCCTGCTTGGCCTTGGAGAGCTGTTCGGCTGCCGCGGCCACTCCCTGCTCAGCCTGACGGATGGCGATCTGGGTCTCGTGGTCGGTCAGCTCTGAACTCTTCGCCGCCTGGGTGTACCGGGCCTGGGCTGACACCACGCCCTTTTCGGCCTGCACCCTCTGCTTTGAGGCGAGCTGGGAATCCAGGCGCGCCAGCACCTGGCCCTTCGTCACGGCGTCGCCCACGTCCGCGAAAACCGAGACGACCTTACCGGAGACCTCGGGCACCACGTCCACTTCCTGGTAAGCCTCACAACTGCCCGTCAGTTCAAGTTCCTCCGTGATGGAGCCTCGCTTGGCCACGACCACCGAAACAGGGGTCTCGGCAGAGGATTCCTGCTGGGCCTGAGCAGCCCCGAGCGGCTCCTTCCGGCCCTTGGGGCAGCCGCTCAACAGCAGGCTCGTGACTATCGCAGCGACTGCCAGCAGCCCGAGAGCAGTCTGCCCCCGCGGCAATAGACGTGCGGCTACAGAGGATGAGAACCGCATCTTTGCTCTCCTCACTCGTTTCCACTCCACAGGCCCAGGGACGACCTGAGCCTTACGATAGCCGAGTACAGAGCGTACTGGGCGTTGACGACCTCGGCCTGCGCCGCAGTGAGCGCCGTCTGTGCGTCCAATACTTCGACGCCGAGTGCCAGGCCGTTCTCGTAGCGAACCTGCGATATGCGCAGGCGCTCCTGGGCCTCGATTACCCCCTGCTGGGCCACTGCCAGGCGCTGCTGCCCGTCATCGAGAGCCAGATGCGACTGGGTGACCTCCAGCGCCACCTCCTGCTTCTGCTTCTCCAGTTCCAGCCTTGCGGCATCGAGTTGCGCCTTGGCCTGCTCAACCTGGGTCTTTTCCTGCTTGGCGTCGAGGATCGGCTTCTCGGCGCTGATCGCGATTTGCCAGCCGAATGGTTCGGAGCCGAAACTGGCCTGGGTCGCCGTCAGCCCCCCCACGAGATTGACCGACACGTTACGCGACGCGAAGGCCAGCCGCAGACTCGCCTCCGCCAGAGCCACGGCGGCCTCACTGGCGCGGATCTCCGGCCTGTTTTCCCACGCCTGCTGGATCAGATCGGTGATCGCGCCCGGCGGCGTGCGGGGGGGCTCGCCAATGTCAACTCCCACCGGCGTGTCCTGGGGAAGCGTCAGGACCCGGCGCAAGCTGGACTTGGCTTGCTCAACGCTGGTGCGCGCCGAGATCACCTCGCCCCGCGCCCGGGCAAGTTCGGTTTCCGCCTGGACCACCTCGAACTTCGGCACCACGCCGCCGGCCATCAGCTTCTTGCTCAGGTCTACGTGGGCCGCCACCGCATTGGCACGCTCCTGAGCAACAGTGGCCAGTTGTTCCAGCCGCAGTATCTCGTACACGACCTGCCGCGCAGACAGGTCCAGCGCCCGCTCGATCACGGCCTTGGACAGCTTGCGGGTTTCCAGGGCCTTGAGCGCTACCTGTTGGGTCCGCTCGATGCGCCCGTTGGTGTACAGGGGTTTCACGAGTTCGATGCTGCCCGTGCGGATGTCGGGGTCTCCCAGCTTGATCGTGGTGTCCTTGCCGCCCTCGCCGGCGGGGAAAGTTGCCGTCGCGATGGGCCCACGCCTGCCGATGGTCGCGGATGCGGTGACCCGGAAGTCGTCCAGGCCGAAGGTCTGGCGTACCTGGGCCTCGGCATCCGCGATGTTCGCGGCGGTGATCTGCAGGTCAATGCTGTTCGCGGCGGCGACAGAGGCTGCCGACGACGGGGTGAAACGCTGGGCGGCTCCCGCCGCCGTCGCCTGACCCGGTTTCGCATCATTGGGCTGCATTGGAGCGGGCTTCAGGAGATCGGTCACGGTTGGCGGCAGCGACTGGACGCCCGTGGGCGCGGCAGGCTGGACCGGAGCTTGTACGGGTTCCGCGGGCGACTGGGTAGAGGGCTCGATGCGAGTGCGGGGAGCGCCAGGCTGGGGTTGGGGTGCGGCAACGGGTGCCTGGGCCGGCACGGTCTGCTCGGACGCGGCGTACAGCGCCCTCGCGGCCACGCGCGCCTTCATGTCCGGGGCGGGCTCCACGGTACCGACCGTGGTGATGCCACTGGCAGTGCTGGCGGTTGCGGTTTCGGTTGAAGTCGTTGCGCCCCTTGGCGCGCCGATGACGAAGCGCTGTCCGGGGGCCATTACCGGGCCGGGCGCCGCGCTAATGCTTGCAGCCGGTCGGGGGGGCTGGGCGGGCTGGGGCTGAACCGTCTCCGTCGGGGAAACAACGACCGGTCCGAGAGCCGGCCTCGGCAGGCCCGACAGCATGGCGGGGACCGTGGTGCCCGGTGCGATGATGCGCACTCTCTCATCAGCTTTGATCAAGGCGCCCGTGGAACGGACCTGGGACGGCGCGCCCGCGGGCTCTGTTGGCTTGGCTTCTGCCTGACCGCGGCTCGCGCGGCTCAATCCGGCCGCATTCGCCGCCGGCGGAAGCGCCAGGGCAAGAAGTGCACAGAGCAATGCTGCGCGGAGTTTTACGACAGAAGATGCCCGAAGCACAGTGTGCCTCCTCAGCCTTTCCTTCGAATGTACCCTTATTCGCTTGCCTGCCGAGGTGACGAAACATCGTCCTCCGTCGCGACAGTCGTGGCCGCAAGCGACTCCACGAACGGCGCCAGGTCCTGGGCGAACCGCTGAAGATCCGCAAGTTTGACGAAGAACACACCGGACCCGGATGGGTGCACGAAAACCAGCAGCTTATCGCCCGCGGAAATCCGCAGCTCTTCGCGAGCACTTGCCGGTATCACCACCTGCCCGCGCTCCCCCACCGTGGCGGCGCCGTGGAAGGCTTTCTCGATGCCTGGGATGTGCATGAGCAGATGCCTCCGGAAATTACGGATCATCATGGAAGGATGATTTATATGATTCACCCGCCGATTCTATCGTTTCCCGCTGCATAGTCAAGTCAAGAGAAGACGTCCAGCTGCCATAAGAGGGAACGATAGCCTGCTGAATCCCCCCTGGCTCTCTCAGCGCAAGTTTCGGCGGACAGGCGCTCAGATTACGCTCATATTTCACGCAATACCATTGTACAGGTCGGACCTATCCTTATACTTACCATGGCTGACGCGGATGAGGGAGGAAACACCAAGCGCACCCCCCTGCGAGCGAAACGCTTGGGCTGCGGGTCGAGAAGTGAGAGCCGAAGCATGATAATTCGCGTGCTCGAGAAATGTTGCGACACGAAACACGAGATTCGCCCTGACATTACTCTGACAGCTGCTGTTCTGGCGGTCGGGACTGTCTGTGGAATAATCGGCATTGCCGAGACCATCACCGTGGCAGTCATCCAGTACCTGACCTGAGCGCCACGCGAATTCACCGATATCCGATTTTGCCGCCCGGAATGCCTTATCCGTGGCGGCATTTGCGTTTCTGCGGCCGCGCGGTTCAGTCGAAATCCAGCTTGCCCTGGACATCGGAAACCCGGGGCTTGCCCTCCTCCAGCAGCGCCACGAACCCCGCCTCATCCAGTGTCGGGATCCCAAGTTCCACCGCTTTGTCGTATTTGGAGCCGGGGTTCTCGCCCACCACCACAAAGTCGGTGTTCTTCGATACGCTCGATGTCACGCGTCCCCCTCGCTCCTGGATCGCACGGGCGGCCTCTTCGCGACTGAAACCTTCCAGCGTGCCCGTTACCACGAACTTCTTGCCCTCCAGCGTGTTGCCGCCAGTGCTCGGTGCGCGTTCGGCAAACCTGATGCCGTGATCCAGCAGGGCCTGAACGATCTCCCTGTTGTGAGGCTCGGCGAAGAACCGGTGGACACTCCGCGCGATCTCGGGACCGATCTCGTGGACCGCCTGGAGTTGCTCCTCGGAAGCATTCATGATCGCGTCGAGGCTGCCGAAATTGGATGCCAGCACATCGGCTATATGCTCGCCCACATGCGGGATGTTCAGGCCCACAAGGAGCCGTTCCAGCGTGGTTTCCCGGCTCTTGTCGATGGCCTCCAGCAGATTCTGCGCGGAGCGCTCGCCCATCCGCTCCAGTTCCACAAGCTGGTCTGCCGTGAGGTCATACAGATCCGGCAGATGCCGAACAAGCCCCCGATCCACGAGCACAGAGACCCATTTCTCACCAAGGCCCTCGATATCCAGCGCCGCCCGGGACGCGAAATGCTCGATCCGGCCTTCAATCTGGGCCGGGCAGTCGATTGACGGACAGCGGGTGATGGGGTCCCCGGGCTCTCGGTCAACGGGAGTGCCGCACACCGGGCAGTGATCCGGCAGGCGGTAGGGGACCGCGTCGTCCGGGCGCTTCTCCAGTACTACCTCAACCACCTGCGGGATCACGTCTCCCGCGCGCTGGACGACCACGGTGTCTCCGATTCGCACGTCCTTGCGGTCGATCTCGTCCTGATTGTGCAGGCTCGCGCGACTGACCGTCACCCCGCCGATGCCCACAGGTTCCAGCACGGCGATGGGGGTAATGACCCCGGTGCGGCCTACGCTGGCCAGGATATCGCGCACAACCGTGGTTTGCTTCCGTGGCGGGAACTTCAGGGCAACCGCCCATCTCGGGCTGCGGGAGCGCACCCCCAGCTCCTGCTGTGCGGCGAAGTCATCGACTTTGTAAACCACGCCATCGATCTCATACGGCAGGTCGTCCCGCCTGGCCTCAAGATCGTGGAAGAATTGAAGCATATCTTTTACAGACTTGCACTTCCGGGCCTCGGGGTTGATGATCAGACCCCACTGGGACAGACAAGCTCTCAGTTCAGTCTGCGACCTGATCTCAGCCCCCTCGCATCGCCCCAGCCCGTAGCAGAAGATAGAGAGCGGACGGCGCGCGGTGATCCTGGGGTCTAGCTGGCGCAGGCTTCCCGCGGCGGCATTGCGGGGGTTCGCAAACAGTGGCTCACCGGTTGCCGCGCGCTCACGGTTGAGCTCTTCGAAGCCCGCGATAGTCATGTAGACCTCACCCCGCACTTCGAGAAGGGATGGGGTCGGCAAGTCCTCGGTCTGCCGCAAGCGCAGGGGCACGCTCTTGATTGTTCGGATATTCGGGGTGACATCCTCCCCCGTGATTCCGTCGCCGCGTGTAGCGGCGGCCACCAGGATGCCCTCTTCGTAGACCAGTTCCACCGCGAGACCGTCGAATTTGGGCTCTGCGAGATAGACGACATCCTCGCCCACGGTCTGCCGCACCGAGGTATCGAAAGCACGCAGTTCGTGCTCCTCGAAAATGCTTTGCAGGCTCATCATCGGCACGGCGTGCCGGTAGGTCGGCAGGTCCGTGCGGGGTGCGGCGCCGATGCGCTGGGTGGGTGAATCCGGGGTGACGAGGTCGGGGTGCTGGCCCTCAATCTCCTCGAGCCGGCGCATGAGAGCGTCGTACTCGGCATCGGATATCGTGGGTGCATCCAAGACATAATAGCGGAAATTGTGCTCCTCGATTTGCGCACGGAGGGCCTGCAGTTCCTGTTCGAGATTCTGATCTGCCACTGGGGATCACCCGGTCTGATTCAGCCGGCAATCGAGTAGAAGTTCGCTTCCAAAAGTTTATCTTCCTTGCACGCTTTTCACCAGTGGCCATACAGAAAAAGCCGCGGCTCCACGCATGGACCCGCGGCTCTCAACTGCGTCATCTGCGGAATTACTGATCAGCGACCGCCGCCACGAGGGCCCCCGCCACGTCCTCCCGGCATGCCCGGACCGCGACCTTTCGGCGCGATGCCAACAGTCGCGGCAGTCCCTGCCTTGTCCTTCAATGGCGCGGTAAGCGCCACTGCAACAAGCACACCGGCCTTGATTCCCGCGGAGTTTGTCGGCTTGCGGTCGCTATCGTAGTACTTGGTAGCGCTGTTCACAGTGATCTTCGCCGTGAACGGGGCCGGGGGCTTCTGGGAGCTTCCTCCCCGGGGCCCCATGGGTGGCGGCGTCACCTTGACCTCGAATGACTGAAGGCTGCCCTTGGCGCTCCGAGTGACCTTCGTCACCGTCCCGAAGACCATCTTGCCGGGCTCGAACTTGGGCATGACGCCGATGCGGGAGGCGGTCCCGGTCTTGTTGGATAGCGGCGCCGTGAGCAGGATGAAAACGGGCTCGCCGACCTTCACGATGGAAGCCGAGGCCGGCTCCCTGCCTTTGGTATACTGGGTCTTGCTGGTTACCTTGATGGTGGCGGTGATGCGCGCCGGCGGAGTCTGATTCTGGTCTCCCTGTCTGAAGGGACGTCCCTGAAAACCTTCTACGATGATAGTTTTCAGGGCACCATTGGAGTCTTTGAAGACCTTGACGATTGTTCCAGCAAAGCTCTTGCTTGGGTCGAAATCAGGCCGATTGCCGTGGCCCTGCCGGTTCCCCTGGGCAAATGCCGACGCTGCAAGTGCTAGCAGAACAACCACGGTGACGGCGGGTGCCACGCGTTTCATGGCGAACCTCCCGGAAATCTCACTGGGCCCCGCGCGGTGCAGGAACCCGCACACACAAACGCACTGTCTCGGGCATAGACGTGCGTCGGACGGGAATGTTCAGGCGCGAGTTCATTCAGGCCATCCAGGCGAGCCCCGCGGCCTTCGGATCAGGAGCCCGTCACGACCTCAAAGGGCCACGCCAGCATGCCGCCGTCCAGCACTTCGATGTTATCGTAACCCTTTCCGGCGAGGAACCGCGCCGCCTCGTAGGCCCGCAGACTGGTCTTGCAATAGGCCACGACCCGGCGATCCCGCGGGACCTCCTCATAGCGGGCGCGCAGCTTGCCAAGCGGAAGCAGCGTCGACCCCGGGATGTAGGCTGCGTCATGCTCGTCGGGGGTTCGCACGTCCAGCAGGAAGACGTCCTCCTCCCGGGATTCCAGGATCGCCTTGAGATCGGTGCAGTTGATGCCCCTGTAGAGACCGTCGAGCTTGTTGCGCAGCGCATTGGCGCCGTGGATGAGAACGTCCATCGCCTCGGAGTACGGCGGAGCGTAGGCGAGGTCGAGGTTCGCAATCTCATCGACGGTCATGTTGCCGGTCATTGCAGTGACCGCGACGTCGATGCGCTTGATGACCTCGCCGAGCCCAACTCCCTGTATGCCCAGGACCTTGTGGGTGCCGTGTTCCGCAATGAGTTTCAGCACGACGGGTTTGGCGTCCGGGTAATAGTGGGGTTTGTCTGGGGCGGTGACAGTGGCGGTGAATACGTTGAAGCCCATTTGCTTCGCCTGGGCGAAGGTCAGCCCGGCGCGGCCCACATTGAGGTCGAAGATTTTCAGGGCAGTTGTTCCCGCAACGCCGTGGAACCGGTCGGCGATGCCCAGGGCGTTGCTGGCGGCGACGCGCCCTTCCTTGTTCGCCACCGAGCCAAGGGGTAGAATGCAGCCGGTGCCGCGCACGAAGCAGCGCTTCTCCGTGCAGTCGCCGGCAGCGAAAATGTCCGGGTCGGATGTGCGCATGAACTCGTCGACGAGGATCCCGCCCGACGGGCCGATAGTCAGACCGGCATCCCGCGCCAGACCCACATTGGGGCGGATGCCGATGCTCAACAGGACCAGTTGAGCGGGGATCTCTTGTCCATCCCCGGTAATTACACTCTTCACCTTGCCGTCGCCGTTGTCCTCAATCCGAGCCACCCGGGTGCTGGTTCGGACGGTAACGCCCCGGCTGCGCAAGTGTTTTTCCACCAGCGCAGCCATGTCATAGTCGAGCATCGGCAGCAATTGGGGGAGCATCTCGACGATGGTCACCGCGCTCCCACACTCGGTGACCGCCTCGGTCATCTCCATGCCGATAAGCCCGCCGCCGATGATGACCACGTAAGGGCAGGCTCTTGCCCTCATATGCTCGCGAAATCGATCCGCATCCTCAATGCGCTTGAGGTGCAGGACGTTGTCGAGGTCCTTGCCGGGAATCGCCGGCTCGAGCGGTTCGGCGCCCGTAGCCAGGATCAGCTTGTCGTACCCGATCCTGCGAATCTCACCGGTCTTCAGGTCTTTGACCTCGACCTCGTGCGCGGCGCGGTCGATGGACAGGGCCTCGGTGCGGTTCAGGACAGTGATGCCCTTGACGTCTGCGAAGAAGGCCGGGTCGCGCAGAACGCCGATGGGGGTTGCCATGAGGTCGTTGCGGTTGTCAACCATGCCCGAAATGTAGTAGGGCAGGCCACAACCGGCATAGGACATGATCTCATCCTTCTCGATGATGGTGATCTCGGCGTCGGGGTCCAGGCGTCGCGCCCGCGCCGCGGCTTTGGGCCCCGCAGCAACTCCGCCAATGATGAGTATGCGCTTCGCGTCGGCCATGATGGGCCTCCTGTACGCCCCTGTGATGTTTTCTCATTGCCCCGAGGACAGCGTCTAAATGAGATTATAAAGATATTCCGATGAAAAGCAAGCCCCGCAATCGCTCCACCAGAACAGCGAAGGGCCGCGGGAGGAGCGATGCACTCTCCGCGGCCCTGAATCAGTGTGTGCCCGGCCTCGCCGGGGCCTAGAGCTTCCCGGCTCTGCGGGGCTCGAAGACCAGTTCGCCCGGGTGCGTGTCGGCCTGCCAGTTCTTGGCGCCCTGGGAACCCATGTGTTCCAGCACCTGTTCGAGCTGACCGGTCTTCGTGGCGCGCTCGAAGATCAGCGCCCAGACGCAGTCCTGTTCCGGGTTCACTTCGCACTTGCCGTCGTCATAGCCGCCGCAGGGACCATGGAGCTGCCCTTTGGGGCATCGGGCCATGGGGCAGATTCCAGCATAGTCGCCGACAACGCAGTCTGAGCAGCAGACGCAGCGTTCATACACCTGCCCTTTGCGCTTGGTGATGGCGGAGAAGAGGCTGTTGACCCCAGGGAAGACCGGCTTGCTCTCCTGGGAATCCGCAACCGACTGCACCCCCGTGCCGCAGGAGAGGACCAGGAACGCGTCGGCCTCTTCCACCGCTTCTTTCTGCTGGCGCAGGACGCGGGCAGTGTCGAGCACATTGCAGGTCACATCCGGGACAGCCGTGCCGGTCACGGTCTTGCCTGCCGCCTCCAACTGCTGCTTCATCTCTTCGACCTCGACCTCGCCGCCCGTCTGGCACTGGGTCGCGCAGTCACCGCAGCCGATGACGAAAACCCGCTCATACCCCTCCAGCATGCGGAGGATCTCTTCAAATGCCTTCTTGCTGCTTGCAATCATCGCGAACACCCCACGGGGAGTGAATTGTATTCCTGCATTATATACTTTCGATTGGACCCGGACAAGCGGTTTACACCCCTGCCAGGTCCAGGATCGCCGGAACGTGCTTGTCCCAGCCCAGGGGCATCATGTGGACGCCCTGGCACATGGGCCTGAGGTCGCGGACGAGTTTCGCGTGCATCTCGATGCTCTTCTGCACGCGCGTCTCCTTGTCCTCAAGCTCCGCGATCATCCATTCGGGCACCTTCACGCCGGCCACGTTGGCGTTCATGTACTTGGCCATCATCGGGCTCTTCAGCACAACGATGCCCGCGAGAATCGGAATCGGCACGTCTCCCAGACGGGTCATGAACTCCTCGAAGAGCGCGGGGTCGTAGACCGCCTGGGTCTGGCAGAACTCCGCCCCGGCTTCGATTTTCTTGAGCAGCTTGTAGATCTGAGGCTCCATGGGCACCGCGCCGGGATTGACCACGCAGCCCAGACAGAACGAGGGCGGGTCTCCCTCCAAGGCTTCCCCGTCCACGATCTCGCCGGTGCGCGCGTTCTTGTAGTAGGCCATATCACGGCCTTCCATGAGACGCCGGGCAGCCTTGAGAAGCGAGACCGAGTCCAGGTCGAAAACGGGCTTCGCCTGGGGGTGATCTCCGAGGGTGGTGTAGTCTCCCGTGAGGCACAGAACATCGGTGATGCCCAGGGCGCAGGCGCTGAGGAGCTCGGACTGCAGGGCCAGCCGGTTCCGGTCCCGGCAGACCATCTGCAGCACTGGCGGCAGTCCGGCCTCCTTCAGCTTCAGGCAGCCCACGAGCGAACTGGCGCGCATGACCGAGGACTGAATGTCGGTCACGTTGATCCCCGCCACGCGGCCCCGGTAGAACTCGGCTTCTTCCACCATGTGCTCGAGATGGCAGCCTTTCGGCGGCGCCACCTCGCCGGTAATGATGAACTGACCACTGTCAATGGCTTCCCGCATTCCCACGGGCATCGTCCTCCTTGAACGGACACGGTGCCGCCTGATCCCGACACCGCGCTTGTTCCGGACGCCACACCAGCGCCGGAACCTGACTATTCGCGGGAGGCTGTCCGGATACCTTCCCGGAGGAGAAAGACCGCTAATCCACCGTCACAATTGCCAGCTGCCGGCCGATCTCCACCGACACCTGCGGCTGTCCTTCCACCTTCGTGATCGGCACCGCGCGCGGTGGGAGACCCGGCTCGTACAGCATCGCCGAACCCGCGCCATCGGGCAGCGTCAAGCGTGCGGTGCACATTTCTGGACGCAATGCACACAGTCCGAAAACCGTGCCTCCCTGCGGGCGGAGACGCTGAAACACACCCACCGGCGAGTCACTGGTAACACGCGCCGCCACGGCGGCTGAGACCGCCTCCGGTACCCCGGCATCACTCGCCACGCACACCACTCGCCCGGCACCCAGATCCTGACTGCCTGGCCGACTGACGTGAATTCCCGCGGCGCTGGACAAGGCGCTCTGGGGACGCCAGCGGCCGAACTCATCCAGCCAGCCGGTGTCGGGCCGGATGATCAGCGTGCCGCCGTTCCGCGTCCATGCCACCAGCTCCCCCGCCAGCGCGTCGGACATGCAGGCACAGGAAGTGGCCAGAGTCACGCGAGCGCTGTTTATTCGTTCCCCGCCGCCCGCGTGCTCCCAGATGCCGACCAGTGAATACCCCTGCGCGATGAGCGATCCAGTGACTCGCGCGGGCATGGGCTCGCCCGTGTGGTCTCGGCTGGAGGGAGACATGACCACCGCCACGTCGCCGCGATCCTCCCCCGTGAACAATTCGGGATAGTCGTCCCACAGCCGCATTTGGCTTTCGATTACCCCCACCGACGCCTGGTTCTCCGGGCCCTCGAAGCCGTAGAAGACAATCCAGGGGTTGGCTCCCACGGCGCTGGACGCGGCCATCACCCCACCCACTTCGCTCGGCTCGCGCAGTTTGGTGAAATCGTGCTCCTGAAAGGTCCCGATGTAGTTCCACAAGGGCCGATTCTGCGCCAGGGCCCTGCCCAGCAGCATCTTCGCGGCCATGCCCTCGGGCGTGTGGCCCCTGGATTCCGACAGAACCGCGTCCTCGTGGGCATACTGGCCGTCCACCGCGAGTATCCACGATCCGTACTGGTACTGGGTATTCGCCAGGACCACTATATCCGGCTTGATTGCGCGCAGCCGAACCCGGTACGTCTCGGTCGCCTCGGCCCAGACACGGTTTCGCCACGACAGCCAAAGCCCCCAGAGCGGGTCGCTGTCCACCTGCGGGATCGCGACCTGATCGGGCGTCAGGCCCGTTGTCGCGCGCAGTTGCTCGGGGGTGAAGCGCTCCCGGATATATCGCGCGAAGCCGGCCTTGCAGCCCTCGCAGTAGCAGGTGGGCGCACCGGCGTCGCTGTTGAGGAACTCGTTGTTATCGAGCATGACCGCGTCAGGGGAATACTGACGCACAAGCTCCTCGGTGTATCGAATAGTGTGCTCAAGAGCGCCCGTTGATGGGCACAGCCACGGATGGCCGTAGAGTGTGATCGGATTGCCCGCCGGATCGACCATCGACCACTCGGGATGCTCCTTCGCAATGCCCCCGAACTGCCACTGGGGGCTGTGCCCGCAGTGCATGATGCTGGTGTAGATGATGATCCGCATGTCATGGGCGCGATACAGAGCCAGCGCGTCGCGGAACTCCTGGTCCGTGATGCCGGGGGTCTTCGCCGTCTCCGGCGGCCCCACGGTGATTGCATTGTGGGCATCAGTCGGGAGGACAATCATGGCATTGAAACCGAAGTCCTCGTCGAAGCGGACGGACCACTTCGCGGCATCGCGGATCGCCACCGTCTGCGTACTGCCCCAAGGCTGGACGATGCGAGCGTTCAGGCTCCAGCCACCCGCGGGAGGCAGTGCGGGAAGGGGCAGGTCCGGCGGGTAGGGCGTGTAGTTCGCGGCCACAGGCAAGAGCGGCAGGAGCGGCCGCGGTTGCCCACTGCCTTCCAGTCTGACCCCGGCGATTCGCACCCGCACCGGGAAGTTGGTGACAGCCTTCTTCCCGAGCAGCCGGAATGCCAGCGTCCCCACTGACCGGGGCAGTTCGATCGCGATCCCCTCTGGCAAAGGCGTGCCGCCGGCCACATCGCGCTCCCACAGGACCTCGCCGTCCTGCACCACCTGGACGAAGTGGTATCCGGCCGTGGGACCCGTGAAATCGTCGGCGAGGTAGAAGTGCAGGCGGTCTTTCACCGCGGGCCCCTCAAGCCGGTATGACCACTGTGCGTAGTCTCCGGGCACGGATTCCGTCCTGCCGGGGAAAGTGAGGTCGAGGGAACGGCTGACAATCCCCTCTTCGGGAATCAGGACGGTGCCCCGGCCCGTTGAGTACCCGGCGCCCACGGCTTCCGGCGTCCAGTCAGCAGGCTGGGCGTTACTCATCACGGTCGCCATCATCAGAAGAAAGGGGGTCAGTGGCATCGGGCGCCTCCGTGTGGTTTTCAGGAGTTCCGGCCTCGCGGAAGAAAGAACCAGGAGAAGGATTCTCGTGCTGCCTGACGAAGTGAAGAAGGCTGGAGCGCATTATCAGACCTCAACTGAGAGGAGTGGGCGACCGATGCGCAAGGGATTCACACTGATCGAGCTGCTGGTGGTGATCGCAATCATCGCCATCCTTGCAGCTATCCTGTTCCCGGTCTTCGCGCGGGCGCGGGAGAAAGCTCGCCAGGCGAGTTGCCAGTCGAACTGCAAGCAGTTGTCCCTGGGTGTGCTCATGTACGTACAGGACTATGACGAGACCTTTCCAACCTGGGCGCGGTGGTATCCGTCACGCGGCAGTGGCGGTGATGGATTCGCGAACCCGTCGGTTTGCACCTCACCCCAGTCACCTCCGCTGGCAATCTACCCCTACGTCAAGAACTTGCAGTTGTATGTCTGCCCCTCTGGTGCGGCCGCACCCTCCGGTGGCTACGGGACCTACGAGACTTACTGGAAATTCCCGGGACCAGCCTCTCAGGGCTACGGCTTCTGGGACGGCATCTTCGGCCGGGCAGTCACCACCGCTCCGGTCCCCACAAGACTCGCCGAACTCAGAACACCTGCCACCACGGTCATGATGGGAGACTCCGCCCATATGTTCGGCGGCAAAGGCGCGCTGATCTGGTCCAATATCTGCTGCGACGGCGGGTCAACCACGAGCCCGCTGGATGGCCTGGGTGCGGGTGGCGTTCCGGTCAATGACAACAACGCCAGCCGGCACAACGGTGGCGAGAACTACGGCTTCGCTGACGGCCATGTGAAATGGGTGCAGCCGCGCAGCGCCCTGAATGAAGCCGCGTACTGGACCCGGTAAGACCCCGAACGGACAGGCCAACACGCGCCCCGCGAGAAGCCGTCACAGGCCCCGCGGGGCGCGTTCATTCGTCGGATCGATCCTTCCGGCCCATGCAATGGCCGCTGCTTGCCGCGCGAACACGCGGGCCCGGTCTCGGGCACGGGACTGCTGCCCATTGAGCGCGGGGAGCTGCAGCGCCGCGCAGTTCGCAGGCATCAGGGTTCGTCCCCGCCGGTCTTGGTCGCCCGACTTCTGCGGGCGCGCGGGTGCCGGGATTCATACACTTCGCGCAGATGCTCTACGGACACGTGTGTATAGATCTCGGTGGTGGACAGGCTGGCGTGGCCTAGCAGTTCCTGGATGACCCGCAGGTCTGCGCCGCCTTCGAGCATGTGGGTAGCAAAAGAGTGGCGCAGCGTGTGGGGCGATGTCTCGCGGGGCAGGCCGATGCCGGGCAGGTAGCTCTTGAGGATCTGGTGGAAACGCACCCGTGTCATGGTGCGTCCCAGGGCGCTAAGGAACACTCCGTCTTCCGCTGGGTCCCTGACCAGTTGCCCCCGCGCCTTTTCGACGTACAATTGCAGCAGCTCCATGGCCCTGCCCGCGATGGGCACCACCCGGTCCTTGTTCCCCTTCCCGCGCACCCGCACCGACCCGCGCTGGAAGTCGATCTGGTGCATCTTCAGCGACACCAGCTCCGACACCCGCAAACCTGTAGCATACAGGAAGGTGAACATGGCCGCATCGCGCAGGCCCGCCGGTGTAGTGCGATCAGGGGCTTCCAGGAGCGCCAGGCACTGTTCCACGGTGAGCACTTTCGGCAGAGGGTGGGCAAGCCGCGGGCCTTCCACATTGCTGGTGGGGTCCGCATCGGTCATCTTCTCGCGAACCATGAACCGGTGCAAGCGGCGGATGCTGGACAGGTTACGTGCCACCGTGGTCCGTGCCAGGCGGCGCTCCCGGGAGAGGATCGACAGGTAATCGCTCACGTCCTCCCGCGTCGCCTCCCCGAAATGCTCGCGCCCTCGCCCGAAGAGAAAATGCGCCCAGGCTTCGAGGTCCCTGGAATAGGCCTCAATGGTCTTGTCCGCGAGTCCGCGCTCGACGCTGAGATGGTCGAGGAGCAGGTCGATGGCCGCATGGAATGGCCGCAGGTGATCGGTCATGAGTCCTCGGGGAACGCGGCGGCATTACCGCTCGTTGAGGGCCTGCTGCAGCGCCTCGGCCTCCTCGGGCATGAGGTCGTGCTGGGTCTTGCCGTTGAGTATCCCGCGCACGAACACCCGGCACATTTCCAGGCTGTAGACGGAGGTGAGCAGCACGCCGTTGTCGCGATTGTCCAGCAGGCAGAGCGCGAAGCTCAGATTCCCGCGAATGTCGTCGCTGGCGTCGTAACGCACAAGGCCCACGCGGCGCAAGGATCGCGAGACCACGCGGTTGAGGTCCTTGACCTCCACCTTGACCTCTTCGACGCGTCGCGTCATTGCCTCGATCTGCGCGAAGATTGCGGCCAGTGTCTCTTCGGCACCGGCGTCCTTCACGCGTTGGGCGAGACCGCGAACATCCGGTGTGAGCTCGTTGAGCCGGCGGTTGGCCCTCCGGACCTGAATCACGCACCAGGCACAGCAGATGAGCGCCAGCACGGCGACCCCAAGGGATGCCCAGACTGCCACGGTCTCCACGTCAGAAGTCCTCCTGGCTCTGGAGCCGGCGGATCGCGCGGCGGTCCAGGGTGATCGTGGTGCCCTTCGCGATCTCAAGGTCAATAGTCTTGTCCCTCACCGATACGACTTTCCCGAATATCCCGCCCACGGTGATGATGCTGTCACCGGGCATGATGCCCTGCACAAGCTCCTGGTGTTTTCTCTGGCGGCCCTGGGTCGGGCGGACCACAATGATCCAGAAGATCACCAACATGGCGATCATGAACGCCAGCGGGATAAGCAGCTGACCAATGTTGCCTTGTTCCATGTATGCCTGTCTCCTTGATGGATCAGCCGATGGTTCGAAGATCCTGTGCCGTTGATCCCCGACCGCGCGCAGGCCGACCTTTCCACTCGACGGCTTTCGTCAGGTTGCTCAAACCGGGGGCACGCGGCGCGCTCGTAAAGGCGCGAACTCGCATGCCCGCCCATCTCTCCCCTATCCCACCCCGCCTTACCGTTCCGTCCCACGGACGACCGGCCGAAGGCCCGCAGACCCGTGCTTCAGCACGGGGCCACTCCGCGTCCCCTCCGCCTTGCCGTTCCGTCCCAAGGACGACCGGCCGAAGGCCCGCAGACCCGTGCTTCAGCACGGGGCCACTCCGCGTCCCCTCCGCCTTTCCGCCCCGTCCCAAGGACGACCGGCCGAAGGCCCTCAGACCCGTGCTTCAGCACGGGGCCACTCCGCGTCCCCTCCGCCTTGCCGTTCCGTCCCACGGACGACCGGCCGAAGGCCCGCAGACCCGTGCTTCTGCACGGGGCCACTCCGCGTCCCCTCCGCCTTGCCGTCCCGTGCCACGGACGACCGGCCGAAGGCCCGCAGACCCGTGCTTCAGCACGGGGCCAAACGCGTCCCGCATACCTACGGCATGATGACGCCCTTGATGACCTTGTCCTTGTTTTCGTCTACCCACGCCATGGCTTCCGGGGTCTCGTCCAGCGGGTAACGATGGGTGATCAGGGCCGCCACGTCTACCCGCCCTGTGGCAACCATGTCGATTGCCGTCGGGTACGTGTTGCAGTAGCGGAAGAGGCCCGAGACCGAAAGCTCCCGCTCCACCATGCGCTGGATCGGTATCGGCGGGTTGGTCTCCATGAAGTTCCCCACAAGCTGCACCATACCCCCGCGCTTCACGACCTCCACCGCGTCTCGCACCGCTGCCGAATTGCCGGAGCATTCCAGGACCACATCCACGCCGCGCCCGTCAGTGAGTTCCGCGACGGCTTCCTGGATATCGGCCTCCTTCAGATTGATGGTGGCCGCGGCCCCCAATTCTGTCGCAGTGCCCAGGCGCGATGCCACCATGTCGCTCACAAAGACTCGCGTCGCTCCGCTGGCGAGGGAAGCCTGCAGGGCACACAGCCCGATGGGGCCCGAGCCCGTGACAAGCACCCAGTCGCCGCCCTTGATCTGGGCCCTGCGCGCGGCGTGGAGGCCGACCGAGAAGGGCTCGATCATCGCGCCCTCCTCCAGGGAAACATTGTCGGGCAGCTTGAACAGGAAGTCCGCGGGCCAGGGGAGATACTCCGCGAAAGCGCCGTCGTATGGTGGTGCGGCGAGGAACACGACGTCCTTGCACAGGTTATAGCGCCCGCTCTTGCAGAATTCGCACTTGCGGCAGGTATAGCCGGGCTCGATCGCCACCCGGTCGCCGGGCTTGAGGTGGCTGACGCTCTCCCCCACTTCCACGATAGTCCCTGCAGCTTCATGCCCCAGACTCATGGGGCTTGTGACCACGAAATCGCCGATCTTCCCGTGGCGGAAGAAGTGAATGTCGGAGCCACAGATTCCACAGGCCCCGATCTTCACGAGACAGAAGTCCGGCCCGAGCATGGGCGGCACCGGAGTGGATTCGACCCGGAGGTCCTCCACACCGTGCAGGACAGCGGCTTTCATGGTTTCAGGCATGGTGAGATCACTCCCATCGGTAATCGTGAGGGGCCACTTGCGCTTGCTGGAGGGTTCGCCGCCATTGCCGGGGTTTCCTGCGAGGTCGATGCACAGTCTGCCGCGTCTGGGTGACGTTCGTTCCCGGCGCCGCCCGTCCCGGTCTTTGCCGTCTGCCTCAAAATCGCGCAGGCCGACCGTCCCGGCCGGCGCAAGGGCTCCCGTCCCGTCCCAGGGACGATCGGCCGAAGGCCCTCAGACCCTTGCTTCAGCACGGGGCCACTTCGCGTCCCCTCCGCCTTGCCGTCCCGTCCCAGGGACGACCGGCCGAAGGCCCTCAGACCCTTGCTTCAGCACGGGGCCACTCCGCGTCCCCTCCGCCTTTCCGTCCCGTCCCAGGGACGACCGGCCGAAGGCCCTCAGACCCGTGCTTCAGGACGGGGCCACTTCGCGTCCCCTCCGCCTTTACGTCCCGTCCCAGGGACGATCGGCCGAAGGCCCTCAGACCCGTGCTTCAGCACGGGGCCACTATCGAGCCGTGCCGGTGAGCGGCCGGGCGCTCACCACGTCGATCAACTGCGACAGGTGCTGGATCAGCTCATTGAGATCTCGGCGGTCTTTGATGTCCACGGTCATCACCAGCCGCGCGAGGTGTTCGTCGATGAGGTGCGCTTCCGCCGCCCGGATGCTCAGGCCGAGATCCGACACCACCGCGGTGATGTGGCTGAACAGCCCCACCCGGTCGACTGCGGTCACCTCGATGTCCGCGGAAACTGTCTTGGTGTCCTCGGTGTCCCACGACAGGGGGATCACCCGCTCAGGTTCGCGCTCCTGGCGATAGATGAGATTCTTGCAGTCGGCGCGATGGATGGCCAGGCCACCGCCACGGGTGATGTAGCCCACGATATCGTCGCCCGGGATCGGCGCACAGCATTTCGCGGGACGGGACCGGAAGCCTTTCACGCCCTCGGTGGTCACCTGCGGGCCGTTGCCTCCTGCGGGCCCCCGTGAGGGTGCGAACATCGCAACTTCCTCAGCCAGCGATTCCGGCTCCACCGGCTGCAGCAAGTGATTGACAACCGTCGTCGGGTCAACGTCGGCGTATCCCAGGGCGGCGTAGAGGCTTTCCACGTCCTGGTAATTGAGATGCTGAGCGACCCACTCTATCCTCGACATGTCCAGCTGGGATCGTTGCGATCCACGCAAGCCGGCGATCTCCCGCTCGAGGGCCTCCTTGCCGCGCGCGATGTTCTCATCCCGGGTCTGCTGACGGAGAAATCGGCGAATCTTCGAGCGCGCGTGGGAGCTGCGGGCGAACCGCAGCCAGTCGCGGCTGGGCTGGCTTCCGCGTTGGGTAATGATCTCGGCCACCTGCCCATTGCGGAACTCGTAGTCCAGCGGGACAAGCTGCCCGTCAACCTTGGCGCCTACGCAGTGGTGGCCCACGTCGGTGTGGATGCGGTAGGCGAAGTCCACCGGCGTGGCGCCTGCGGGAAGGTCGATGACGTCGCCTTGTGGAGTGAATACGAACACCTGGCTCTCGAACAGCTCGTGTTCCAGGCCCTCCCAGAACTCATGGCTCTCCTGCAGGTCCGTCTCCATCTCGGCGATGTGGCGGAACCAGGACAGGTACTTGTCCACATCAGGATCGCTCCCGCCCTCTTTGTAGCGCCAATGGGCGGCCACGCCGTATTCGGCGATCCGGTGCATTTCATAGGTGCGTATCTGGACTTCCATGGGGTGCTGGGTAGGACCGAGGACTTTCGTGTGAAGGGACCGGTAGTTGTTGCTCTTGGGCTTAGCGATGTAATCCGTGAATTGCCCGGTCAAGGGCATCCATTTTTCATGGACCACGCCCAGCGCAGCGTAGCAGTCGCTCACCGAATTGCACAGCACCCGCAGGGCCATGAGGTCGCCGATCTCCTCGAAATCCAGGTGCTGCGTCTTCATCTTGTGGTAGATGCTGAAGATGTGCTTTGCCCGCCCCTGCACTTCAGCCTCCACCCCGGCCGCATGCAGCCCCTTGGACAGGGCTGACCGCGCCGCCTCGATGTCACTTTCGCGCTCAGTACGGGTCTTGCCCAGCTTGTCTACGATCTCAAAGTAGGCCTCGGGCTCGAGGTACCGCAGGCAGAGATCCTCAAGTTCCCACTTCACCCGCCAGACACCAAGGCGGTGGGCCAGCGGCGCATAGATCGCCCGAGTCTCCTCGGCGATGTGCTTCTGCCGGTCCTCCGGCAGGGATGCCAGGGTGCGCATGTTGTGCAGCCGGTCGGCGAGTTTGACGATGAGCACCCGCATGTCCCGGGACATTGCAAGGAGCATCTTGCGCAGGTTGCGCACCTGCTCTTCCTTGGCGGTGCGAAAATTGAGATGCCCCAGCTTCGTCACCCCGTCCACGATCTGGGCGATCTCGTCTCCGAACTCACGTCTGATATCTTCCAGGTCGCAGTCGGTATCCTCGATGGTATCATGCAACAGACCCCCGGCAATGGACTGGGGGTCTGCTTCGATCTGCGACAGAATGTTGGCGACATTCAGCGGGTGAACGATGTATGGCTCGCCGCTTTTCCTGCGCTGCCCGGCGTGGGCAGAGTCGGCGAACTCGTAGGCGCGCATGATCAACTGGCGGTCGAGATCGGGCCAGTACACCGCGAGACGGTCAATTACCTGCTGGATCGTCAGTGGCATAAGTGGAGTATATTCTATACTAGACACGGGCTCTCGCCAACTTTCATGTGGGCGCGTGGGCGCGGTCTGGGGCATCGTCTGCCTTCCGCACGAAGAGCCACGGTCCCGCGGTTCGACGCAGCATCCCGGATACGAGTAGAGGCCATGCCCGCTGAACACACGCAAGACAACCGTCCCTGTTTCGGCCCTGTTGCAGTCGCCCTGTCCGGTGGGGTGGATAGCACGGCGGCGCTACTGCGCCTGATGGCAGCCGGTCTTCCCGTCTTCGGCATCTCCGCTGACCTGCACGAACCACACCGCGACAACGAGGGCGCTGACCGTGCGCGCGCCCTCTGCGCGCGCCTGGGCATCTGTTTTCATCGCGTCGACCTGCGCGAGCCTTTCCACAAGCGGGTGGTGGAACCATTTGTCGCCGAGTACCTTGCCGGGCGCACCCCCAACCCCTGCGTCCAGTGCAATGAGCACATCAAGTTCGGGCTCCTGCTGGATGCCGCGCTGGAACTCGGAGCCAGAAGTCTTGCTACCGGGCATTACGCGCGCCTGGAGCACTCCCCCGGCAGGTGTCCTTACCTGCTGATGGCCGCGGATCGACACAAGGACCAGTCGTATGTGCTGCACCACCTGTCGTCGCGGCAGCTTGGCCGGGCATTGTTTCCGAATGGCGAGTACACCCGCGCCGACAATGAGGCTCTCGTAGCCGCCGAGTTGCCGGACCTGCCACCCGCGCCGCAGAGCCAGGATGCATGCTTCCTCAGCGGCGTGGACTACGCGGACTGGCTGGCTGCGACGGCTCCCTCGCAGGCTGCACCCGGCCCGATTGTGGACGCATCCGGGCAGGTCATAGGAGAGCACTCAGGCCTGTGGGGCTACACGGTGGGCCAGAGAAAGGGGCTGGGCATCGGCGGCCCCGGGGGAAGACGTTTTGTGCTGTTTGTTGACGTGCCCCGCAACCGCCTTGTCGTGGGCGACGAGGATGACCTGTGGGTGCACTGGTGCGACCTGCGCGACGTGAACCTGATCGGCTGCGAACGAGACAATCCACTTGAGTGCCAGGTCATGACCCGCTACAACGGCCGCCTCGTCGCGGCGCGAGTCTCCCTTCACGCCGGTGGCGCGCGCGTGGAGTTTCTCGAAGCCGCGCGGGCGCCCACCCCGGGGCAATCGGCGGTATTCTACCGGGGCGAGTACTGCCTGGGCGGGGGGATTATCTGCGCGAGTGAGTTGACCGACCGCTACGGCGGACCGGACCAATCCAAGGAGTGACAGCGATGATTCAGGGCGACAGAGTGGTCCTGAGAGCCATTGAGGAAGCCGACACTGAGCTTTGTCACCGGTGGATGAACGATCCGGAGGTCAACCGGTTCCTGGGGATGGGAATGCCGCTGACCCTCGCCGCCGAACGCAAGTGGGTCACCAGCGAACGCGACCCCCTGAAGGACCTGGTGGTCATGATCCAGACTCTCGATGGCGTGCCCATCGGCACCTGTGGTCTGCATGCCGGCGACGAGGGCACCCCGAGCCGCTGCGCCGAAATGGGCATCTCCATCGGCGAGAAGGGGTACTGGGGCCAGGGCTACGGCACCGACGCCATCCTCACCCTCTGCGGATTCGGTTTCGGGCAGATGAATCTCCACCGCATCTGGCTGCGGGTGTTCGACTTCAACGCCCGGGGCAAGCGCTGTTACGAGAAGTGCGGGTTTCAGGAAGAGGGCCGCATGCGCGAAGCCGTCTACAAGCATGGCGCGTATCACGATGTGCACGTCATGGGGCTGCTCGACCGCGAGTACCGCGAACTGTTCCCGGAGCGCTGGGCGAGAATCTGCATCTGACCCGATCCCTCAAGAGCTCCCCTTCCGGGGCCGATGAGAGAGAAAAATGGGCCCTGTCATCCGGCCCGGGTCAGGTGATGTCGATGGTAGCCCAGCAGACACCCGAGGGCCGCTACGCAGGCACTGGATACACCTGCGTCTGCACTGGAGTTCACCCGCGCGCGGGAGGGATCTGCCGGGGCTGCCGGGCTTCCGATATGGGCCGCAACTGCTGGGAGATGAGCATCTCCCCTTGCTGCGACCTGCCTCGAAATTCCTGCGAAACCTGCCCGATCTACGGGGCGGGCATGAGGGAACTGGCGCGGGTGGAACGCGTCCGCGTGGTGATGGAAGGCGGCTCTGTCATCGAGGGCGAAATCTGCACGCGCCACGGGACCCGGGTCAGCGATATGATCAATGACACGGCCCGGACCCACATGGCCATCACCCACGCGGTCATCAGTCACCCCCAGGAACCGGGCAAGGCCTGCGAGGAGCACGAAGTAGTTCTCGTCGCGAAACGCTCCGCCTTGCTCATCTACCCGGTGTCGGAAGACTGAGCCCGTCACGCGAGGCGCGTCTCAATGATCCCGGCCCAGCCAGGCCCGCCCACCAGCCTTGAGGAGATCATGCGTGGACTGCGCCAGGCCGGAATCGTGTCCGGCGACATTGTCCTGGTGCACTCTTCCCTTGCCTCGCTGGGGTTCGTGCCCGGCGGCGCTGAGACCGTCATCGACGCGCTGGTGCAGTCCGTATCACCCGGGGGGACCGTACTCTTTCCCACCTTCACCGGAAGCCGCGAACTGAGCCGCGACAACCCGCCCGTGTTCCGTCCCCATGAGACTCCTTGCTGGACCGGGCTGATCCCCGAGACCGCGCGCAGGCGACCCGATGCCGTCCGCAGCCTGGGACCGACCCACTCCGTCTGCGCCATCGGCACCCGCGCGCAGTGGCTGACCACCGGCCACGAGAAATGCGCCACGCCCTGCGGAAGGGAGTCGCCTTTCCACAAGCTGCAGCAAGTCTACGGGAAGGTGCTGTTCATCGGGGTGGACCTGAGCTGCTGCACCCTCTTCCATCATGTGGAGGAACTCGCCGGAGCCCCGTATGTATGCGTGGATGAACCTGTCTGTGCGCGAGTGATTCTCGCCGACGGGACCGAAATCCCCGCACCCCTGCGAATTCACGTCTACGGATTCCCGCGGGATTACACGCGCTTTGAGCCGGAGCTTACCGCCCGCGGCATCCTCAGCTTCGGCAAAGCAGGGCAGGCCGAACTGCGCATCCTCCAGGCCCGACCCTTCTGCGACCTGATGGTCCCCCGGGTGCGGGAAGACCCGTCGGTCTTGCTGGTGGGGCATACGCCTCCAGGGTAGACCGACCATTCACTTGCCGTATACCGACAGCGCCTTGAGCATTACCCGGGCCTCAGTCTCGAGGGCGCGGAACTCCACCCTCGCCACAGTCTTCTCCGGCTCCGGGTTCACCCACTGCACCCCGTACCACGTGCGTCCCGACTCGTCCGTGTGGTAACCCACGGCATGGCATGCGAATGGCAAGGCAACGCCCCGGCAATCGCGCAGATCATAGCCGAAGGCGAGCGGCCGCACCGCCTGCGAGCCGTCCTCATAGCCCACCACAAGCTCGCCCACCGGCAGCCCTGGCCAGCTCCGCTTGTCCCGCAGGCGCTTGTAGAAGGCTTCTTGCTGATCGTCCGGCACATCCGCTGCCACCAGGGCGATGATGCCCGGCGCTGCCCGGCCCACTGCGATCTCCTCGTCTTGTCCAGGCTCCGGCGACAGCGGCGCCGCCAGCACCCGCGTGCCATCCGCCTTCTCGCCCACAACCGGGTTCTCGATAACATCCGCGCACGCCGCGACCGCCGTGACCTTGCCGATCGGCGCGTCCATCGCAAGCCGCGTGAGAGCGCCCATCCGCGCCGCGAAAAACTCGGGCGCCACCGGGACGCCGATCACCGTGGGGTCCGGATAGATGTTCCAGCCATATTCCGCACCCACCAGTTGCGGCAGGAAGGAGTATGAGACCGCTTTCCCCGGTCCCACTGCATTGTCGGTGAGCCACGGCAGCTTGTTCCACACGCCGAACATATTGCCGATGACATCCGGGGCCTGCGCCGGGGTGACGCCCTCCGAATTGGACTGGATCACCTCGAAGCCCAGCTTGCGGAAGGTGTGGTTGGAGACCGGGTCCAGCGTCGTGGACCAGTTGGTGATGATGATCTCCTTCGGCAGTTCGGGGAGCGTGTCCTCCAGGTGGAAGGGAGTGCCGCCACCGTGACGCGGCAGGACCATGTCGCCCCACATCATGGGCCGGATATCGCGCTCCTTCAGGAACGCGCAGAGCATCTCCACCCACTCGCGGAACACTTCGCGCTTGTCCAGGCCCTTGCACAGCGAGCAGCGTTCGGCTTCGGGCTTGTTGTAGGTCTGCCAGCGGATCTCGTCCAGCCCCATGTGGAAATGCCGGGGTTGAAAAACGTCGATGACCTCTTCATAGCAGTCCAGCAGATACGGCTTCGCGTCGGGGTGGCGAGTACAGAGCGTGTTGGTGTCCCCGTCCTCCCGGAGCTGCCTGGCATTGATGACCAGCCAGTTCGCGTGCCCGAGGGAATCCAGAAGCGGGATAGGCTCGATGTCATGGGCCTTGAGGGTGGCCACGATCCGACGCACCGTGTCCTGGTCCCAGGCCGCGGGACCGTCCAGTTCCGGGTGCCTTTGGTACTTCATCCCCTGCCGCACCAGGATCACCACGGCGTTCAGCTTGTGCTCCAGGCAGGTGCGCAGGAGGTACTGCTCCCAGAAATCCGGGTCCACCGGGGCATCATTCGGGTAGCCCCAGCGGTCCGTGGGCAGGGGAATGCTGATGGCGCGCACCGGCAATGATGGCCAGTCGGCCACCCTGCACGCCGGAACCGGGTGCCCGCCCGGGGCCACCGAATTGCAGAGCAACTGCAGGAGCGTAATCGCCCCAAATCGCAAGCCGGGCCGGGCGCTTGCTGCGACAGTGGCGCAGTTCGGGCCAACCCGCAGCGCGTAGGCTTCGGGGCCCTTGTCGGCAGGCACGTCCAACTGTGCGGGGAGTGGATCGGCGTTTTCTTCGGCACTCAGCCAGACCAGCGCGGGATCGCCCGGCGGAGATTTCCTGGGCGCAGGCAGTTCGCAGGGGATGCCCACCCGCTTGGCAAGCTGTCCCGCGAGGTACTCCCGCACCGGCTGGGTCACTTCCTCGGGTCCGGCGGCGTGCAGGAACATCCGCGGCGCTGTTCGGAACGTGGCGCCGCCCTGCTCATATTCGAACCGCTTGGGCGCGGGCAGCAAGGCCTCCGCGGGCTCCGGCGCGGGCTGGGTTGTGGATGCACGGAACTGGAGACCCGTTTCCTGTACGCGCGGCGCTTCGCCTCCCCAGATCATGGTGAGCACCGCTTCGGCCATGCCCGTTTCCGGGGGATAGGGCACCGAGAGGATGCAGTCATCACTTGGCGGCCGGGTAATCTCCTGCCGGGCCCTGCCTGCGCTACCCGACGGCCAGGTGATCTTCAGTTCGACCGCCTGGGGAAGTGCGTCCGTCGGCGTATTCCCGGGATCCCACCGCGCCGTGAGCCACTCTGCCGACCGCGACAGACTCACCTGATCCGGCCCCATCTCCAGGGGGACTTCCACCTGCGGGCCCTCGAGGGCGACCTGGTCCACCGAGATCACGCGGTTCGCGGTGCTGCTGAACAGAATCCGGCGCAGCACTTCCGGCTTATATGGGATACCCTCGCGGTTCCAGAAGGTGCGGATATCCAGGACGAAATGCCGCCATTCCTTGCTGTCCAACGGGACGTTGGCCGAATAGACCAGCCCCTTGCCATCCGGTTGCTCGCCAAGCACCTGCAGCGTGCAACTGCCCCGCTCACCGTCGCCCCTGAGCCAGAAGGTGATGGTGGTCCAGTTGCCGTCTCGCCAGTGGGGCAGGTCGCGCACCATCCCGCTCACCAGGTTCCCGGCGCCCGGAACATCCTGCCACGTGCCCTGGATCGCCTTGCCGTACCGGCCTTCGACGCCTCGGGTGACGATGATCTTCCCACCGCTCCACGGGTTCGCCCACCAGTCCGGGGCATCGTTCTCGAAGTCCCACAAGATCAGCCGCGGGTATTCGGCGGGATAGGAGGCGGACACCGCCAAACAGATCGCCGCGATGATGAGGAGCGCGCGCATCATAGCACCTCCAGCTGACAGGAATGCCCGAGTTTCGCCGGGCTTGCCAGCCGGGGCTTGGTTCCCGACGGACCGCCCTGAGACCTGCATAGGAAGTCGGTGCCGATCGGGACGGTCGGCCTGCGCGACAACCCCGCTGCCATTGAAATCCCCCGGGTTTAGTGCTATGCTGATTGACGGGAGTGAGGGCGGCGGGCCTTCCGGGCATGAAGTCAGGCCCGTTTACCCCCGAATCACCCTCTGCGGCCGTGGAACGCCGCACGGTGGCGACGCCTCGACTCGCGAAGACCGTCTGCGCCACATGCTTCGTGCTTTCTGTTGCACACCGTTCCGTGGGAGTGATCAAGCTTGGACGAAATCGTGGTCACCGGTGGACGTCCTCTGACCGGCAGTGTCCGGGCGAGTGGCTCAAAAAACGGGACCCTGCCTCTCCTTGCGGCCGCCCTGCTGGTCGATGGCGAAACTGTCCTGGACAACATCCCGACGATCAATGATGTCATCATCATGATCGAGATGCTTCGGGCGCTTGGGGCCAAGTGCGAGTTCGTGGACCGGGCCACCCTGAAGATCGACGCAAGCACGGTCAACTCCGTGAGCGCGCCGTACGATCTCGTGCGCCGGATGCGCGGCTCCTTCTATGTCGCTGGCCCGCTCCTGGCCCGGTTTGGCAAGTGCGAGGTTCCGCTTCCGGGCGGCTGTGTCATCGGCTCGCGACCGGTGGACTTCCATATCGCCGGCTTCAAAGCCCTCGGGGCCGAAGTGGATGAGCGCCACGGCGTCATGCGCGCCGAGGCATCACGACTCAAGGGCACCCGGATCTTCATGGACCCTCGCAGCCGCAGCGTGGGAGCCACGGTGAACCTCATGCTCGCGGCTTCCATGGCCGAGGGCACCACCATCATCGAGAACGCCTCCCGCGAGCCCGAAGTGGTCTCCTGCCAGAAGATGTTGCAGGCCTGCGGGTTGGACATCCAGGGCATCGACACCCCCACTGTGACCATCAGGGGCACCCGACGGCTGCACGAGACGTCGGCTCGGGTCATCCCAGACCGGATGGAGGCCGGAACCTTCCTGTACGCGGCGGCTGCGGCAATGGGTGATATCACCGTGGAAGCCGTTGTGCCGAGGGACTTGGAGCTGGTGCTGGACGTCCTGCGCCGCACCGGCGCCGGAGTCACCACCGGCGAAGACTGGATCCGACTGCGTTCGCTCAGCAGGCCTTTGCCGGTAGACATCATGACCGCCCCGTTCCCCGGGTTCCCCACCGACCTGCAGCCAACCCATGGCGCTCTGGCGTCCATCGCGCGGGGCACCACTATCATCGAAGAGACCATTTTCGACGCCCGGTACAATTACACTGACGAACTCGCGCGCATGGGCGCACATATCCGCATCGTGGACAGCGCAGCCATCATCAAGGGCCAGCCCAAGCTCTACGCAGCGCCGGTTGAGGCCACCGATATCCGCGCTGGAGCCGCGCTGGTTGTGGCGGCTCTCGCAGCCGAAGGCCAGACAGAGATCTCCGGCGCCACCTTCCTGGACCGTGGCTACGAAGACCTCGTGGGCAAGCTGCGCGGCCTGGGTGCGGAAATCGTGCGACGCGGCGCGGGAGCCAGCGAGCGTGCGGTATGTTTGGGATAGCCGATCGCCTGGGCATTGACCTGGGCACTGCGAACATCGTGGTTTTCGCCCGCAAGCGCGGGATTGTGATACGCGAACCTTCAGTAGTTGCGGTGGAGCGCCGCAGCCGTCGGGTTCTGGCTGTGGGCGAGGACGCCCGCGAGATGCTGGGCCGCACGCCCGGGAATATCGTGGCCATGCGCCCCCTGCGCGATGGCGTCATCGCCGATTACACCATCACCCGCGACATGCTGGCCCACCTCATCCGCCGCGCCTGTGGCAGACCCGGCCGGTTCTTCAAACCCCTCGTGGTCATCTGCGTCCCCTCGGCCGCCACGAGTGTCGAGAAACGCGCAGCCCTCGACGCCGCCCGTTCAGCGGGTGCGCGCGAGGCCATTCCCATCGAAGAGCCCATGGCCGCCGCCATCGGTGCCGGCTTGCCCATCGCCTCCCCCGGCGGGAACATGGTGGTGGATATCGGCGGCGGAACCACCGATGTCGCTGTCATCTCCCTGGGCGGCATCGTGGTCAGCGACTCCCTGCGCGTCGGCGGCAATCACCTCGACGAAGCCATCATCCGCCACATCAAGCGTGTCTACAGCCTGGACATCGGCGAGCCTACCGCTGAGCGCATCAAGATGACCATCGGATCGGCGTACGATCTCGACGAGGAACTGGACATGGAAGTCCGGGGCCGGGACATCATCACCGGCCTGCCGAAAACCATCGAGATCAGCTCAGTTGAAGTCCGCTCGGCCATCTCCGAGCAGGTGTCCCAGGTGGTCGGCCGGGTGAAGACCATCCTGGAGCAGACGCCTCCCGAACTGGCCGCCGATATCATCGAACGCGGGATCACTCTCACCGGCGGCGGCGCATTGCTGCGCGGCCTGGATCACCTGCTGCACCTCGAAACGGGCATCCCGGTGATGATCGCCGACGATCCCATCAGTTCAGTGGCCATGGGCACCGGCAAGGTGCTGGACGAGTTGGAGAATCTCCCCCTGGGGCCCCGCTCCCTGTTCAACTGACGTCGGAAGAGATGTGGACGCCAGACCATACCCTCCCCCGGAAGGACCTTCCTGCAGCTGCCTCGAACACTCTCGCCACACGCACGGGCCTTTCGGAAGCGGCCCACGGAGGCGAATGGAATGAGACCGTCCTTTGCATGCATGCTTCTCCTTGCCCTCGGTTGCGGCATCTCGGGGTCGGCCGAAGTCATGGGTGTGCCCCGGGTTGCCCTGGTTTACAGCGACTACGGCGACTTTCGGCACCGCGATGACTACGACGGCCGCATGGCCGATCTCGCCTGGCCCATGGACAAGTACGAGAACAGGGATTTCGGCAAGCTCGTGGAACGCCTGGGCGAATACGACATCATCCTGGGCAGCGCCCTGTTCAACTACTCCAACGTTCAGGACTTCTCCCAGTACCGCGAGAAGCTCCTGGCCTTCATGGACCGCGGCGGGGCGATGGTCTGGACAGACGCCAATTACGAGCAGCACGTCAACTGGCTCAAGGGCCTGGGTGATGACTGGGTCGTGACCAGTCACAACCCAGGAAAGGTGGGCATCCCCGTCGGGTACTGGGATGCCGCGCACCCGGTGTTCAGCATCCCGAGCCGCATCCCGGCGCATGGCGGCACGTGGTCTTACATGGAGGCGGGCAATGCCTGGCAGGTAATCTCCAGGGACGAGGAGGACCGTGCCACGGGCCTGTTCCGCACCCACGGCCGCGGGTACATGATGCTCACCTGCTACTGGTCCTACTCCCGGCAGCTATTGGAGAACCTGTGGGGCACGCTGCGATGCCATCGTGCCGGGCTGCTGCCCACACTCCCCGACTTCAGTAGCTTCGGTCTCGGGGAAAATGAGGCCCGGGCATCCGTGCGGAACATCACCGGCGATCCCCTGCCATTCACACTGGAAATCACCGTCAACCCGCCCCAGGGCCAGGCGCGAACTTTCGCGGCCGGCGCCCACATTGCCCCCGGCGCGACCGCAGACGTGACGGTGACCGTGCCCCTGGAACAGCGGGGCGCGCATACCATCGTCGCCGGCCTCAAGGGACCGCGAGGCGAGTTCCTGAGCCTCAAACACAGCGGTCCGGTGATCCCCGACCTGCTCACGGTGGACCTGATCCGTCCCCTGTACCGGCAGTCCATTTACCAGGGCGACCCGCCGCCCGAAATCGAGTATGCCGCCCGGGTGCATCCGTGGAAGGAAGACGTCGCCAATCTCCAGCTTCGCGCCCGGGTGCGGCAGGGCGACCGATCCGTCCTCGCGGTCGACCCCGTGGATGTCGCCGGTCTGTCCGTCTTCCAGCCCTCGCTCAAGATCGGCAAGCCCACCGGGGAACCGGTTACAATTCAGGTGGACCTCACCTCCGCGGGATCGGCCGAGCCGGTGACTTCGAAGACCGTGGAAGTGCCCGTCTTCTCCGAGAAGTCACCCCGGGTCACCATCGACGACAGCCTCGCAACGCGCATCGACGGCGAGCCCTACTTCCCCATTGCCATCTACCATGTGGGTATTGAGCACCTGCCGCGCATCCGCGACCTGGGCTTCAACAGCTTCCAGGGCTGGGGCTCGACCCTCGAGGGCGCCGGCAAGAATCTGGACGCAGCTCAGAAACTCGGTCTGAAAGTGCTCCTGGAAATGTCCACCCTCCTGCGCGGAGACGAGTTCCGGCGAGATGACTTTGTGCGCATGGTGGAGGCTTACCGCGATCATCCGGCGCTGCTTTGCTGGTACACGGTGGACGAGCCCGACGGCGAGACCATGCTGTCTCGTTGCCGAGAGGCACGGGAAATCTGTATGGCGCTCGACCCGTACCACCCGGTCTACCTCGTGATGTGCAATCCCGGCTCCTTTGAACGCTTCGGCACAACCACCGATATCCTCGCGGTGGACCCGTATCCGATCCCGCATTCGGTAACGATGGTTTCTAATTGGATGCGCGTCGCGCAGGATGCCGTCCAGCAACGCCGGCCCATCTGGATCATCCCACAACTGCACAATACCGCGGCCTATCGGGACAAGACCGCCGGGCGTTACCCAACCCCCGAAGAAGAGCGCAATATGGTCTATCAGGGGCTTATCTGGGGCGCGAAGGGCGTTGTCTACTACCCGTGGGACGACTCCGTGACGGGACTCGTGCATGACCCGGTCCTCATGGAGGCCGTCGGGAAGATCAACCGCGAACTGGCCGTCGTCGGTCCGGAGATACTTCTTGCCTCGCGCACGATCACCGCCGCCAATGACGAGCAGAACCCGAACCTGTATGCGGCGGTATTTCACGGCGACAAGCGGACCCTCGTGATTGCCGCCAGTATGGCGAACGAAGCCCAGGCAATCCGTGTGCCCGTGCCCGGTGTGGGAGACGGCCCGATGCAGGTGCTGTTCGAGAATCGCGCTGTGGCCTGCCAGGCCGGCGCGATTCAGGACCAGTTCGGCCCGCTTGAGGTGCATGTCTACGCGACTGCGCTGGCCGAGTAGCCGGGCTCCCTCGCTCTCTGGGGGCCGTTTCAGCTCTGCAGGCATCCGCGCGTCGAGGTAACCGCGGCGTCTCTTTTCGTTGCGGGGTACACCCGCGGAAGGAGATAAGGCACCGCCTCGACCGAACTCCCCTGTTTGCGAGGAACGCGCCCGGCTGCCGGTCGTTGTCCCTTTTTCTTGCGGGCTTTGGACTTATTACGTCACGGGCACTGTATTCCGCTGGAATGTGTTTTCCTGTATACTGCTTCCCAAATCCCATACATAGGGTTACGACTCACGGAAAGGGATGTGAGCTTAGTGACGAAATCCGCGGCGCTGGCACTTCTGCCGGTGTTAGCTCTGCTCATCGTGATCACAGGTTGCCCCGGCCCGAAGACGGCGGATTCATCGCCCCCCCCGGTTTCCTCCGATCTGGCTCCGAAGGCAGCCGGTACCGACAGCTCAAGAGCGCAAGATGCGCCCACCACGGAAGAGGCGGCGGAGGTGCCGACCGACCTTGAGGGCAAGCTTGTGGTTGGCTCCCCCTGTGGACTGGCCATGGCTTATCTGGAAGTGCGCAAGCTCCTCAAGGAAGCCAATCCGAAGCTGGAGTTCGTAGATCACATCAAGAACGTGGAGCCGATGGTCAAGGAGCTCCTGGACGACAAGGCCGACATGGACGTCTTCTTCGCGCTGGGCGACATCGAGATGAAGCGCCTCGAGGAGAAAGGTGTCGTCGAGGGCGAGACCGTGCCCTTCCTGAAACAACGAATGCACCTCACCGTGCAGAAAGGCAACCCGCTGAAGATTGAGAAGCTCGAAGACCTGGCGAAGCCCGAAGTGAAGACAGTCGCAGTCTGCATCGACGGCTTGTCCATCGGCTATTACGGGCGCAAGGCTCTCGAAGCCGTCGGCGTCTGGGAGAAGCTCAAGGAAGCCGGGAAGATCGTACGGCCCGATCAGCCTGCCAAGGCCAAGCAGATGGTTATCGATAAGAAGGTAGACGCCGCTTTCACATACGCGGCCTGCGCCAACGAGGAATGGCAGAAGAATGAATCCGCCAAGGATCTCAGCGTGATCGGAAAGGCTGATACGGTTCTGCTGGTTCCCGAAGAGCTTTACGGCGGGATGCACGCGGTGGCGGCAGTTACGAAGAACGCCAAGAACCCGGAAGCTGCACGTAAGTTCCTGGACTTCCTCCTGTCACCTGCAGCCCAGGACGCCTTCGAGAAGCTAGGCTACGGCAAGGCTGAGACCACCCCCGAGTTCGGCTGCAGCGCGGACAGCGGGGACGAGGACGCGCCCGTCTCCTTTGGGTGAGGCGGCGAATAGCCGAACTCCGGTCGGAGTTCACGCCTGAAGCCTGATCAGATGTCATATTGCGAAGGAAAGCCTCCCTTGCGGGTCGAATGACACACCGACTCCGCCCACAAAGGGAGGCTTTCTGCATGCTCGCAGCAGTGGTTGAAAAGCCCGGCGAACTCATGGTGCGCGAAGTTCCTAAGCCCACCATCGACGAAACGGAATGTCTCGTCGAAATCCTTGCATGCTCCATCTGCAACAGCACGGATCGGAAGATCCTGGACGGCCATTTCCGCTATAAAGGCCCTGACGCCTACCCGGGGATCATAGGCCACGAGAGTGTTGGGCGAGTTGTGGAGTGCGGCAAGGCCGTCCAGACCTTTGAAGAGGGAGACCTCGTACTGCGCCCCGGTGCCTCGTATACGCCGGAAGACAACGTGCCGATCAGTTGCATGTATGGCGGCATGGCTCAGTTCGGCAAGGTGAAGGACCCGGCCCTCGGCGGCTCACCCATGCACCAGATCGTGCCCCCCGAACTGGACCCACTCGACGCCACCATGCTCATCACCCTCAAGGAAACCCTTTCCTGGCTCCAGCGCTGGGACGTCGGCCCAGGCCGAAGCGTGGTGGTGCTGGGGAGCGGCCCGGTGGGCCTGTCCTTCGCATTCTTCGCGCGGCTGCTGGGGTGCCATCCGGTCATCGTGCTGGGCAGACGAGATGCCCCGCTGGCACGGGCCATGAAACTCGGCGTGGATGCCGTCATCAACGCCGAACGTGATGATCCTGCCGGCGTGGTGCGTCACTGGACCGGCGGCAAAGGCGCCGACCGGGTGATCGAGGCCGTCGGCGACGACGCTCTGGCGGAGCTCGGCCTGTCACTCCTCGCGCCCGACGGCAGACTGGGCATCTACGGCATCGCGCCAACGCGGCAACCGGGCGACATGGAGCGGCGAGCCCTGGACATCGGGCTGGGCCGGTCCACGTGGGCAATCGAGTTCTTCGGCCCACGAGAATGGGAACCCCACGAGCACCTGCTGTGGCTGGTTCGCCAGAATATCGTGAACCTGCGCGCCTTCTACACTCACGTGGTGCCCCTCAAGGACGCCGCCAAGGGCTTCGAGTTGCTGGAACGCAAGGAAGCCTTCAAGGTTGTCGTGAGCATGGGCTGATTTCCGCGTCAGAACCCTTCGTCGGAGGCGAACCAGAATGCGTCCGGCACTGATTGCCCTTGCACTGCTGACAGCCGCACTCGGATATGCGCAGCCCGAACGGGGGGCAAATCTCCTGGTGAACCCCGGCTTCGAACAGACGGACGGGGCTAAGGCCTCGGGCTGGGGCATGCCAGGTAAAGGCTACCTCCTCTCCCCCGGACAGGGCCGGGACGGGGGCACGTGCATCACCTGCGTGTCTGACGATCCGGAAGCATATTTCGGCGCCATGCAGGAGGTCGTGCTGGATGAAC
Source organism: Armatimonadota bacterium (assembly GCA_013314775.1). NCBI lineage: Bacteria > Bacillati > Armatimonadota > Armatimonadota bacterium. The sequence continues at coordinate 8,181 of JABUFB010000001.1, read as the reverse complement.
CCATCAACCACCCCTTCAAGGTGAGCGGCTGGAGTAAGGCCGAGAACGCGAACGGCCGCGATTACTGCCTGTACATGGACTGCTGGTACGACGACGGCACCAACCTGTGGGGCCGGCAGAAGTCCTTCACCCGGGGCACTCATGACTGGGAGTACATCGAGTACGTCTTCCACCCCGAGAAGCCCATCGTCAAGATCCAGTACTTCATTCTCTTCCGCCGCTGCACAGGGCAGGTGTGGTTTGATGACGTCTCCCTGAGTCTCGCGCCTTTCGAGGTCCAGCGCAAGCGCGCGGTCCCCGGCCTGTACGGCGGCAACAGCATCGACTTCTCAGCGTCCCTGTCCCTCCCCGCCAAGTGGAAGGCCGAAGTGCTGCGCGCGGGTCAGCCCGTCTTCGAGTCCGCCGGAGAAGGCCACGCCGCTTGTCTCAACTGGGGCGGGCGCGATGCCTCGGGAACGCTTCTGCCCGGCGGCGAGTACACGGTCCGCCTCACCGCGACTGACGATCTCCTCGGCAAGACCCTCACAGACGAGACACCCGTGCGCACCCCGGACGGTCCTGGCATGGGCTATGTGGCGTGGACTGAAAACGCCCTGGTCCGGGTGCTCAGGCAGGATGCGCCTGAGAAGCCCTCTGCTGACCTCACGTCGTCTATCTCCCTGGCCGGGAATGAGTATGAGAGCTTCCAGGTGTGCCTGCGGGCCGCTCCGGGCCGTGATCTGAAGGACTGCGAAGTGCGCATCTCCGACCTCACCGGTCCCAGGGGCGCGCGCATTGAAGCGAAGAACGTGGAATGGCACCAGGTGGGCTTCGTACACCTTGCCAAGCTCCACGAGCACCCTGCTCTCCCCGATGCCATGCCGGGCTGGTGGCCGGATCCGCTGTTGCCCGTACCGGACTTCGACGTGGCCGGCGGAGTGACCCAGAGCCTGTGGTTCACACTCTACGCGCCGCCGGGGACGCCCGCCGGGAAGTACTCGGGCACGGTCTCAGTCAGCCCCGGCAATGCGCAGGGTTTCGACGTGCAGGTGACGGCCAATGTCTACGGCTTCAGCGTTCCTGATCAGCCCCATATCAAGACCGCTTTCGCGCTGATGGATGGGTTCCTGGAGAAGCTGTACGGCCCGCTGTCACCCGAATTGCGGCGGCAGTACGGAGACTACGTGCTAAGGCACCGCCTCAACCCCGACGACATCTCGCGGACCGACCCGCCGGACCTGGATGACCTGGAGCATTACGACAGCCGGGGCCTCAATGCCTTCAACGTGCTGAACATGGTCAAGCACCGGGGCAAGGCCACCTGGGTCTGCTGGAGCCCGCTGGAGGTCTACACCCCGGCGTTCAAGCAGAGTCTCATCGACCGCCTGGACCCGTATGTGGCGGAACTGAAGCGGCGCGGCCTCGCGGACAAGGCGTACGTGTACACGTTCGACGAGCGCGGCGAGGAATTCTGGCCGGTGATGCGCGAGTATTTCGGGATGATCCGCGAGCGTTACGGCATTCCCACTCTCACCACTGCGTACGTGCCCCAGAAGCCCGAGATCATGCGTGACCTGAACATCGACTGGAACTGCCCGCTCACCGCCGCATACCGCTTCGAGCAGGCCGAAGAGTGCCGCGCCCACGGCCTGCAGGTGTGGGGCTATGTCTGCTGCGGTCCACGGCACCCGTATGCCAACTGGCTCGCGGATGATCCGCTGATCGAGGCTCGGGTGATCTGGTGGCAGGTCTTCCACCAGAAGATGGACGGGATGCTCTACTGGGGGCTGAATATCTGGGGCAGACCGCACAATGATCGGCCTATCGATCCGGAACGCGACGGACCTGACCTCAAGTGGAGCATTACCACGGGAAGGCCAGGGGACGGCTGGACGGAGACGCTGCACGGCGACGGGGAACTGCTCTATGCGGGCAAGGACGGTCCTATCGGCTCCATTCGCCTGGCGGCGATCCGGGACGGCATCGAGGACTATGAATACCTGTACCTGCTGGCGGCGCTGGAGGGGGACCTGGAAGCTGGCCGCGAGGCGTGCCTGCCCGTGACCACGGACCTCACCACGTACACGCGCGACCCTGGGGATGTGCTGGCTCAACGAGAGCAAATCGCTCGCCGCATCGAAGCCCTTATGGGGACGCATCGGGACTGACGGCGTCGTCGCCGGATCGTTGGCCTCTGACCGCGTGGGGTGGGCGTCTCGCCCGCCGCCGTTGTCACGCCGGGGAATGTACGGACACCGATGCCGTCCCCCGGTTCTGTCGCCCTACTTCTCGTGCCCCTCTGTCCCCGTCGCAACGGGGGCCATTTCCGTTTGCTTCGCCCGGTCCGCTGCCAGCAGCCACGCCTGGACCAGGCACGCCGTAATCAGCACCCCCGCCGCAATCGCGAAGGGCGCCCGGAAACTCAACTCCTGCGCGGCGATGCCTCCCAGTAGCGGCCCCAGCAGAACGCCACCGCCCAGCACCGCTTCATGGAACCCGCTGGTCTTCCCGCGACCATGATTACGTCCGTGGAGCGCGTAGAACAGGCTGCTCACGTAAGTGACCCCCGCCGAGACGCCGACCAGCGCGAAGCCCGTCGCGAATACGATGGGCTGCCGGCCGAAAGCTGCCAGGACCATTCCCACCGCCGCCCCGGCCTGCGCGGCAACCATGGGCCAGAGCTTATACTGCCAGCGGTGCTCCCAGGATGTGTACGCGAAGATCAGGATCTGCCCGGCGCCAACAGAGAACAACAGCCAGCCCACCAGCGGATGGCTGAACTGCATCTCGGCGCCGAGAGCCGGAAACATTGCCGAAACGGTGCGGGTGGAGAAAAAGCTCGCGAAATTGCCAACCCAGGCCAGTTTCAGGAACAGCGCAGTGTTCTCGTGCGCCCCGTTGGGCGGCGGAAGGGCCTCAGTGGTGTTGGTTGATGGCCTGGCTGTGAAGGCCACCAGCAGCACAACCAGGAACATGAGCGCCGCGGGGATGTAGAAGGTGGCGCTCCAGTTCCAGTCCCAGATGTATCCCGTGGCCACCGGCCCAAGCATGAGCCCGGCGCACCACAGGATGTTGAACTGCCCGATGTACGTGCTCAACTTCCGGCGGTCCGAACCGGCCAGTTCCGCCAGCCATGCCTGCACCGAGGGCCAGAACATGGACAGCGACAGGCCGGGGACGATCACAAGGAGCAGCACGAAGCGCCAGTCGGGCGCGTGAGGCATGAGACTCCAGGCCGCCGCCGCACCGACGCAACCGATCAGCGCGCAGCGACGCCGCCCGTACCGGTCGGAAATCGTCCCCGAGATCAGGCAGCCCACGGTGTACGCGATAGAGCCTACCGTCGCGAACAGCCCCAGGATGACCGGGACGACCTGCATCACATAGATGCCCAGGTTCTGGGTGGCGAGGCTCACCATCGCGACGTAGAAGTCCACGAGGAACCCGCACCCGATCAGGATAATCGCCGGGGCCACCGGCAGGCTTCTGCGCACTTCCTTACTCCGATCCGCCGGTCTTCAACAGCCGGTCCCAAAGCTCCCGATACGCAAGGTCCATGAGGCTCTCCAGGTTCTCCACGTCCGCCCGGTTGTACGCCACCAGCAGGTCCAGCGCTTCCTGACTGCCCCGCTGGTATTCATGCCACAGGCGCACCGCATCGTCGCCGCTGATGTCGGCGATCTCGTCCCCGCGGCTGATGCCCAGGGAGCGCTCGATGCTCTTCAGGCCGCCATGATGCCCCAGCCGGCCCAGTGCGAAACGCAGGTCAATATGCAACTGGTCGAAAATCGGGCCGAAGCGGCGGCGCAGGAAGGGCAGGTCGAAGGAGCCTCCATTGAAGGTCACCAGCAGACCGTACCGCTGGATATCCTCGGCGAAGGCTTCCATGTTATCCCCGGCAACGTAAGTGTGCGTGGACCGCCCGTCATACACGCCGATGACCGTGACCTTGCTCCAGGCCGACATGCCGTCGGTCTCAATGTCCAGGTATGCCACACGATTGCGGAACTCGGGGAACGCCCGCCATTGGTCCCGGCTGCGCAGCAGGGACGCGAAATACTGGTGATCCCGGGCCTCCAGGCTCGCGCAGGAACTGACGCAGGTGTCGCGCACCAGTGCCCATCGCGCGGCGCTGAAGCCCTTCGGGCAGACCTCGCACGCCACCGCATCCTCCCAGGAGCCGATTCCGGCCTCCCAAAGACGGCGCTCAACCACATAGCCGATGGATGGAACGTGGACGAAGGTGCGTGTCAGCATGGGGCGCCCTCTGCGGAGGGGCAACGCCTCTCAGCCAAGAATATCCCGCAGTGCCGCGCAGACCGTTTCCGTGTCCGCGGCCGAGACGTCGCGATGTGTCACGAAACGAATGCTCGTGGCATTCCGGGCAGACGCCTTGACCGCATACTGCGCCAGACGGTCACAGAGCAAGGGAGCGTCGATGTCCGGACGGCACACGTCGAAGAAGATGATATTGGTCTGAACGCTGTCCAGATCAATACACACACCCGGCAGCGCTGCGAGGGTCTCCGCGATCTTGCGAGCGTTGGCATGGTCCTCGGCGAGACGCGGCACGCCCTGTTCCAGGGCAACGAGACAGGCCGCCGCGATGACCCCGGCCTGGCGCATCCCGCCGCCGACCACCTTGCGCGCGCGTCGCGCCTTGTAGATGAACTCCTCACTGCCCACCACCATGCTGCCAACCGGCGCACCCAGACCTTTGGAGAAACAGAACTGCAGCGAGTCCACGGATGCGGTGAGATCGCGCACGCTCATGTTGAGCGCGGTGGCGGCGTTGAAAATCCTGGCTCCGTCGATGTGCACCGGAATCCCGTGTGCGTGGGCAACTTCGGCAACCGAATCGATCTGCTCCTTCGTGAGCACCGTGCCGCCGCAGTTGTTGTGGGTGTTCTCAAGCTCCACCAGCCCTGCCTGGGCTTTGTGGACTTCATCCTCGGGCACTGCAGCCTCAAGCTCGCAAGGGTCCAGTGCCCCGTACTTCCCGGGCAGCGTGTGAACCAGCAGCCCGCAGATTCGCGCGAGACCGCCCTGTTCGTATACCAGCACGTGGGCCTTCTCATGGCAGATGATCATCTGCCCCGGGACGGTGTGAGCCATCATCGCCACCAGATTGCCCTGGGTGCCGGAGGTGACGAAAAGCCCGGCTTCCTTCCCGGTGATCTCGGCGCAGAGCTCCTCCAGGCGGTTGACCGTCGGGTCCTCGCGAGCCACGTCATCGCCCACAACGGCGTCCATCATTGCCTGGCGCATCTCGGGTGTCGGGAGGGTCTTGGTGTCGCTGCGCAGATCGATCATTGCGGGGCATCTCCCATCTGGCAGAATGGCCGCGGACAGTGGTCCGCGGCCATGACGGTCATTGGACGCTATTGCGCCGGGTGCGCTGAACGTCAGATCTTCAGATCTTCCGGGGCTTGCGCGGAATGCGGGCCAGTAGCCTGGGCAGCACAACGATCAGCTTCACCACAATGAACAGGAGCACATAGGCCAGCAAGATCACATACGACCAGCGAACTGACTTCGATTCCGCAGTGAAGGTCTGCGGCTGATCCGTGACTTTCACGGTCCACTGCGCCTTGTTGCCCTCAAGTTGCGCCGGCGGGCTCGTGGTGGTCACTGTACCGGGCATCCGCACGATGTACGTCATCTCGGCCCGGTCCATGCCCTCGATCTCGATCTCCGTAGCATCGCCGCGGTCAAAGGAGAGGGTCTCTTTCCACGTATGAGTGCTGTAAATGGACAGGGGCGACTGGATAATGCCGGTCCTTGTGGTCTCCACCTCGCCGACATTGCTCATGTCTGCGAACTGCCCGTCGCGCCAGACCAGGACGCGCTTCCCTTCGGCCTCTCGCACGGTGCGCGCCAGGTCAGCGCGGGGCATGGCGTCGCGCAGCAGGCCGGCAACTTCTGGCGCGCGACCGGCTGCGGCGCGGGCATACGTGGCCCGTTCCCCGGAACCGTCCGGGTACAGGTGCGTGACAATGCCTGCCTGCTGGGATGAGGAAAGCAGGAGGTAGGGGATCGCGGCGACGGTGAACAAGCCCAGCGGTCGGCGGTGTCTCAAGGGTATCCCCCACGGCATGACGAGCTTTCAAATCTTCGGCTGGCCGGGCTCTCCACGACGGCGGAAGGTCAGCCACGCTACCCCAAACCCCAGGCCGAATGTAACCAGCAGAACCACGGATTTGGGAACATCCACATGCAGGCCGATGAAATTCAGACGCATTGCCGGCCAGTTCTCGGCAAGCAGCACCAGAACAACGAGCCCGATGAAACCGAGCAGGAAAGTTTTCAGGCTCCAGCCCGTCGGCGACGCTTTCGCGGCGCCTTCGGCAACCGGAGTGGCGATGCGCTCGAAGACGTTGGGCTTGTGCGCAGGCACGACCTCAGGCTTGCGGGCCTCGGCTTCGCCTTCCGCCCCCTTGTCTTCAGCCGGTTTGTCCGGGGGCTTGGCTCGCCCGAACAGCCCGCGCTTTTTCGGGGGATCCGGCGGCGAATCCAGGTCGAGATCAAGATCAAGATCGTCGTCAGACACAGAAACACATCCCCCTGCTCGTGGCAAAGTCCAACTCGGTGGAGCGCACTACACTTGTTCCGCGAGGCGGATTATAGGCGACGCTGTGACGGCAAGTCAAGGAAACCCGCGCCCGCCGTGCTCGGTACCACCCCGGCCAACAGATCACTCCGGCCCTTGGGCACCCCGCATGAGCAGGGGCACCCACTCGCCGAAGGATTCCGCGTGACCCCAGTACGCCATGAACCCGATGAACGCCCAGATCGCCGCCGCACCCAGCATCGCCAGCATCCCAGCGATGCGCACCAGCCGGTGCTCCCTGAACCAGAGCCAGACCGGCAGAGCGCACACCCCACCCATACCCGACAGGATGAACCCGGCACCGGACAGCAGCGGCATCTGGGTCATTTTCAGGTCGATCATCCGCACGCCCAGCAGTACGGCGGCCGCACCGGCCAAGACGCCGTACCCCGCAACCGCGGTCAGGTCCCAACCCAACGCCATGCACAAAGCGGCGCCCAGGTAGACCGCGCCGAAAAGCACGGACATCTCGCCGTACATGGAGCTATACGCGCCCGGCAACAGCCAGTTCACAGTCAGGTGACCGCCGAAGGCCGTGGCTACCAGCCCAACAACCGCGAAGCCCCCGGCCCAGACGCGCTTGTCGGGCGCGTCCAACCCCTTCAGCACGAACCACGCCAGAAGCGCATAGCCCGCGCTCATGTTGACCAGCAGGAGTGTCAGGTAATCGATCAATCCAGTTCCCTCCCGTCGTCCGGCCGGTTTCCAACCTGACTGCAGCTATCCTCCGGGGTTCTGCGTGTTCCGGCACGGGCAGTCGTCGCCCGAGTCCTTCGGCTGGTAGCGTGGGTCCAGAGCGAAACCCACCGCCACATTGAGCTTGCCCACCAGGTTGCCGGTCTGCGGCGCATTGAGCGCCCAGCGCTTGCGTAGTCTCCCCTGGTACACGAACCAGCAGTTAGCCTGGAAAGAATCCACCGGCTCCCACTTCCGTACCTGGTCCCCATCGGGCAACGCAGCCAGGGACGTCTTGGCAAGTTTCGCCGATGCGTACAGACCCTTGCCCCACTCGGTCTCCGACGCGGCCTCGCCCACCAGCACCACGCAGCCCCGGAGTCTCCAATCGGGATGAGCGGCAACCAGCGCGTCGAACTGCTTGATGAACGCTTCCGCCTGGGCATCCGCCTTGTTGAGGAACACCACCACATACGGGGAGCTTCCCTGGAGCTCCGCGAGGGCAATGGTTTTTCCGGCATCCTGCCCGGCCAGGACACGGACAGACAAAAGGGGTGGCGTACTACCCACGGGGAGCGCGGCATAGGCCGTGGCGGCAATCAACAGGAGCACCGGCGATATGAGATATCGACCCATCACATCGACCTCCGATTTTCAACCCCCACGCCTACAGTATACCATATAGCCGAATTATATAGACGTGCCTCGACATACAAGAGCAAGATCAGATAGCGAAAATGCCCGCGGAGGCCGTAACGGGCCATCTGCGGGCATCGTTGATATCCCTTTCTGGTGCCGGAGGAGGGACTCGAACCCTCACGCCCTTACGGACCTGGGATTTTAAGTTGAGCCGGAATCCCCGGTTAGCACCCGAATCGCCATCAGCCCCATTGCAACCGCTGTACGGGGGATTCTAC